>CALAMQ010000009.1 GCA_937925815.1 uncultured Granulosicoccaceae bacterium | reverse complement strand
CAGCGCAAACAGCGCCTGACCAAGCACCACCGCCCCCATGCTCATGACCTTATCAGCGCCGCCCTTTACCAGCGCATTCCACGCGGCGTGAAGCAGGGCGGCAAAGACAACAGCGAAGAAAACGGATTCACTCATGGGTGGCCGTGCGTTTAATGGTTCGAGCTTGCCATGACGGACTCACAGTCCTAAAAAGACAGCGAAACCGCATTCTCACGCAGCAGCTGCATCAGCGTGGAGAAAGCCATCACATCAGTGCAACGCCACTCAACCATGGGTGCGCATAAACCGCGACGCAGGCGTAAACAATTACGCTCATGATCATCAGGCCAATGTCGAGCGGCAGGCTGAGTGGTTGTGCGTCCGGGGGAGATTTGCCGTCACGGCGGTTGATGGAAATTACGTTGACGATGGACCAAATCAGCAAGCTGCCAAACAGCAATACCGAGCGTGTGTCACCGTTAACCAGCAGGTGTGCCACTGCCCAGATTTTGAATCCGATCAACATCGGATGACGCACGCGCTGCGCAATGCGAGAGGGGTAGCGGCCGGTCACGATCAATACAAAGGCAAGCAGGATCATCGCCATGCTGATGTGACGCACGAAAGGCGGCAGGGTGTAGAGCGTGATCGGCTCCATTGAACGCCAACCAAGGACGATGAGCACAATCGACAACACAATCAACAGCGAGAAGCTGGCAACGTAACCCCCCACACCGAGCTTGGCTTTCCAGTCAGCTTTGATGCCGGGTGCCATCGAGGGCACAAAGTGCACGAACGCCCAGAGCCATAAACCCAAAATCATCGCCGCCATGCAAGTGCTCCCTGAATTGTGGTTGCCAAGTTAATATGCGCCCGCGTCAAGCGAGCGAATCGCGTCGATACATTACCACAGGGATGGTGATGCGGAATTGGCTGTGTGAGCGGCAATGGCATCAGTGCCTGGATGGACGTGGTGTGTACGGGTTCGGATTTCGTCTCTCGCAAAATCGCGCTGCTGGATACAAACGAAAAAGGGCCGCAGTGTGCGGCCCCTTGGCAGTGCGTTGCGCCGAGGTGGCGCGGGCGAGTCTTAGACTTTGCCGTGCTTATCCAGCGCGTTGTCGATTGATGTGACGATGCGGTCGATGTCGTCTTTGGTCGCGATCAGCGCGGGGCTCAGGCACAGGCAGTTGTTGTGCTTCTCGAAGCTGCGGTTGGTGCGACCGATCATGACGCCGTTTTGCAGGGTGTCTGCGGCGATGGCCATTGGGATGGACTCGTGGACCGGTTCTTTGGTTTTGCGGTCTTGCACCAGTTCGATGCCGGCGAAGAGGCCTTTGCCACGCACTTCACCGATGATCGGGTGCTTGTTTTGCAACTCCTGCAGGCTCTGCATGAGGTAGTCACCTTGCGTGACGGTGTTCTCGAGCAGGCCTTCTTCTTCGATGATGTTCATGTTCTCAAGCGCCGCCGCGGGGCCCGCGGTGCAGCCGCCGAAGGTGCTGATGTCGCGGAAGTAGCCCATGCGGTCGTCGTCGTTGTTGAACGCTTGGAACACGTCTTCGGTTGTGACGGTGCAGGCGATGGCCGCGTAGCCGCTGGCGACGCCTTTGGCCATGGTCACAATGTCAGGTTTGACACCGTAGTGTTGGTATCCAAACCACGTGCCGGTTCGGCCAACGCCGCAAACCACTTCATCAATGTGCAGCAGCACGTCGTACTTTTTGCAGATCTCTTGGATCGTCTCCCAGTAACCTTCGGGTGGGACGATAGCGCCGCCGCCGGCGGTGATCGGCTCGAGGCACAACGATCCAACGGTGTCCGGGCCTTCTTCGAGAATGATCCGTTCGAGTTCTCTTGCAGCACGCACGCCGTAGTCTGGCACGTCGCCCCACTGTGAGCGGTACTCAAGGCAGTGTGGCATCTCAACGAAGCCCGGTGTAAAGGGGCCGTATTGCATTTTGCGCTCTTCTTGGCCGCAGGCGCTGAGCGTGCTGATGGTGGTGCCGTGGTAATCGCGGTCGCGGTAAATGATTTTGTGTTTTTTGCCGCCGCTGCGCATGTGCGCAATTTGCCGCGCGATCTTAAATCCCTTCTCGTTGGCTTCGGAGCCTGAGTTGGCGTAGTAGACGCGTGACATGCCAGGCATCTTTTCAATCAGCCGCTCGGCGAAGAGTGCGCCCGGAATGCTGCCCATGGCACCGGCGAAGTAATTCATCTGCACCAGCTGGTCGCGCACGGCGTTGGCGATACGCTCGCGGCCGTAGCCGACGTTGACTGTCCAGACGCCGCCTGAGACTGCGTCGGTGAATTCGTGGCCGGTTGCGTCCCAGACCTGCATGCCGTCGCCTTTGACGATCACCATCGGGTTTTTGCCCGCCTCGTAGGGCTTGTGAGAGCTCAGGTGGTGCCAGACGTTGGCTTTGTTTTTGGCGATCACATCGTTGAGATCAAGTGTCATATCCAGGTCCTCACAAAATTGGCGGGCGGCCGACTGGTGTGACCGCGATGGTCACACGCTACGGCACAGCTATCTCTTAGGTTAGCGCCACCTGCCGACAAATCGCTATGCCAGATCGGCAAAAATGCTATCGGGTGTCGTTTCGGCGTAAGTCGTTGGGGGTATTGATGTTGATGAATGCGGATGGATCGCTGAACACCGCTTCTGCTGCGCCTTCACGGCGTGTCCAAAGGTCGATTTTTCGGTCGCCTGCGTCCAGAAACTGCCGCAAACTGTCGACGCATTCACGGTTTATGAGGCAAAAGACCGGCTGGTGGCGCTGGCCGTCGCTCGCCATCGCGATCCGTGCCTTGGCGTCGGTTGCGGCCGTCAGCATGCGGCTTGCGTAGTCGGGCGGTATCCACGGCGAGTCACACGGCGCGGTCAACAACCATTGTGTGGTGCAGTGCTCAAGGCCGGCCAGCATGCCCGCGAGCGGGCCTGCGAATTCGTCCGGGTTGTTGTCTGGAATCACTGGCCAGCCAAAGGCTGCGTACTGCTCGGCGCTGCGGTTGGCGTTGATCAAAATTGTGCCAACTTGCGGTGCTAGGCGTTCGAGGCTGTGCGACACCAGGGCTTTGCCGCCGAGCTCGGTCAGGCCTTTGTCGACGCCTCCCATGCGGCTGCCGCGTCCGCCTGCGAGCACGAGAGCGGTGATATCTGCGTTTTCAGGATTCACGGTTTGTGCTCTCGCGGGGGATAGCACGCGGCAAAATCAGTGCTGAACCGGCTCTGACGCGGGTGAAGTCGAGATCGGGGTTGTATTCAAGCAGCAACCACTGCGGCACGTTGAACTGTTTGTCGGCGATGCGCCAGAGTCGGTCGCCCGGCTTGATGATGTACTCAAGCGTGCCGTCAATACGCCAATCCTGGTACCAGGCGTATTGTTTGTCGCGGTGATGCCGCAGCCGTCGGCGTTCAAATTCAACCGGTGTGACGTGGTCAAAGGCGAGGGTGAGCCGGTGGCCGATATCGAGTACAGCTTGTTTGCCAAGGTTGTTGAGCCGGTGCAGTGACGCGGTGTCGATCTCAAGCCACAAGGCAATCAGACCCGTTGACTCTCCGTTCAACAGCGTGAGGGTGTCACCCTCAAGGGCGTACTGCACCGCGTTGGGTAGTTTGACGGTGCCGGGATTGTCCGGCAACTGAGGGCGTGTCTCGCGCAGGGCACGCGTGAGCGCCTCGCTGTTTTCAACAAGCGTTGGTCGCAGCACTGGCATGTGCTGCGGGTTTGCCGGGGCGTTGTCGTAGTCGCTGTCGAGTTGCAGTTCGGGTGGAAATTGGATGTACGTTGAAACGGCTGTTGCGCCGGGCACCCGCAAGGTGCGCCCGATGCGAAGCGGCTTGCTGATGTCGAGTTGGTTGGCGCGCGCGAGTTCAGCGACGCTGCTGCCGACCCGCAGTGCGATATGGCCAAGCGTGTCGCCCGCCGCGACGGTCACCTGCGGTACGGTGGGCGCGGGTGTGTCGGTGTCGGGGTTTGCTTTTGTCGCGTTGGGGTCCGGGCAGTCGTTGATGCAGTTGACGAATACCGTAAAGCCTGCGGGCAGGCGGCTTCGGCTTTGATAGCGCGTATCAATGATGTCCGGGTTGGCCGCCGTCAGCGCTTTTAGGCTGATGTTTTCGGCGATGGAAATCTCGCGCAAGGAGCTTGGCAAGTCGAGCGTGAGGGCATAGCGGGTTGGTCTGTCTTCCGGAGACGGCAGGTCGCTGAAATAACGCGATTGCTGACTCTCCACATGGGCTGCTGCCAGTACTTGGGCGTAGAAGTTGCGCGAGGCAAAACCAAAATCTGGGTCAATGAAATGCCGCGCGATGTGGCCGAGGTCACGTGTCTTGTGTTGTCGCACCGCGCGCAGGACGCCGGCTGTGCCGTGGTTGTACGCTGTGACCGCAAGCGGCCAGCGACGCGTGATGTTGAGGTTGTGGGCGAGCAGTCGAGCAGCGGCGAGTGTTGATTTGTAATAACTCATGCGCTCGTCGATCCCGTCGCCGACGTGCATGTCGCGTCTTGCCGCAGGCATCGTGAACTGCCAGATACCGCGAGCACCTGAGTCCGGTGCCACCTCCGGCCTGAAAAACGATTCAACAAACGGAATGGCACCGAGAGCGCGCGGCAGTTGGTGGGTGTCGAGCACGCGGTTGATCCACGGGCGCCAGCGGCGTGATTGCACCAGCGCATCTCTGAAGGCCGTGGCATGGCCCACTTGGAAACGGATGTTCTCGCTCGCGTCGATCAGCGCAATGGGGTCGAGGTCTGGACCCCACAGCGAGATCACACGTTGGTGGTAGGCGGAGGTCGCGGCGGGTGCACCGCTTGCAACGTCGCGCAGTGCCTTGCGGAACGCTTCGATCTCAGGCTCAGCCCGTTGGCGACGTGACTCCAAGCTCTGGCCCGGTGGCGTCTCGAGCACGCCGTAGACGATGCCGACGTCGCGGCTGTCGTGCAGGGTCAGCACGCCGTCGTGCCTAGAGCCGTAGATCTCAGTCCAGAACGCGACCCAGGGCTCGAGGCTTGCAGGCCGTGGCAGTGTCGGCACGGTTGCTGCCGCTGGCATCGGCGATAGCAAGGCGCACAGCAACACCAGCAGGGCCACGGTGACGTGGCGTCTGCGCTGCGGTGCTTGGCTGCGCGCGGTGGGGATCATCGGCCTTGGGTTGTCTCTGTGTTGCGCGGGTCAATCGGTGTTGATGACCACTAGTGGTATGTCGATTTCATCTTGGTGCAGGCCGCCGTGTACGCCAACCATGCTTGGCAATTCTTCGCCCGGCAGGACTTCAACCAAAGTGTGTTTGTCTTGCATCAATAAGATGCGGTCGCCAGCGCGGGTTTGCAGGCTGAGGTCTGGGTCAGGTCCAAACAAGCCGCGTGAAAAGGCCTCCGCCACGGGCAATGAGTAGAGGGTGTCGCTGTGGCGCTCGCGACACAGTGCATCAAATTCATCGAGGCGCTCTGCCTTGACGCGGCAAAACGCCGCGCGCGGTTCACCGGCGACCGGCGCCGCGAGGCAGTCGAGCAACTCAGGGTGCTTCGAGATGGGTTGGCAGGCGCCGCCGTGCGCATCGACCATGCCGTGGTCCGCTGTCACCACCAGCGTGACCGGCCGGCCGCGGAGTTTGCTGACCAATTGTTCAACGCCACTTTCGATGCGCTGAAACGCGTCGCGCCACTGTGCGCTGCCGACGCCGTGTTTGTGGCCCAAGCTGTCGAGTTCTGGCCAGTAGACGTAGCTGAATGTCCGTCCTGGTCGCTGGCTGATGTGGTTGATTTGGCCGAGTAATTCATTGAGATTGCGCGCGGAAAAACCACGGGCTTTGCCGCGATGACGCCGCGAGAACGGGGAATCAACCAAAAAGTGCGGGTGCACCTGAAAGCCCTCACGCTTAATTCGCGCGAACACGGGCTCGGCGCGAAAGACTTCGCTCTCGCGTGGCGCGCGTGCGCCGTTCTGTTGGCGGTGGCGCCACAACAGCGTGGTGAAGATGCTGTCTTGCAGGTGCATGTGCCACGCGAGCACGCCGTGTTGCCCGGGCGGGTGGCCGGTCATCAGCGCCGATATCGCAGCCGAGGTGGTGGTTGGGAACACACTGCTCAGCGCGCCGACGCGGTGGGTGTTGAATAAACCCGTTGCCTGTCCGGTGCGCGCGAGCAGGCGGTCGCCGAGGCCGTCGAGCAACAACAGCACAATGTGTTGTTGTGCGCCGAGGGCGTCTTCATCGAGGCCGTGCGCGCCGGCAAAATCGCTCATCCCTCCGCTCGCGCGCTCAAAACTTGCGATCAGGTTCAGCAGGTTGTGGCCGTGGTAACTCTGGGCGAGCGGATCAATTTGGTCTTGAACGGCGTTCATAGGAGCGCGCCTTGTGCTCTGTTAAAATGGCCCGCGAGTTGTTCAACTCTCCAACGGTAGCCACCATGTCCACAACGCCCGATCCTGATTCCGATTCCCCGTCGACAAAACCGCGCGGCACGGGGATTTTTTCCGTGATCGGCAGTGTGCTGGCGGCGGGCTTTGGTGTTCAGTCTGACGCCGCGCGCGCGCGCGATTTTCAACGCGGCAAGCTGATCCATTTCATTGTTGGCGGCATCATTGGCACTGTGCTGTTTGTGCTGGCAGTGGTCGCGGTTGTGCAGGCGGTGTTGCCTGATTGAACCACGCGACTTCTCGCGCGGCGGCCTGAGCGTTGGCGCCACATTTCGGTACATCAATTTGAACATGGCTTGACGCAGGGGCCCGGTTCACATCGCTTCGATGCGGGCCCGCTCCTCATTGAGTGTGGCGCGGGCCGACTCGGCGTCGCTGAGTTTTTGCTTTTCTTTCTCAACCACTGCCGCCGGCGCGCGGCTGGTGAAGCCTTCGTTGGCCAACTTGCGCGAGATCACGTCGACGTCTTTGTCGAGCTTGGCGATGGCCTTGTCCAAACGCGCAATTTCGGCGTCGCGGTCAATTAATCCCGCGAGAGGGATCATCACGCGCATGTCGCCGACCAGCCCGGTTGCAGACACCGGTGCGTCGTCGTCCACGCCCAGCCACTCAATGGATTCGAGTCGGGCCAGTGAATCGAGCAATGTGCGGTTGGCTTGCAAGCGCGTGGCGTCTGAGTCACTGCCGTGTTGCAGCAGAACAGGCAACGGTTTGGCGGGCGCGATGTCCATCTCAGAGCGGATGCGGCGGATGGTGTTGACCACGTCTTTGACCCAGTCGATGTCGGCGATGGCGTTGTCGTCGACCAGTGCGAGATCCGCGACTGGGAAGGGCTGGTGCATGATGGTGTCACCCTCGACACCGGCGAGCGGTGCGACGCGCTGCCACAGCGCCTCAGTGATAAACGGCATGATCGGGTGCGCCAGTCGCAAGATGGCTTCGAGCACACTCACCAAAGTGCGGCGGCAGCCACGCTTGGCGGCGTCGCTTGCGTCACCTTGCATCACAGGCTTGGTCAGCTCGAGGTACCAGTCGCAGTAGTCGTTCCAAGTCAGGTCGTAGATTGCGCGGGCGGCGAGGTCGAAGCGGTAGGCGTCGAGGTGTTCTGTGATGTCGGCTTCAACTTGTTGCAAGCGCGACACCATCCAGCGGTCCGCCACTGAGAGCTCGACGGGCTCACTGCCAAGTCCGGTGTCTTCGGACTCGGTTTGTTGAATGACGTAGCGCGTGGCGTTCCAGAGCTTGTTGCAAAAATTGCGGTAGCCCTCGAGGCGTTTCATGTCCCAGTTGATGTCACGGCCATTTGAGGCGAGGGCCGCCAAAGTGAAACGCAGCGCGTCGGTGCCGTGGGCGGCAATGCCATCAGGGAAGGCTTTGGTGGTGCTCTTGGCGATCTTCTCAGCAAGTTGCGGCTGCATCATGTTGCCGGTGCGTTTCTCCAGCAAGCCGTCGAGGTCGATGCCGTCGATCATGTCCAGCGGATCGAGCACGTTGCCCTTGGACTTGGACATCTTCTGACCTTGCTCGTCGCGGATCAGCCCGGTCATGTACACGGTCTTAAACGGCACTTGTGGGGTGCCGTTTTCATCTTTGATCAGGTGGAGCGTGAGCATGATCATGCGCGCCACCCAGAAAAAGATGATGTCAAAACCCGTCACCAGCGTGCTGGTTGGGTGGTAGCGCTTGAGTGCGTCTGTCGCCTCGGGCCAGCCGAGTGTGCCGAAGGTCCACAGGCCCGAGCTGAACCAGGTGTCGAGGACGTCGTCGTCTTGGCGCAGTGTCACATCATCTGCAAGCTTGTATTTTTCGCGGGCCTCGGCTTCGCTGTGCGCGACGTAGACTTCGCCTGCGTCATCGTACCAAGCGGGGATGCGGTGCCCCCACCAAAGCTGGCGGGATATGCACCAGTCTTGTATATCGCGCATCCACGCGAAATACATGTTCTCGTAATTCTTTGGCACGAATTCGATGTCGCCATTCTCGACCGCAGCGATAGCGGGCCCAGCGAGTGTTTTGGCGTCAACGTACCACTGGTCGGTCAGCATGGGCTCGATGGGCACGCCGCCGCGGTCGCCATAGGGCACGACCAGCGCGTGTTTTTTGATCTCATCGAGCAGGCCAGCTGCGTCCATGTCGGCGACAATTTTCTTGCGCGCAGCAAAGCGCTCAAGGCCAACGTAGGCGGCTGGCAGGGCGCTGTCGAAGGCGTCACTGACCGCGCCGCTGTGATCGAAGACCTCAGCGTGCTCGCGGATGTGCGCGTCGATGGTGAAGACGTTCATCATCACGAGTTGGTGGCGCTGACCGACGGCGTAGTCGTTGAAGTCGTGCGCCGGCGTGATTTTGACCGCGCCCGTGCCCTTGGTCATGTCGGCGTGGGTGTCGGCGACAATTGGGATGCGCCGGTTGGTGAGCGGCAAGATCACGTCTTTGCCAATCAGTGATTGGTAACGTGGGTCTTCGGGGTTAACCGCAACCCCGGTGTCGCCAAGCAACGTCTCGGGCCGGGTGGTTGCGACAACCAAGTAGTCGAGGCCGTCTTCAGTGGTTGCACCGTCAGCGAGCGGGTAGCGCAGGTGCCACAGTGAGCTGTTGCTGTCTTTGTTCTCAACTTCGAGGTCGGAAATGGCAGTGTGGAGTTTGGGGTCCCAGTTAACCAGGCGCTTACCGCGGTAGATCAGGCCGTCGTCGTAGAGTTTGATGAACGCTGCTTTGACCGCTTTGTAGAAGCCGTCGTCCATGGTGAAGCGTTCATTGGACCAATCGACACTGTTGCCCAGCCGACGCATCTGGCTTGTGATGTTGCCACCGGACTCAGCTTTCCAGTCCCACACTTTGTCGATGAAGTCATCGCGGCCGAGGTCGTGCCGGGTTTTGTTTTCTTCGGCTGCGAGCTTGCGCTCGACCAGCATCTGCGTTGCGATGCCGGCGTGGTCGGTGCCCACAACCCAGAGCGCGTCGTCGCCGCGCATGCGGCGGTAGCGGATCAGGGTGTCCATGATCGTGTGCTGAAAGGCGTGACCCATGTGCAAGCTGCCGGTCACGTTCGGCGGTGGGATCATGATGCAGTAGGGGTCGGCCGCGCCGCTTTCGTCGGCACTGACAAAGTGCCCTTTGGCCTCCCACTCTTTGTAGAGGCTGGCTTCGATGTCGGCGGGTTGGTAGGTCTTGTCCATGGGTGATCAGGCGCGGCGCTGGTGAGTTCAATGCGCCAGTTTACCTGATCAGGCCTGCTTCGCGGGCGCTTCGCCCGCCGCCCTTACTGGATGACCATGCTGGTGATGTAAAAGCCCTTGATGTTGTTCTCGCCGCCCATGTCGCGCAGCGTCTTGCGGATTGCCCGGCTGACATCGCGTCGCACAATTTCTTTTTGGCGTGCGGTGGCGAGGTCCTCGGGTTTGAGGTCGGCGAGCATCATCAAAATGGTGTGGCGGATAGCCGGCATGTGCTCGGTCAGGGATTCTTTGGTCTCTTCATCGCCAACGTGGGTCTCGGCGGTCATGTTGAGAAAGCGGGCGATGCCGAGGTTGACCGTGAAGTGCGGCACCATGCTCACGAATATCGGCTTGCCTGTTGGCTCGGCTGGAGCGGCTTCCTCTTCGGCCACTGCGGGACGCGCGAGAACCAAGAGCAGCGCGGTGAGCAACAGGAATAGCGGGGTACGGGGCATGGCGTTCAACCGAATGCAGGGTCTTCGCTCGGTATCGGCCGGTGGCGGCGCGAGCTTGAGTCGCGCGCGCTGTGATCAGTGGGTGATCTGATCAGCCCAGGCGTTCTTTAAGGAGTTGTTGCACCTCGCGCCGCATGGCCTCGCTGTGCCGCTGCATGATGCGGTCGATGGCCTCTTCCAGGGTGTCGCCGTCGGTCGTCGTGTGGGATGCCGTATCTGACCGAGCGCCGGTGGTGGAGGGCGCGGGTTTGCGCGGTGACATGCGGTTGAGTTCGGCCATGATCTCGCGTTCGAGTCGAGCGGCTTTGATCACGTCTTCGTCACCGCGTTGGACGATGTCATTGAGGACCGTAATCTTGTCTTCGGTTGTCATGCAATCTCCTGGGCGTCGACAGTGTGCAAGGTGATTGGGTAACCGCGGTCGCGGTAAAAGCGGTAGCGCGCGCGATCCGCTTCAACGTCTTTGCCACATTTATCTGCGATGTCGAGCGCGCAGCGGTATCGGCTGAAGAATGCGGGCACCTCGTGCGCAAGGTTGATCAGCACGGTTTGTTTGTCCGGTCGAGGCGGGGGATCGCCGGCCTGCAACACCTGTATGTGAGGTTGGTTTGCGAGCAATCGGTCAAAGGCGTCGCGACCGGATGCGTCGTCGAGCAGCACGTGCGCTTGCACATGTTTGCCCAACGCACTCAACCAGTCGTTGGCGTAATGCACGCGTGCGTGAGACGCGCCGCTCTCGACAACGTGAAATTCGACCCGGGTCACGCTGACTGCGTCTCGGCGACGGTTTCGAGGTAGCGGCTGAGCAGGCGAACTGGCCTGCCGCTGGACCACTTGCGACCACGGTGTGGCCACGCGGTGCCGGCGATGTCCATGTGGGCCCAGCATTGGCCCTCGGTGAAGTGTGACAAAAACGCGCCTGCAGTGATCGCGCCGCCGGGGCTGCCGCCGAGGTTCGAGAAATCGGCGACGACACTCTCAAGTTGTTTTTTGTAGTCGTCCCAGAGCGGCAGTTGCCAGGCGCGGTCGCCGCTGTCTTGACCGGCCATGACAAGGTCGGCGCACAGGGCGTCATCGCCCATGACCGCGCTCGCGTGGCGACCGAGTGCGACCACGCAGGCGCCGGTGAGGGTTGCGAGGTCGATCATCGCAGCAGGTTTAAAGCGCGCAGACCAGGTCAGCGCGTCAGCCAATACCAGGCGGCCCTCGGCGTCGGTGTTGAGCACTTCAATGGTTTTGCCTGACATGCTTGTGAGCACATCACCTGGGCGGTAGGCATCGCCGTCTGGCATGTTTTCAACCGCGCCGACAACGCCGACGAGGTTGCACTTCAATTTCATGGCGGCCGCCGCTTGCACTGCGCCAAACACCGCCGCCGCACCGCACATATCAAACTTCATCTCATCCATGGCGGCAGACGGTTTGATGCTGATGCCGCCGGTGTCAAACGTGACCCCTTTGCCAACCAGCACAATAGGTTTGTGGCGCTTGGCTGCGCCTTGGTATTCCATTGCGATCAAGCGCGGCGGGTTACGCGAGCCGCGCGCCACCGCAAGCAGGGCACCCATGCCGAGCTTCGCCATGCGCTTTTCGTCGAGCACGCTGACTTTCAATGCGTCGTGTTCTTTGCCAAGTGCGCGCGCGCGATCAGCGAGGAATACCGGCGTGCAGACGTTAGGTGGGGTGTTGGCGAGGTCGCGGCTCAGGGCGACACCTGAGTAAATCGCGTCGGCCTTGGCCACCGCGCGCTTGATCATCGCCAACGAGGTTTTGTCTTCAGTTGCGGCGGCGTAGCGGTTGAGCGTGGATTTGGGTGCGTCGCCGCTTTTGAACGTGTCGTGGCGGTAGGTCGCGTCGCGCAGCGCGCAAATTTCGAGGTGGGCAAGTTCGTTGGGCTCAAAGCGGTCGTGGCCGGCTGCGTTGAGAAAACTGACCGCGTCACTGGCACCGCTTTTTGTCAGTGAGGTGATAGCGGCGTAGTAACCGTTCTCAACCTCGCCAAGTGAGGCATCCGCTGCGTGCGCGCGCACCAGAACAATTCGCTCGGCCGCAGCGCCTTTCACCCGGTGCAGGCTCGCCGTGGAGCCCGCAGATTTGCCGAGATCGCCTGCGTCTATCAGCGCTGAGAGCGCTTTGCCGCACGCAGTGTCAACAGCCTTTGTCGGGGCGGGCAGTGAGTTGTCTGTCGACACAGGCAGCAACACAGCACCTGCTTTGGCGGTGACGGCAGATGTTGAGCGGGCGGTAAGGCGCATGGTGTGTCTCCAGGTGGTGAACAATCTGTGTGGGTGGTGGCTGCGTTGATTGAGGTGTCAGCGCGGGCGCGAGAACCTATGATATCCAAAGTCCTGCCCAGCGTGCCCTGACGTTGATTATTGCCTCGCCATGAAACTTATAGACCGATATGTCGCGCGCGAGCTCGCGGCCAGTGCCTTTGCGGTGACCGTGGTGCTGGTGTTGATCATGGCTGTGCAGGCCCTGAGTCAGGTGCTCGACGACGTCGTGGAAGACGGTCTGCCGATGTCGACGGTGCTGTCGCTGGTCGGTATTAACATCATTGGCTTGCTCGGTATTGTGATGTCGCTGGGCGTCTTCTTGGGTGTGATGGTTGGGCTCGGGCGGCTCACGCGCGACGGTGAAATCACGGCAATGAACGCCTGCGGTCTGGGTCTTGCGCAGTTGTGTAAGCCGGCGCTCGTGGTGTCGTTGGTGTTTGCGTTGTGTTCTGCGTTGTTGTCGGTGTGGCTCACGCCCTGGAGTGTGCGCCAGCAGCAGACACTCAGTCAGACGGTTGCAACCAAGTCGCCACTCGCATTTTTGCAACCGGGCACCTTTGCCGATATTGGCGATGGCGGTGCCACATTTTATTCTGAGCATGTGGCCGAGGACGGCAGGCGCATCAGCAATGTTTTTCTGCGCACACCTTGGCGTGAAATTGGGTGGGCGGTCGAAGTCTCACGCTTTGCCGAATACCAACGCGACGATGACACTGGCGCTGAGTTCTTGGTGCTGGTCGACGGTGAGCGCCTTGAGTTTGACGGTGAGAGTTTAGCGCTCACGAGATTTGAAAAGCACGGCGTGCGATTGCCGAGCTCGGCGTCTCAGGGCTCGTCTGTTGACGCCGCTGGCATGCCAACTTCTGCGCTATGGCAGGCCACGGATCCCGCTTTGCGCAGTGAACTGCACTGGCGGTTGGCGATGCCGGTGTCGGTGCTCGCGTTGACCGTGCTGGCGGTGGCATTGAGTCACGCCAAACCCAGGCAGGGGCGTTTTGGCAATGTGCTCTACGGTCTGCTCGCGTACATCCTCTACGCCAACTTGTTGGTGGTGTGTAGGCGGCAAATGGCAGAGGGGGCGCTGCCAGAGGCCTTCGCAATGTGGTGGGTGCACCTCTTGCCACTCGGTCTTGCGCTCGCGTTATTTTTACAGCGGAAGCAAATCAGTTTGCGGCCTTGGGCGCGCCGGCGTGTTGCGACATGACTGTTTTTGACCGGTATGTCGCGCGCCATGTGTTGCTCAGCTCGCTGGTGATTTTACTTGTACTGCTCTCGCTCGACGGGCTCTTCACGGCAATTCGCGAATTGCAGCGTGGCGACAGCTTGCGCGCGTTGACTTTGATCGCTTGGCGCGTGCCGATTTCAGCCTATCGCTACCTGCCTATTGCAGTCTTGCTCGGCGGTGTTGTGGGTCTTGGCACGCTCGCAATGCACAACGAACTGGTCGTCGCGCGCGCCGCCGGCGCGTCAATTTGGCGCATTTATTTGTCGGTGTTGCACGCCGGTATTCCGCTTGCGATTGGCCTGGCGTTGGTTGGTGAATTTGCGGTTCCGCCATCGGCTGTTGAATTGCAGCGCGTTAAACACGGCAATCTGGACTCGGCGGTTGCGCGGCAAATTGGTGCGGGTTTGTGGGTGCGTGACGGTGATCGATTCATTCGCGTCGGCGGTGTGGTTGACGACAAAACACTGCGTGATGTGGCGGTGTATGAAGTGGAAAACGGTGGTTTTGGTGGCATCCGATTCGCCTCGCGTGCTGAATTCGACGGCGCGCGCTGGACGCTGTACGACGTGGAACAAATCCAGCTTTCGACGCAATCTATTGATCGCGCGCAGGTCGACAGCGAGCAGGTGGGCGCGCTGTTTGATGTCGCGGTGTTGTCGACCTTGTCGGTTGATGCGCGGTGGTTAGCGATAGGGGACTTGCGCGATAACCTGCGCTATTTGGCGGACAATGGTCTGCAGGATTCGACCCTTGCGCACGCATTTTGGCGAAAAATCGCAACCCCTTTGTCGGTGTTGGTGATGCTATTGCTCGCGGTGCCGATGGTCTTTGGCAGCGCGCGTGACGCGAGTATCGGCCAGCGCATTTTCGTGGCAAGCCTCGCGGGGCTTGGCTACATGTTGCTCAATAATGTGTTGGTCAACGTTGGGCAGATAAACGGCACGCCCGCGAGCTTCAATACGCTGGCAACGCTGTGCGTGTTTGCGCTGTTTGCGGCGGTGTTGCTGCGTCGCTGCGACAACAATATTGCGTGAAGGCGGCTTTGTAGTGTGCCGCTCAGCGGTATCAGTTCGCTTTTTTTGGCGGAAGGTGACGCAATACAGTGCCGCTTGCGATGTCGTGCCATGTGCGTTTTTCAGCATCGATGAGCGCCCAAAAATACCCAGCGCCAAAACACATCAACGATGCCACTGCAACGCACAAACGAATACAAACTTGCCACCATGTGATCGGGGTGCCAGACACGGTAAACAGTGTTAAACGCCACGCGCGCATGCCGAGCGTTTGTCCGCCATAACGCCAAAAACCGCCGAAAAATGCAACAGATACGGCGCATAGCCATATTCGCAATGCGATTGTTGAAGGTGGCTCTCCCGCTGCAACAGCTGTGGCGACTGCAGTTGCAATCATCAACATTGAGAAGAGCAACGCGGCGTCGTAGAGCAGCGCGCCGAGTCGCCGTTGCAGTGAAGCGGATTGGTACGCCGAGCGTGTTGAGGACGCGTGTTCTGACATCAGTGTTAGTTACCTGTCAAGAAAAATGTGTAAAAAATTCGGCAGTTTATTTTTTTCATGTCAGAATTAGAGCGGATGCAATTTGGCAAGGGACTTGATTGCATTTTATCTTACATCAACAAATAAAACTGTCAGGCCGCGATGGCGGCAAGGAGTGAGGACATGGCTCGAATGAAAAAAACTGCTGCAAAGAAGACAGCTGCTAAGAAAGCAGGCGCGACACGCGGTCGCCCTCGTAAAGTGGCTGCTAAGAAGAAAGCAACTGCCAAGAAAGCACCAGCCAAGAAAGCAGCTTCTAAGAAGAAGGTTGCTAAGAAGGCTGCGGCGTCAGGTGACAAGGCTGCGATGCGCGCCATGAAAGCTGAAATCAAAGCGCTGAAGGCTGAAGTTGCTGCTGCCAACAAGGCTGCAACCCAAGCGTCAAAAGTGGCTGCTGGCATGAAAGACATCGCGGCAATTGCCTCGAAGCTTGCCAAAGGCGCTACAACTCGCCGCAAGCGCGTTGCCAAAAAAGCCTGAGTAGTTGCTTTTTTAGGTTAAAAGGGTGGCCCTTAGGCCACCCTTTTTTTTGCCTGTCTGCGCGCCATCAAGTGGGCGCAAGGCCCCAATGAGTTGTCATTGGAATCACAGTGACCGCGTCATCGACGTCGGCACCGCTACTCTCTAGTGGCAGTGCTATCAAGCAGTCAGCCCGCGTCAGCGATGTCAGCACATGCGAATCTTGGTTGCCTGTGGAGCGCACGCACAACTGGCCGTCAGCGCGGTTGCCAAGTGTGCCGCGTTGGAATTCCATGCGCCCCGGCATTTTGCGCAATGGTGTGTCACACAGCGCGGTGAGGTGCACGCTGTGTTGAGACCGCTCACCCTCAAGCCGTGCCAGCGAGGGGCGCACAATCTGTTCGAAAGTCACCATTGCCGAGACCGGATTGCCCGGTAATCCGAAATACCACGCACCTTTCCAGCGCCCAAATACCAGCGGTCTGCCTGGCTTCACGGCTATTTTCCAGAACTGTAATGTCCCTTCACTTTCGAGCACGGCACGCATGTGGTCGGCCACGCCAACTGACACGCCGCCGCTTGAGAGAATGACATCAGCCTGCGTGCTCGCGCGATCCAGTGCACGCCGAATCGCGTCAGGTGAATCCTGAATTTGCCCGATATCAACGGCTTCGCAATGGTGATTACGCAGCAGTGCTGTCAGTGTGGTGCGGTTGCTGTCGTAAATCTGGCCAGCCGCCAACGTGTCTCCGGCGGCGCGCAGTTCGTCCCCGGTGGAGAGCACGGCAACGCGCGGTGTGGGTCGCGTCGACACAGTGCCAATGCCGA
Source organism: uncultured Granulosicoccaceae bacterium (assembly GCA_937925815.1). Taxonomy (GTDB): domain Bacteria; phylum Pseudomonadota; class Gammaproteobacteria; order CALCKW01; family CALCKW01; genus CALCKW01. Next base: position 19,013 of record CALAMQ010000009.1, on the reverse strand, counting down.
GCGACGCCAACACACCAAGTTCAGCGGCGCCGAGCCGGGAGCCGGCCTGTAATACGGTTTGACCGAACTGGATGTCGTCGCCAACTTGCCGCACGAACGCCCCGGCTGCGATGTCTGTTGCGTCGAAGCGGATGGTGTCCTCGGCGCGGCTCACCTGTTCTTGGACAACCACGGTGTCGAGTGAGTCCGGCACCACAGCGCCGGTCATCACTTGCACAGCATCGGCGCTTGAGAGTGATTCCAAGTGTGGGTGGCCTGCGAGTGATTGCCCGGCGACGTGCAAGCTGACCTCACCCGAACTGCTGACGCTGTCGCGGCGAAATGCGTAACCGTCCATTGCTGAGTTGCGGTGCGCGGGCACCGATATGGGCGCCTCGACGTCAACGGCGAGCACGCAATTAAGCGCGTCGGCAATCGGGCGATCCACCGTTGCGCTACTCGGCGCGATCGTCTCGTGAATTGCGCGCAACGCGTGTTCGAGTGGCAAGCTACTGTCTTGCGGGGTCGAGCAGGTGTCGGTCATTGGCCTAGTGGGTGCGGTCGTTGCGCCATCATAGGTGGCGGACCTGAGCGCTACAATAGAGAGGCCCTTGGTGCGAGAGCCGACATGAATATAGGCAGCGACGCGACAGCGATTGAAGCCTTTTTGGATCAACTCTGGATGGAGCGTGGTCTGAGCGACAACACTTTGCTGGCTTACCGCAGTGACCTCAACGCCGCGGCGCGCTGGTTTGCTGCGAGTGAGCGCAGCTTGCAGGAAGCCACAGCCGGTGACTTGCAAGACTACCTTGCGAGCTTATTTGCACGCTCTCTCGGTGCGCGCAGCACGGCGCGCAAACTCTCTGCGCTCCGGCGGTATTTTCGCAATTTGGTGCACAGTGGGCAGCGCGCGGACGACCCTTCAGCGTTAATAGAGTCACCAAAAGTGGGCCGGCGGTTGCCTCTTAGTTTGAGTGAGCACGACGTTGAGTCGTTGCTCGCCGCGCCCGATACCGACACCCCAATAGGGCTGCGCGACCGAGCCATGCTTGAAATGATGTACGGCTGTGGCTTGCGGGTGTCGGAGCTTGTGAGCTTGTCGACATTGAATCTCAGTGCTGCGCAAGCCGTTTTGCGGGTCTGGGGCAAGGGCGGTAAAGAGCGGATCGTGCCGATTGGCGATCACGCTCTGGTTTGGCTCGAACGTTACCTGCGCAATGCGCGACCGGCGCTCGCCACTGCAACTGCCGCGGCCGATGAAGTGGTTTTTTTGTCCGTGCGCGGACGCGGTATGACACGACACAATGTCTGGCACCTGATCAAGAAATACGCACAGGTGGCTGGGCTGGCAGCGGATATTTCACCGCACACGCTGCGGCATGCGTTCGCAACCCACTTGGTCAACCACGACGCAGATCTCAGGGCGGTGCAAATGTTGCTCGGACACAGTGACTTGTCAACAACGCAGATTTACACCCATGTGGCGCGTACAAGGCTGCTGCAGTTGCACCGGGAGCACCACCCGCGTGGCTGACACGGAACCATCCGCTGGCTTGTCGCTCGAAGAGACCTTAACTGGTATGTCTGTATGAAGAAATTAGCTCCGATCTTTTTACTGTTTGCCGTCATGGCTGTGTCGTTTGGCGTGCGAGCCGACGAAGAAAGCGCGACCGCGTTGCTCAAATCCCGTTTCCCCGATCTTGCCATTGAGCAGGTTCGCGAGACCGCGCTCGATGGTGTGATGGAAGTGGTGTACGGCGGTGATCAAGTGGCCTATGTCAGCCGAGACGGACGCTATTTGCTCAACGGCGCATTGATTGATCTTGAGTCGCAGGCCAATTTAACTGAAGCGACTCAGCGCGAGATGCGTGAGTTGCTCGGGCCGCGCTGGCTCGGGTTGTTTCAACAAATCGGTCAAGAGAATTTCTTGACCTACGACGGCGACAGCACGGCCCCGCTGGCTGGTCGCACCATCACGGCCTTCACCGACATCAGCTGCCCCTGGTGTGGTCGTTTGCACAAACAGATAGGTGAATTAACCCGCGCTGGCGTCTCTGTCAACTACATACTTTTTGCGCGTGCCGGCATGGCGTCGCCGACTCACCGCCAGCACATCAGTATCTGGTGCAGTGACAACCCGCAAGACATGCTCACGCACGCCAAAAATGGCGGATCTGTTGCGCCAACATCTTGCGAGAATCCGGTCGATGAACACATGGCGCTGGTGCAAGCAGTTGGCGTGTCTGGCACACCGACGCTGATCCTCGACACAGGCGAGCGTGTGGACGGCTTTCGCTCTGCGGTCGATTTGATCTCGATGCTCGAGTCACGCGAGCCCGTTGAACCCGAGTTGCCTTGAGGTAAGCGGTTTTTAGTTGCGTAGTCAGCCGAGCGCGATAATCGCGTTCGCAACGCGTTCAGCACTCGCCAGCGCTCCCTCGAGGTAGCCTTGTTCGTGGCCACCGGGCGCGGCGGTTTCGGTACCTGCCCACCAGATGCGGTCTTCAGCGAGTGGCGGATAGCGGCATGTCGTCGGGGCGTGGGCGTTGCGGCCGCTCTGATCGAGTGCAGCTGCTGTCATGTCGTCATTTGCCCAATCGCAGTAGTGCAATGCCACCGGCCGCTTGCCCGCGACGCCGAAGAGGCGTGCTATCTGCTCTATCACTGCGCGTTCGATGTCATCCTGTCGGCCGCGACGTTGCTCGGGTGGAAGGCCAACAAAGCCGAATAGGGCGTAGGGCCCGCCCGACTTCGGTGAGGCATCGTGGATTTCGACCAAGGGGCCACGCTGGCTGAATGCGTCTCCTGAAAGACCTGCCTCGCGCCAAAAGGGGCTCTCGAACACGGCGATACATTTGGCCTGACCGGCCATCCAAGTTGGCGTCGCCCGCTGGGTTTCACGCTCGGCTTTGGACCAGGGCGGCTCTTTTGCAATCGTGGCCTCAACTACCCGTGGCGGCAGCGCTAAAACAACCCGTCGGGCCGAGAGTCGACTCAGGTTGTTAGCGTGAAGGGTGTCGAGGTGCACGGCATCGGGTGCTTCGGTGATGGCGGTCACGCGGCACGATGTGTTGATGACGCTTGGTGGCAGCTCGGCCTCGAGCCGGTCTGTCAGGCGTTGCAGGCCGCCATCGAGTCTGAGCGAGCCTGCCATCGAAGCGCTGGCGACACCGATTTGCAATCGGCCGTCGGCGTACTCGATGACCGAGTCGCCGAGACTCCACTGCGGGTAGACGTCGTCGGCCAGCCCGAGCGATGTCAGCAGCTGCGCAAGGCGATGTTGGCCGGGCCAGAACCAAGACGGGCCAAGATCCACCGCAGAGCCTTGGCGCTCGTCTGTCGATTCGGCGGGGCTTGTGGTGGCCGACAGAATACGGCCGCCTGAGCGCGGTCGGGCTTCGAGCAGGCGAACGCGTACCCCGCTTTGATGGAGCAAGCGCGCGGTGTGAAGGCCGCTCAGACCCGCGCCGACAACGGCTACGTCGTCGATTGCGTCATCTCCGGTGGGGGAGGCGCGGTGTGCGTCAGAGGATGTAGCTCGCGAGTTTGCGACGGTATTTGCTGACCAGAGGATCCTGCCCGAGCACATCGAAGGCTGCGATCAGGCTGCTCTTTGCGGCGTCATCGCCGTATTCACGGTCGCGGATCATGAGCGCGAGAAACTGTTCCATGGCGTCTTCGAAGCGCTCACGGGTCATGAGTTTGACCGCGTATTGGTAGCGCTGTTCGCTGCTGGCGCTGTCGCTCGCGACCGACGCGGCGACCTCGTCGAAATCGATCTCGGCGTTGTCGGCGCTCGCGAATTTCAACAGGCCGGTCAGGCGCGCGGCCTCTGGCGTGTTCTGGTGCGACTCGGGCAAGTGCTTGATGATGGTCTCGACGGTGTCGCTGTCGCCGGCGACCATCGAGGCCTGGGCCAATGCGATCAGGATGTCGCCGTTTTCTGGATCCTCTGCCTGCGCCGCGCGCAGCAGCACGATAGCGCCGTCGATATCACCGGCGGCGATCAGCTCGTCGGCTTGTTCGGTCAGCGGCTTTTCGGCCGCGGGCGGGAAGCTGATGTGCTTTTCGAGTAGGGCGCGAAGCTCGCCTTCAGGCACGGCGCCCGCGAACTGGTCCACTGGCTGGCCCTGTGAGAACAACAGGCCAGTGGGCAAGCTGCGAATACCGATCTGCGAGCAGATGTTTTGGTTTTCGTCGGCGTTGCATTTGGCGAGGATGAAGGCACCTTGTCCTTCTTCTGCGAGCTTTTCGAGAACCGGCATCACTTGTTTACAGGGCTCACACCAATCGGCCCAGAAGTCCACTAGCACAGGTTGCTGGAGGGAGCCCTCGACGACGACCTGCATGAAATTCTGTTCGTTAACTTCTACGATATGGGGCGATTCAGCCATGGGTACTCTCGAAATCGGTGGTGTCCCCACAAAGGTGGGGGCGGTTGTGTCGGGCTCAAGGTGAGCTCGGCTTGTGTTCCGCCATTGTCCGCCAAGTCTGAGCCGCTGGCTACCTCACACAGATTGCGCAATGCGCGCATCTGTGTTCCCTTGTGCGCCCCGTGCCCCTAACTGTGTCTCCGACTGCCATGAGTTCAAATTACGACGCCGCTGCAATTGAAGTGTTAAGCGGCCTCGATCCGGTGCGCAAACGCCCGGGTATGTACACCGACACCACGCGCCCAAATCACTTGGCGCAAGAGGTCATCGATAACAGCATCGATGAAGCGACCGCCGGGCACGCGCGCAAAGTTGATGTCACGCTCTACAAAGACGGTTCCCTCGAAGTGGTTGACGACGGGCGTGGCATGCCTGTCGACAAACACCCGACGCAGAAAAAAAGTGGGGTAGAGGTGATCCTCACCACGCTGCACGCTGGCGGTAAGTTCAGCGACGGCAACTACCGCTTTTCGGGCGGCTTGCACGGTGTTGGGGTGTCAGTGGTCAACGCACTGTCGGCCAAGCTTGAAGTGCGTATCCGGCGCGGCGGCAAAGAGTACGCACAGACCTACGCTGACGGCGCGCCAACTTCGCCGCTAAAGGCAGTCGGTGCGGTCGGTCAGCGCAACACGGGCTCCTCGTTGCGCTTTTGGGCTGACGCAAAGTACTTTGACAGTCCGCGCTTTTCTGTACCGCGACTGCTGCACCTGCTGCGTGCAAAAGCGGTTTTGTGTCCGGGGCTTCACGTCAGCTTTCACGACGAGAAGGCGGGTGAAAAACACGCCTGGTGTTTTGAAGACGGGCTCTCGGACTACCTCGCCGACGCGGTTCAGGGCTACGAATTACTGCCTGAACGCCCGTTTACCGGCAGCATGGCGGCGAGTTCTGAGGCAGTCGATTGGGCGGTGCTGTGGTTGCCTGAAGGCGGTGAGCCGGTCACGGAGAGCTACGTCAACCTCGTGCCAACGGCCCAAGGTGGCACCCACGTCAACGGCTTGCGCACTGGCCTGACCGAGGCGGTGCGTGAATTCGCCGACTACCGCAATCTCGTGCCGCGCGGTGTACGGATCACACCAGAGGACGTGTGGGAGCGGGTGAGCTACGTGTTGTCTGCAAAAATGCGCGACCCGCAGTTTGCCGGCCAGACCAAAGAGCGTTTGAGTTCGCGTGAGTGCGCGGCGTTTGTTGCCGGTGTGGTCAAAGACGCGTTCCTACTGTGGCTCAACCAGCACCCTGAGAGTGGGGACGCGCTGACAAAGCTCGCGCTGTCCGCGGCGCAGCGGCGTATGCGCGCTGACAAAAAGGTGGTGCGCAAGCGCATCACCACCGGTCCAGCCTTGCCCGGCAAGCTCGCCGATTGCGCCTCGACCGATCTGAGCCGCACCGAGTTGTTCTTGGTTGAGGGCGACTCGGCTGGTGGCTCGGCGAAGCAGGCGCGCGACCGCGAATTCCAAGCGATTATGCCGTTGCGCGGCAAAATCCTGAACACCTGGGAAGTCGATCCCGAGCAAGTGCTCGCCAGCCAGGAAGTGCACGACATCTCGGTCGCCATTGGCATCGATCCAGGCTCAGACGACTTGAGCCGTTTGCGTTACGGCAAGGTGTGCATCCTGGCAGACGCCGATTCCGATGGGCTGCACATCTCAACACTCTTGTGCGCGCTCTTCCTGCGCCACTTTTATCCGCTCGTTGCGGCGGGCCACGTGTATGTCGCGATGCCGCCTCTCTACCGGATTGATGTTGGCAAAGAGGTGTTTTATTGCATCGATGAAGCTGAGCGGCAAGGGGTGCTAGACCGTCTTGAGGCGGAGAAAAAAACCGCCAAGCCAATGGTCACGCGTTTCAAAGGTCTCGGTGAGATGAACCCGCTGCAACTGCGTGAAACCACCACCAGCCCCGACACGCGCCGTTTAGTGCAGCTCACAGTCGAATCACCCGCCGAAGCGCACGAGCTCATGGACATGCTGCTTGCGAAAAAACGCTCGGCGGATCGCCGTGGTTGGCTCGAGGCCAAAGGCGACTTGGCCGAGGTCTGAGGCTCCCCGCGCTTGTAATATAGTGCGTGTCCAGGGTGTGTCATTGGCAACTGCGAGGCATGGACAGTGGTGAGGTTAAGTCTGTAGACTTCGCTGTTAGCTTGAGCACGGTGAGCTACCGTGCCGGCCACCCGCGTGCCACCCACTCCCGGAGGTCGCACGCCAATTCGCCATCGGAGCTCGCCTGTGCACACACCTGCCATTCTCGTCCTTGAAGATGGCACGGTCTTTCACGGCCGTGGTATCGGGGCGGTGGGCCAATCGGTCGGTGAGGTGGTGTTCAACACCGCCATGACCGGCTACCAGGAAATCCTCACCGACCCAAGCTACAGCCGTCAGATCGTCACACTGACTTACCCCCACATCGGCAACACCGGCGTCAATGCGGAGGATGAAGAATCTGCAGGCGTCGCTTGTGCCGGCCTCGTGATTCGCGATTTGCCGCTGCTTCACAGCAACTTCCGCTCAGAGCAATCACTAGAAGACTACCTTCGCGAGCGCAATGTGGTTGCTATCGCCGACATCGACACCCGCCAGCTCACCCGCATCTTGCGAGACAAAGGAGCCCAAAACGGCTGCATTGTCACCGGTGATGACCTTGACGAATCGGCAGCGCTCGACGCGGCCAAGGCGTTTCCTGGACTGGCCGGCATGGACCTCGCTCGCGTGGTGGGCACCGAAGTGCCCTACGAGTGGCGCGAGGGCGTGTGGTCGCTCGGGGAGGGCCACAGTGAACCCGACGTCTCTGCGCGCCACGTGGTCGCGATGGATTTTGGCGTCAAACGCAACATCCTGCGCATGCTCAGCGAGCGTGGATGCCGTGTGACTGTGGTGCCGCCGACAACGCCCGCCGCCGAGATTCTCAGCCTCGCACCCGACGGTGTGTTCCTGTCGAACGGCCCTGGTGATCCTGCGCCCTGCGATTACGCCATCACGGCGATTCGCGAACTGCTCGAGAAAGGCCTGCCGCTGTTTGGCATTTGCCTTGGCCATCAGCTGCTTGCGCTCGCGTGCGGCGCTGAAACCGCAAAGATGAAATTTGGCCACCACGGCGCCAACCACCCGGTGAAATCGCTGGCCGACAGCACCGTGAGCATCACCAGCCAAAACCACGGTTTTGCCGTTGATGAAGCGACCCTGCCGAATCACGTGGAGGCTTCGCATCGGTCGCTGTTTGACGGTTCTTTGCAGGGCATCCGCTGCGTCGACCGCCCGGCATTCGGTTTTCAGGGTCACCCTGAAGCGAGCCCTGGACCGCACGACATCGGCCCACTTTTCGATCAGTTCGTCGCCAATATCGACGCCCACAGCCAGAAGCCTTCCCATGCCTAAACGCAGTGACATCAAGAGCATTCTGATCATTGGCGCAGGACCGATCGTGATCGGTCAAGCCTGCGAATTTGACTACTCCGGCGCGCAAGCGTGTAAGGCGCTGCGCGAAGAGGGCTTTCGCGTGGTGTTGGTCAATTCCAATCCCGCGACGATCATGACCGATCCCGAACTCGCCGACGCGACTTACATCGAGCCGATTGATTGGCAGGTGCTAGAACGCATTATCGAGACCGAGCGCCCAGACGCTTTGCTGCCGACCATGGGCGGACAAACAGCGCTCAACTGCGCACTCGACCTCGAACGCGAGGGCGTGCTCGAGAAGTACGGTGTCGAGATGATCGGCGCGACCCAAGACGCCATCGACATGGCCGAAGACCGCGAGCGGTTTCGCCACGCGATGACCGACATCGGTCTCGCCACGCCGCGCGCGCACATCGCGCACAGCATGGAAGAAGCGCTAGAGGGCCAGGCGTCGATTGGATTCCCCTGCATCATTCGACCGTCGTTCACCATGGGTGGCAGCGGTGGTGGAATCGCCTACAACAGGGAAGAGTTTGAGGAGATCATCACCCGCGGACTCGACCTCTCGCCAACCACAGAAGTGCTGCTTGAAGAGTCGGTGCTCGGTTGGAAAGAATACGAGATGGAAGTGGTGCGCGACCGCGCGGACAACTGCATCATCATCTGTGCGATCGAAAACCTCGATCCAATGGGTGTGCACACCGGTGACTCCATTACTGTCGCCCCGGCGCAAACGCTGACCGACAAGGAATACCAAATCATGCGCAACGCCTCGCTGGCGGTGTTGCGCAAAATTGGTGTTGAGACGGGTGGGTCGAACGTGCAGTTCGCGATCAACCCCGATGACGGTCGCATGATCGTGATTGAAATGAACCCGCGCGTCTCACGCTCCTCTGCGCTCGCCTCCAAAGCAACCGGTTTCCCAATTGCCAAAGTGGCGGCGAAGCTCGCCGTGGGTTACACCCTCGATGAGCTCAGCAACGACATCACGGGCGGTGCCACGCCTGCATCGTTTGAACCCTCGATCGACTACGTCGTGACCAAGGTGCCGCGTTTCACCTTTGAAAAATTTCCAACTGCCAATGCGGGTTTGACCACGCAGATGAAGTCAGTTGGCGAGGTGATGGCCATTGGACGCACGTTTCAAGAGTCCATGCAAAAAGCGCTCAGGGGCCTTGAGATTGGTGTTGACGGTTTGGTGGAAGTGCTTGAGCCGGGCCTCTCACCCGAGCAGCGCCGCTCACGGATCGCGCGCGAGCTGTCCAGGCCAGAGGATCACAGGTTGTGGTTTGTCGCCGAGGCTTTCAGGCACGGCATGTCCATTGATGACGTGTTTAATCTGTGCGCGATTGACCGCTGGTTTCTGGTGCAAATTGAAGACTTGGTCGCTGAAGAGCAGGCCCTTAAAGGTCGCGATATTGCAAGCTTGGACCGCGAGACATTGCGCCGGCTCAAGCGCAAAGGCTTCAGCGACAGCCGCCTTGCAACGGTGCTCGACAGCGATGAGAGCGCAGTGCGCGCCCTGCGTCATGCGCACGGTCTTCGCCCGGTCTACAAGCGCGTCGATACCTGTGCGGCCGAGTTCGCAACCGACACCGCCTACCTCTACTCAACCTACGAGCAAGAGTGTGAAGCGGCGCCCACCGACAACAAGAAGATCGTTGTGCTCGGCGGCGGTCCAAACCGCATAGGGCAGGGAATTGAGTTTGATTACTGCTGTGTGCACGCGGCGCTCGCGCTGCGCGAAGACGGCTATGAAACCATCATGGTCAACTGCAACCCCGAGACGGTGTCGACCGACTACGACACCTCGGACCGGTTGTATTTCGAACCGTTGACACTCGAAGACGTGCTCGAGGTAATGCACGTCGAGAACCCGCACGGCGTGATCGTGCACTACGGTGGCCAGACGCCGCTCAAGCTCGCAGCTGATCTTGATAATGCCGGCGTGCCCATCATTGGCACCTCGCCTGATTCCATCGACCTCGCTGAAGACCGCGAGCGCTTTCAGAAGTTGATTGAGAATCTCGGTTTGATGCAGCCGCCCAACCGCACTGCTCGCGACCCCGAGACGGCCGTCACGTTGGCGGATGAGATCGGTTACCCGCTGGTTGTGCGACCGTCCTATGTGCTCGGTGGCCGGGCCATGGAAATCGTGCATGACGAGGCCTCCTTGCGCCGGTACATGACCGAGGCTGTCAGCGTGTCTAATGACTCGCCAGTGTTGCTCGACCGTTTCCTCAATGACGCGGTGGAAGTGGATATCGACTGCATCTCAGATGGTGAGTCTGTGGTCATCGGGGGCATCATGGAGCACATTGAGCAGGCCGGGGTTCACTCTGGCGACTCCGCATGCTGCCTGCCGCCGTATACCTTGTCGCAATCGATGCAGGACCGTCTGCGCGATCAAACGCGTGAATTGGCATTGGCGTTGGACGTGGTTGGGTTGATGAACACCCAGTTCGCGATTCAGGGCGATGACATTTACGTGCTCGAAGTCAACCCGCGTGCCTCTCGCACGGCCCCCTTTGTCTCTAAGGCCACGGGCGTGCCGCTCGCGCGGGTCGCCGCACGTTGCATGGCCGGTCAGACCTTGGCTGAGCAGGGTGTGTTGGAAGACCCGCAGCCAACGCTCTTCAGCGTAAAAGAATCAGTGTTCCCGTTTGTGAAGTTTCCAGGCGTTGACCCATTGCTTGGACCGGAGATGAAGTCGACCGGGGAAGTCATGGGTATCGGTCACAGTTTTGCCGAAGCCTTTGTCAAAGGGGCACTGGCCGCTGGTAGCCGCTTGCCACAAGGTGGCAAGGCATTGATCAGTGTGCGCGACGAGGACAAGCCGCGCGCGGTTGATGTTTCGCGCAAGTTGGTTGACGCGGGCTTTGCAATCATTGCCACATCGGGCACGGCTGACGTCTTGGAGAACGCGGGTGTGCCGGTTGAGCGAGCCTTTAAATTGGGGCAGGGGCGTCCTAATATCCTTGATCTAATGAAAAACGGCGAGATCAATCTCGTGATCAACACCACCGAGGGCGCGGCTGCGATAGCCGACTCGACTTACATCCGCCGCGAAGCCGTGGCGCAAAAGATTGCGTACACCACCACCATTACGGGCGGTGAGGCGATCGGTTTGTCACTTGGGCATTCGGCGTTTGAGTCAGTGTTCCGCCTGCAATCGGTGTTTGGAGACGCTACGTGACCAAATTCCCGTTGACCAAGCGCGGTGCCGATTTGCTGCGCGATGAATTGCAACAGCTCAAGTCTGTGGATCGCCCGCGCATCATTGCGGCGATATCCGAGGCCCGTGCGCACGGCGATCTCAAAGAAAATGCCGAGTATCACGCCGCGCGCGAGCAGCAGAGTTTCGCCGAGGGACGCATCAAGAAGATCGAGGGCAAGCTCTCCAATGCCCAGATCATCGACGTGACTGAACTTGATGCCGGTGGCAAAGTGGTGTTTGGTGCGACCGTGGACCTCATCGATCTCAACACCGAGAAAGAAACTGTCTACAAAATCGTCGGCGACGATGAAGCCGATATCAAGCAGGGCATGATCTCAGTGTCTTCGCCAGTGGCGCGCGCTTTGATTGGCCGCACCGAAGGGGACGAAGTCGATGTCAACACCCCGAGCGGTGTGGTGTCCTACGAGATCGCGGGCGTGCGATACATTCCTTAGCCTGCGTTCGACCCTGGCAGTGTGACCCGCGGCGAGTCGTTGCGACGGCGGTAGAGCGTGACGGTATTGCCGATGGTTTGAACCCACTCGGCGCGGGCGCCCTCGCACAGTGCGGTGATGGTCTCCTCGCGTTCGGTGGCGCCAATCTTCACTTTGAGTAATTCGTGACGCTCGAGCGCCAGGTCGAGTTCGGCGATGACCGCGTCAGTCACACCTTTTTGTCCCAACCGCACAACGGGTTTGAGGGCGTGGGCAAGTGCGCGCAGGTGGCGTTTTTGCGAAGAGTTGAGGTTCACGGCATGGTTTGGGCAGAAGTGAGCGGCGCATCCTACACGCAAGCGGTGCACACTGACAGGGTTTGACAGCAATGGCGCGCAGCAAAAGCAGTAAAGGTTGGCTCAAAGAGCATTTTTCCGATCCCTACGTGGCGCGTGCGCAAGCGGAGGGCTACCGCTCCAGAGCTGTCTACAAATTGATCGAGATCGATCAAAAAGACCGGCTAATCCGGCGTGGTCAGCGCTTGCTGGAACTCGGCGCTGCGCCGGGTGGATGGACTGAGTACCTCGCGCACGCGGTCGGCGACAGCGGACGGGTGGTGGCGAGCGATATCTTGCCCATGGACAGCCTTGCCGATGTGACGTTTGTACAAGGCGATTTTACCGAGCAATCGGTGTACGACGAGATTCTGGCTGCACTTGGGTCCGACAAATGCAATGGTGTTGTCTCAGACATGGCGCCTAACCTCAGCGGCGTGCCCAGCGTGGATCAACCTCGAGCCATGTATCTGGCGGAACTGGCGCGCGATATGGCGGTCGGAACCTTGGATGCGGAGGGGTTTTTTCTTGCCAAGGTGTTCCAGGGGGAAGGATATGACGCCTTCCTCGCCGAGACCCGCAAACTGTTTCGCAAGGTGCAGGTCCGAAAGCCCGGCGCCTCGCGTGACCGCAGCCGGGAAGTCTATGTTTTGGCGAGGACTTTGGTCCTATAGTACTGTGTGAGAGAAAATCGAGAACGGCCGGCTTGAATTGACCGGTGCGCGTCCCCACCGTCCACCTTTGATGCCCCCGCTAATCGGGATGGCCAACGAGGATTTACGTTGAACGATTTAATGAAGAATGTCCTGCTCTGGGTGGTTATTGCCGTCATTTTGATGTCGGTGTTCAATAACCTCGGGGGGCAGCGTTACAACGAGTCCGAGATGTCGTATTCGGCCTTTATGTCGAGCGTCAAAACCGGCCAGATCCAAGCGGTGAGCATCGATGGCCGCGAGATCACCGGAAAATTTGATACCGGGGCCAGTTTCACAACTTACAGCCCTGAGACCGATAACACCGCATTGATTGGCGAGCTGATCGACTCTGGCGTGGAAATCCACGCGCAGCCGCCACAGCGCACGGGCCTGCTAACGCAGATCCTCATCAACTGGTTCCCGTTCCTGCTGTTGATCGGTGTGTGGATCTTCTTCATGCGCCAGATGCAGGGCGGCGGCGGCGGCCGGGGGGCTATGTCCTTTGGCAAGAGCAAGGCGCGCATGCTTGGCGAAGATCAAGTTAAGGTGAATTTCAGCGACGTCGCTGGCGTCGATGAGGCCAAAGAGGAAGTGTCTGAGCTGGTCGAATTCCTGCGCGACCCGGGCAAGTTCCAGAAATTTGGTGGCAAAATCCCGCGTGGCGTGTTGATGGTGGGCTCGCCGGGTACCGGCAAGACCCTGTTGGCCAAGGCCATCGCAGGCGAGGCCAAGGTGCCTTTCTTCACCATCTCTGGCTCCGATTTCGTTGAGATGTTCGTCGGTGTGGGCGCGTCCCGCGTGCGCGATATGTTCGAGCAGGCCAAGAAGCACGCGCCGTGCATCATATTCATTGACGAGATCGACGCCGTCGGTCGCCACCGTGGCGCAGGCCTTGGCGGCGGTCACGACGAGCGTGAACAAACCCTGAACCAGCTTTTGGTCGAGATGGACGGTTTTGAAGGCAACGAGGGCGTGATCGTCATCGCCGCCACCAACCGCCCTGACGTGCTCGACCCAGCCTTGCTGCGTCCCGGCCGTTTTGACCGCCAGGTGGTGGTGCCTCTGCCGGATGTGCGTGGCCGCGAGCAAATTCTTCGCGTGCACATGAGCAAGGTGCCGATCGGCGACAACGTGCGGGCTGACCTTATTGCGCGTGGTACACCGGGATTCTCTGGTGCTGACCTCGCCAACTTGGTTAACGAAGCTGCGCTCTTTGCGGCACGCGGAAACAACCGCACCGTCGACATGAACGAGTTTGAGAAGGCCAAAGACAAGATCATGATGGGCGCTGAGCGCAAATCGATGGTCATGAGCGACGACGAGAAAAAGCTCACCGCATACCACGAGGCCGGCCACGCGATTGTTGGCCGTCTGGTGCCTGATCACGACCCGGTCTACAAAGTCACGATCATCCCGCGCGGCCGCGCGTTGGGTGTGACCATGTACCTGCCGGAAGGTGACCGATACAGCAACAGCCGTGAGAGCCTCGAGAGCCGAATCTCGTCGCTGTACGGTGGTCGAATTGCCGAAGAGATGATTTTCGGCAAAGAAAAAGTGACAACAGGTGCCTCGAGCGACATCGAGCGCGCGACCGAACTCGCGCGCAACATGGTCACTAAGTGGGGCCTGTCGGACAAGCTTGGCCCGTTGAGCTATTCAGAAGAAGAGGGTGAAGTCTTCCTGGGGCGCACTATGACGCAATCCAAAGGCGTCTCCGGTGACACGGCAAAGGTGATCGACGAGGAAGTGCGTGAGCTGATCGACCGCAACTATAAGCGTGCGGAAAGAATCCTCGAAGAACAATTGGACAAATTGCACAGCATGTCTGATGCGTTGATGAAGTATGAAACCATCGACGCCGGCCAAATCGACGACATCATGGAGGGCCGGGAGCCCGGTCCACCATCTGATTGGGCCAACATGGACCCACCCGCCAACGACGGCGATGGCGGTGGCAAGGCAGACCTTGGTGAGTTGGACGATGACACCAAGGGCGAGCCGCCCATCGATGGACACGAGCCAGTCTAATTACGTGTACTAACAATTAACCGCGCCTAACGGCGCGGTTTTTTTTTGGCGGCGATATCACTTTGACATTGCCAATCTAGGCACCATGCTTAGAGACTGCGCGCGGTCGCGTTGACAGTGTGTTCCAAGGATTCTGCATGCCAGAAATGTCGCTCCAGTGTGGCGCTCGGCGGCTCGATTTGAGCTCGCCTGTGGTCATGGGCATTTTGAACGTCACTCCAGACTCTTTTTCAGATGGTGGGCGCTTGTCAGTGCCCGATCTCGCGGTGGATGCGGCAGCGCAGATGTGTCGAGATGGCGCGGCGGTGCTCGATGTCGGTGGTGAATCGACCCGGCCCGGCGCGGCTGCGGTGTCAGTTGACGACGAGCTCGCCCGAGTGATCCCTGTGATCGAGCGTCTGGTTGAGCGTTTTGATGTGGTGGTGTCAGTGGACACCAGCAAGGCCGAAGTGATCACACGGGCTGTGGACGCGGGCGCGACATTGATCAACGACGTGCGCGCGCTGCGCGAGCCGGGTGCGCTCGAAGCCGCCGCGGCTAGTGATGCGGCGGTGTGCCTGATGCACATGCAGGGCGAGCCGAGAACGATGCAGGCGTCGCCGCATTACGGCGATGTCATCGCGGAGGTGCGCACATTTCTGGATGATCGCGTGGCCGCTTGTAAGGCCTCTGGCGTCACGCAGAACCGGCTGTGCGTGGATCCTGGATACGGATTTGGCAAAACACTGGAGCACAATTTGCAACTTGTGGCGAAATTGGACGAAATTTCTCCCGGCAAGCTGCCGATAGTCTTTGGAGCGTCCAGAAAAAGCAGCATCGGTGTGTTGTTGGACGCGCCAGTCGATGACCGACTGCATGGCAGTGTCGCCATGGCTCTGCTTGCGGTCGAACGCGGTGCGCACATCGTGCGGGTTCACGATGTGAAACCGACTTGGCAGGCAATCACGGTAGCAAACGCAGTGCGTGAGGCGAGTCAGCGCACAGAGCAATGACCGGGCTTAACCGGTGGAGTAGTTGAGGGCTGTATGGGCAAGAAATTTTTTGGTACCGATGGAATTCGCGGCCGGGTTGGCGATGAGCCAATGACTGCGCCGACTGTGCTGCATCTGGGTTGGGCTGCCGGGAAGGTCTTGGCCTCGCAGGGCAACCGTGATGTCTTGATTGGCAAGGACACGCGAATCAGTGGGTACCTTTTTGAGTCGGCACTCGAGGCTGGACTGAGTTCAGCTGGCGTCACCGCGCACATGCTCGGGCCAATGCCGACGCCCGCAGTGGCCTACCTCACGCGAACATTTCGCGCCGCGGCCGGTATTGTGATCAGCGCCTCGCACAACCCGCACTATGACAACGGTGTGAAATTTTTTGGCACCGATGGCTTCAAACTCGACGACAACACCGAAGACGCCATCGAAGCGATGATGCGCTCGCGTGTGGAGACTGTGCCTTCAGAAGAACTCGGGCGTGCAGAGCGCATCCACGATGCAGCCGGCCGATACATTGAGTACTGCAAGAGCACGATTCCAAGCGGCATGCGCCTGGACGGCCTAAAACTTGTGGTCGACGCGGCCCACGGAGCCGGTTACGACATTGCTCGCCGGGTTTTTGATGAGCTTGGCGCCACCGTCATCAGCCAGGGTGCGCAGCCAAACGGCCTGAACATCAACGATAACTGCGGCGCGACCGCGCCTGACAATTTGCGTGCGCACGTATTGCTCGAGCGCGCCAACATGGGCATCGCACTCGACGGTGACGGTGACCGCCTGATCATGGTCGATGAGCTCGGCGGTATTGTCGACGGCGATGAAATTCTCTATGTGCTCGCGCGCGCGCACCATGAGGCCGGCACCTTGAACGGTGGTGTGGTCGGCACACTCATGACCAATCTCGGGCTCGAACACGCGCTTGGGCAAATGGACATTCCATTCTTGCGCGCAAAAGTCGGCGACCGCCACGTGCTGGAACTCATGCGCGCCAACGGCTGGAAACTGGGTGGAGAATCGTCCGGTCACCTGATCGATATGGACTGCAGCACCACAGGTGATGGCATCATCGCCGCGTTGCAGGTGCTCGCTTATGTGGTGCAATCGGGCCAGCGTTTGTGTGATCTCAAACTGGGTATGACCCGCTATCCGCAGAAGCTCGTTAATGTGCCAATGCGCGAGCGTGTCAACTTGGACGAGTTGCAAGCGGTGCAGGACGCCGTCAAACAAGCGGAGACCGATCTCGGTGACACCGGCCGAGTGTTGTTGCGACCCTCGGGCACGGAGCCTCTGGTTCGCGTGATGGTCGAGGGGCAGGTGGCCAACCAGGTCGACACCTTGTGTGAGCAAGTCGCCGACGCCGTACGCCGGGAAGTCGCCTAAGGGCGGACTTGGCGCTGGTTTCGCGTTCTCCAGCTGACATGTAGCGGCAAGGCTTGTGGCCCGTGGCGATAGTGTTTATTATTGACCGCTTGTCTGACGTCTTTGTAACACCATGCGCCGACCCCTAATAGCGGGCAATTGGAAGCTGAACGGTTCGCGCGAGAGCGCGTTGGAACTGGCGGCTGATCTTATCTCGGGGTCTGCAGATCTGTCAGCTGACCTCCTGGTGTGCCCGAGCTTTACGCTGCTCAATCCGGTGCGCGAGGCGCTCGCTGGTAGTCCGGTTGCACTCGGTGCGCAAAACGTCAGTGCTGAATCGAGTGGTGCGTTCACTGGCGAAGTCAGCGCGGCGATGCTTGCAGAGGCCGGGTGCGCTTACGCGATAATTGGTCACTCGGAGCGACGCACGCTGTACGCGGAGCAAGATCGCGAGCTGGCAGCTAAAGTGTTGCAGGCATTATCGGCGTCGTTAACACCAATTTTGTGTGTTGGCGAGTCGCTCGCCGAACGCGAGCAAGAGCGTCAAGAGGCGGTTGTTCAGCAGCAGCTCGACGCGGCGCTCGGTGAGTTGGAGACAACGGCAATTGCGAAGTGCGTGATTGCCTATGAACCCGTCTGGGCCATCGGCACAGGGCGCAGTGCAAGCCCGCAGGATGCGCAGGCAGTTCATGCATCAATTCGCGCTTGGCTAGGCGGCTTGTCTGAGTCGCTCGCGCCGTCGGTTCGGCTGTTGTACGGCGGCAGCGTTAAGCCAGACAGCGCAAGTGCGTTGTTTGAGCAAACTGATATTGATGGCGCTCTGGTTGGTGGGGCGTCGCTCAATGCATCGGATTTTCTGGCCATCGCGCGTGCGGCGGCCTCTTGAGGAGCGGGAAGTGGAATCGCTGATTTTGGTTGTGCATGTGTTGCTTGCGGTGGCGGTGATCGGCTTTGTCCTGATCCAGCACGGCAAAGGCGCAGACGCCGGTGCCGCCTTTGGCAGCGGCGCGTCGGGAACGGTGTTCGGTGCTGCTGGCGCTGGAAATTTTCTCGCGCGTATGACCACGGCGCTCGCAGCCGCGTTTTTTGTCACCAGCGTGACCCTGTTTTACCTCGCAGCTAACCGCGACAGCGGAAGCAGCGTGCTCGATGAACTCGGTGGCTCGGTCGTCGAGCCTGCAGCACCAACTGATGAAGAGGTTCCAGCTCTTGTGCCGGCGGGCGCGGAGAGCGATACTGATGCGGATGCGGAGATGCCCAGCATCAACCAGTAATTTGAAAAATTAGCCGACGTGGTGGAATTGGTAGACACGCTATCTTGAGGGGGTAGTGACCTAATGGTCGTGCGAGTTCGAGTCTCGCCGTCGGCACCAACACTCGATTCCCTGGTCTAACAGGTGATCGCAACCCGGGATCTTTCCCGGGTTTTTTTTGCACGCAATTTGGGTGGCCACTATGGCGCAGTTTCTGGTGTTGTTACTTGGTTTCGGATTGGCGAGCCTGCCCTTTGTCAGTGATCGAGTGTTTGCTGCATGGTCGCTGCAGGGTGTGAAGTCAGCCTGGGTCTGTTTGGCCGAGTGGTTTGTGTTGTTTTTTGTGTATTTGCTGGTTTCGCTTGGGATTGAGCAGCGCTTGCAGGGCACGGTGCATGAGCAGGACTGGGAGTTTTACGTGATTTTGTTTTTTCTGTTCACGGTCTTTGCAGTGCCGGGCTTCGTCTGGCGTTTCTTGTGGAGCGGTCGAAATCCGGTTTAAAAGTTGAAGACTGCGTTCTTCGCTTGATAACGCCCAATACACACCGTATACTCGACGAGGTCAGGTGCGGGGTGGAGCAGTCTGGCAGCTCGTCGGGCTCATAACCCGAAGGTCGCAGGTTCGAATCCTGCCCCCGCTACCAACCGGTTTTTTTTTGAAAGGCCCCTTCAGGGCCTTTTTTGTTGGCGCAACAGACTCAGCGCAATGGGTCAAAGCGGAGACCAGTGCAGCCGGTCAGTCAAGAGATCAAAGCGATCGTCGGGCCCGTCGTCGATGGGATGGGGTTCGAATTCGTTGGCGCCCTTCTCGGACAGTCGAGTGGCGGGCTTACGCTGCGCGTCTACATTGATCACCCCGGCGGTATAGACGTTGACCATTGCGGTCTGGTGTCTCAACAGCTGAGCTC
>CALAMQ010000008.1 GCA_937925815.1 uncultured Granulosicoccaceae bacterium | reverse complement strand
GTGATCTCGCGCGCTTGGCGGGCTTTGAGCCCGCCGCAACAATTGTTGAAATACTCAATGATGACGGCAGCATGGCGCGTCGCGCGGACCTCGAAGTGTTCGCCCGCGAGCATGACATCAAAATCGGCACCATCGATGACCTGATTCGCTACCGCATGGCCAACGAGCGCACCGTCGAGCGCGTGGCCGAGTGCCAGTTACAGACCGAGCACGGTCCGTTTCAGTTGCTGGCCTATCAAGACGTGATGGAGAACGGCCTGCACCTCGCGTTGGTGCGTGGCACACCGCGTGCGGAGGAGCCGACCTTGGTGCGTGTGCAGGTCGAGGATCTACTTTGCGACGCGCTCGGCGCGGTGTCGCCTGGAAGTTGGTCGTTGCGCCAGGCGCTGTCGCGTGTTGCCGAGGAGGGCGAGGGCGTGGTGTTACTCGTGCGTCCACCCGCTCAGGCTGGCGACCTCGCGCGGCGAATCCAGCAATTGCAACTCGGTGGTGACCTCCAGGCTGACGGCGGTGACCCCGATGACAACTACCGCACGCTCGGTATCGGCGCGCAGATCCTCTCAGATCTCGGAGTGCGCCGAATGCGTTTGTTGAGCTCGCCTAAGACCTTTCACGGTCTGGCCGGCTTTGATCTCGAACTCACTGAATTTGTCGAACCCTGAGGACGCCTCATGACTGACTACCGATTGATCGAAGGCAAGCTGTCAATTGACGGCGCCAAAGTCGGCATCGCCGTCGCCCGTTTCAATGCCTTCGTTGTTGAGAGCTTGCTCGCAGGCGCGCTCGACAGCCTGCGCCGAGGTGGCGTCGAGACTGCCGAGGTCACTGTGGTACGTGTGCCCGGTGCGTTCGAACTGCCGTTGGTGCTCGACAAAATGGCCGCGAGCGGTGAGTACGACGGCTTGATCGCGCTCGGCGCGGTGATTCGTGGCTCGACCACTCACTACGAAGCGGTTGCCGACGGCTGCAACAAGGGGCTTGCACAGGTATCGCTGGAACACAGTGTGCCGGTGATCAACGCCGTGCTGACCACCGAAAACATTGAACAAGCGATCGAACGCGCTGGCAGCAAAGCTGGAAACAAAGGCAGCGAGGCTGGGTCTGTGTTGATTGAAATGATCAACGTGGTGCGCCAATTGTGAGCGAAGCTGCCGCAAGTGGTGGCAGCCACACCAACGGTCGGCGCGCGGCGCGTCGACTCGCGATTCAGGCGCTGTATCAATGGGACCTCACCGCGGACAATGTGGGTGACATTGTCACGCAGTGCATAGAGCGCGAGCCCGGTCGCATGGAAGTGGATTTCGACTTCTTCGAGCAAACCGTGCGCGGAGTCGCCGGCGCTGTGACCAGCCTCGATGCGCAATACGAGAAATGCTTGGATCGTCCGGTCGATCAGCTCGACCCAATCGAGCGCGCCGTGTTGCGCACCGGAACCTGGGAATTTATCAACCGGCTCGATGTGCCGTACCGCGTCGTAATCAATGAATCGGTCGAGCTCGCCAAGATGTTTGGCGCCGAGGAAGGGCACAAGTACATCAATGGTGTGCTCGACAAGCTGGCCAAGCACCTGCGGGCCGCCGAGACCCGCAAGGGCCGCACGTGAGCGCTGAGTGGGTCAATGTTGCCGAGCGCTTTGCGCGCAGTCGAGAGTCGGCACGTTACCCAATAGAGCTCTCCGGTGGTGAGTCTGCCGCGTCGCTGATGGACGTTCCGCAGGGCATGCATTTGGTCTCAACGCCGCCGTGTTTGCTACAGAGTGGGGTGCAACTGACTGCCGGTGAGACTGCCGAGCGCGCAGCGAGCCTGGCGTTCTGTCAGGTGGCCTCTGCGCTCGCCGCGCGCGGAGCGCTGCCTGCGTGGGCGGTGGTCAGCGCCACGGTGCCAGGGGGTGACAGCGCGTGGTTGACCCGTTTCGCCGAACGCCTGTCGTCGCTTGCCGAGGCGACACAGTTGCAACTTGTCGCCGGACAATTTCAGCGTGGCCCTCTGACGGTTTGCATCCAACTCCAGGGATTGGTGGAACACGACCTCACGTTGCACCCACGCGGTGCGCGAGAGGGAGACATTATTTATGTCTCTGGTGAGCTCGGTGGCGTCGCGCATTGCACAGACGCCCTGCAGCGCGGAAACCCACTTGACCCGGACTGCCAGCGCCGCTGGCGATCGCCCGTGCCGCGCATCGGCATGGGACGTTACATCGCAAGCTTTGCCTCCAGCTGCTGCAACGTGTCACAGGGACTCAGTGCGGCCGTGGCCGAATTGGCGCACGCAAGTGGTGTCGGTGCATCAGTCAAACTTGACGCGCTGCCGCTGCCGGCAGCCGTGGCGGAGCTCGGCGTGGCCGGGTTGGATTTGGCGCTCTATGGCAGCGGTGATTTTGAGCTGTGCTTCACCGCGCCGCCGTCCGCGACCGTCGCGGCGCGCTTGGCCAACTTGCCGCCGGTGATGGGGCGAGTCACCGCCATTGGTACCGTCGATGCCGAGCCTGGCGTGCGCGGCATCAGTGCGCGTGCTCAGGTGACACAGCTGCCGAGTCGTGGCTGGCGGCATTTCACCGGCACAACCGACATCATTCTGTGAAGCTTGGCCCCACTGCATTGCGCGATCCCCGCTGTCTGCTGGGCCTTGGCTTTGGCAGCGGTTTACTGCGGCCGGCACCGGGCACTTGGGGCACTTTGGCCGCGCTGCCATTTGCGGTGTTGCTTGGCCAGCTACCGATCACCTTGAGTTGGGCGCTGGTTGCTGCAGCCGCTGTGGTCGGGGTACATCTGTGTGACTACACCGCCAAAGCGCTCGGTGTGCACGATCACCCAGCAATCGTCTGGGACGAATTTGTCGGCGTGTGGATCACCTTGCTGTTTGCACCGATGACTTGGGTCAATGTGTTGCTCGGATTCGCGCTCTTTAGGCTGTTTGACATCATCAAACCCTGGCCAATCCGCTGGCTTGACCGCCAGGTCGACGGCGGGCTTGGGATCATGGTTGATGACGTCGTTGCCGGTTTGTTTGCGGGTCTTGTGTTGGCGTTGATTGTGGGTTCAGGCCTTCTGCCTTCGCTTTAGTGCGCCAGAAATCGTCTTGTGCTGCATGGCTACTTGACAAGCCCGGCCCGCGATGCGTTCTGTGTCATTGACTTAGCGCTCGAACACAGCGTTTTGTGGACTCTAGCCGCGTCGCAACGCGGTATCCTATCGGGTTTCCAAACACCCAATTGAACGGTGAGTGTCTGATCATGGCAAGTGTCCAATCCCAACGCGCACCGCGCATCGGTTTTGTCAGTCTTGGCTGCCCTAAGGCATTGGTGGATTCCGAGCGCATCCTCACGCAGCTGCGCACTGAGGGCTATGAAGTCTCCCCAAGTTATGAGGACTCGGAGCTGGTTGTGGTCAACACCTGTGGGTTCATTGACTCGGCCGTGGCCGAGTCGCTCGACGCCATCGGTGAGGCGCTAGCGGAGAACGGTCGAGTGGTTGTCACCGGCTGTCTGGGCGTCAAGCCGGAGGTGATTGAAGCGGAGCACCCCGGGGTGCTAGCGGTGACCGGACCACAACAGTACGAGGCGGTGATGACGGCTGTGCGTGAGCATGTGCCGCCACCGGCGCACAATCCTTACGTTGACCTTATGCCGCCACAAGGCGTGAAGCTCACTCCTCGACACTACGCCTATTTGAAGATTTCCGAGGGCTGCAATCACAACTGCACCTTTTGCATCATTCCCAGCATGCGCGGCAAGTTGGTCTCAAGGCCCGTGGGCGATGTGCTGTCTGAGGCCGAGCGCTTAGTGGATGCCGGCGTCAAGGAACTACTGGTGGTGTCACAAGACACCAGTGCATACGGTGTTGATCAACGGTATAAAACCGGCTTTTGGGGTGGCAAACCTGTTCGCACCCGGATGTTTGATTTGGCCCAAGCGCTCGGTACGCTCGGCAGCTGGGTGCGCTTGCACTACGTTTATCCCTATCCCCATGTCGACGATGTGATCCCGTTGATGGCAGAAGGACATGTCTTGCCGTACCTCGACATCCCTTTTCAGCACGCGAGCCCGCGCATTTTACGCGCGATGAAACGGCCCGCTGCAGCCGAAAACACACTCAAACGCGTCACCGCATGGCGGGAGCGATGCCCCGAATTGGCTATCCGAAGCACTTTTATTGTTGGATTTCCCGGAGAGACCGAAGAAGACTTCAACTCCTTGCTAAGCTTTGTGGAGGAAGCGCAACTCGACCGTGTCGGCTGCTTTGCCTACTCTCCAGTCGAGGGGGCAAAAGCCAATGCCCTGGACGGCGCTGTACCCGAAGCCCTCAAGCAAGAACGCCTTGAACGATTCATGGCGTGTGCTGCCGATGTCAGTGCGCGGCGATTGGCTCAGAAAGTCGGTCTCGAAATGACCGTTCTAGTGGATGCGATTGAAGACGACGTGGTGCTGGCGCGCAGTTACGCCGATGCGCCTGAGATCGACGGTGTGGTTCACGTCACACCGCACGCGTCGTTGGCGGTTGGGGATTTCGCGCAAGTTCGTGTGACCTCGGCCGACAACTACGACTTGTGGGGAGAGGTTTCTCCACTGGAGTAATACGCGCGCAAGCGGTGTTAAAGGAAACGAAGTGGCATTTCTCAAACGGTTGCTGAGCAAGACCTTTGTCCGCTATGTCATTGGCGGTGCAATCGCAGCGTGTTTGCACATCGCCATCGTTGCGGTGCTGGTGGAAGGATTCGGCTCGGACAAAGAGAACGCCAATTCGGTTGGCTTTGTGATTGGTGTGATGGTCAATTACCTGTTCCAGGCGTACATCACCTTCCACCAAGACAACCGAGACCACTTCCAACAGTTCCCGCTGTTTATCGGCTTTGCTGTGATTGGCCTCGGTGTGAACCGCTTTGTGTTCAGCCACGCCATTCACGACTTTAATGTGCAGTATTTGGTTGCGACAGCGCTCGCGATAATTGTGGTTTTCATGTTCAATTTCACCTGTAACCGATTTGTCACCTTCAGGCGTATCGATCCAACGGACGCTGACCCGTTAGTGGGAGAGCGCTCCGTGCAGAATGACAGGCCGCGACGCTCGGCGTCCTGATAGAACTGATGTCCACTGGATACGCGGTCTTTGATCTCGACGGCACGCTGACGTCAAAAGACACCTACAAACGGTTTCTCAAAGCACGGCTCAAGGCCCGCCCTTGGCGCGCGCTGCATTGCGCGGCACTGCCGTGGCACTACCGCGTTGCCGTCAAAAACGGGCGAGACCATGTCTGGCTCAAGCTCAAAGCACTGAACGCGGTAGTCGGCGGCAGCCGGCGTGAGGAGCTGTTGCGCTTTGCGGCGGGCTATGCAAAAGACGTTGTCGCGACCGACGTGCCCGCAGAGGCGAGGGCGGCGCTGCTGTCACACCGAGAAGCGGGCGATCAGCTCGTGCTCTGTTCGGCGAGCTTTGACTTTTATGTCGAAGCCATTGGTGAGGCGCTCGGCTTTGATCACGTTGTGTGCACCCGTGCCGCCTGGGACGGTGATCGGCTGGCCGGGCGCATCGACGGCGAAAATTGTTTTGGCGACGAGAAAATCCGCAGGCTGACAGCGCTTGTTGGCAGCCGTGACGGCGGGCAAGAGGGTGGTCAGGAAGGTGGCCAAGAAAGCGGTGTAATCACCGCCTACACCGATCACCACAGCGACCAGCCTTTGCTCGATTGGTCGGATCGCCCGATCGCTGTGAGCCCAACTGAGAGAATGCGCAAGATTGCGCTCGAGCGCGGTTACGCGATAGAGGACTGGCACGCAGCCCCCGCGTTTTGATCTCACTCAGCCTTGTTTCAGTGTCTCTTTGGCGAGGTTGATGCGGCTGGCGAGGTAATCGCTGCCCCCTTTGTCGGGGTGCATTTTTGAGATCAAGCGTCGGTGCGCGGCGGTGACGGCCTCTTGGTCCGCGCCAGCGTCCAAACCGAGAATTGCCAGCGCCTCTTTCTCCGTCATCAACCCGCCGGTTGCCGGTGGGGCGTCAACGCCTGGCGCTTGCCACTCGCTGGCGCGCTCGCGTTGCACATAGGCTTGCAGCAGGCGCATGTCCTCGACATCGCCTTCACATGCTGACCACAATTGTTGCAGTTCAGCGACGCTGAGTGACGACAAGCTGCGGCCAGCAAGCGCCCCTTGGCTAACCGTGCCGTCCATGCGGCCAGAGTCGTGGTCCAGTGTCATGTGCAGGCTGCGGCTTGAGACCGCTGATTGCCCCTGGCCTCCGCCGCTCGCGCCGAGTGCGCCGCCGAAGAGTTTTTGTAGCATTGGTGCATAGCGCAGCAATTGCGGCAACACCCGCACACCCATCGCGAGGGCTGCGCCAATCGCGCCGAAGAGCGCGTGCGCCCGCCCGGTGAGCATGAGCACAACCAGCAGCACGCCGCCGCCGATCATGCCATAGCGGATCAGGGTGGCGCGGTCTGGCGGCCCGCCGCGCGTGAGTTGTTTCCAGCTCAGCCACACGGCGAGCACAATGGCGAGTAGGAGAATCAGTTTAGTCATGGTCAGAGCTGTTTCAGCAGGGCTGCAATGGTGTCTGACTGTTTGGCGTGCTGCAATGTTTCAACCGCGTCTTTGCCGCCGCGTGCCCAGACACTGGCCGCGGCGAGCAAGTCGCCGAGGCGTCCGGCGCTGTGCAAATCAAAGCGTGCGTGCGCGCCGCCGCTGAGCGCCGAAAGACGGGAAAAGGCGTGCGATGTGTGTGGGTCGTTGCCCTCTTGAAAGGCGAACACCGGCAGGTTGAGCAGCCGCAATTCACCGGCGAGCCCTGCGAGCGGGTCGAGGGACTCCTCGCAACTGTCACCGACGTACACCAGCGCTGAGACGGGCTGGGCCTGCGCCTCGCGCCGCGCGTGCCGCAACACACGTTCAATCTGGGTGCGGCCCGCCTCGCAGCGAACCGTCTGCATCGCGCGCAACAGCGCGCTGCTGTCAGCGTGCCATGGCGTGGCTCTGCACTCGGATTCGCCGCGAAAAAACACCAATTGCACGTCCAGCCCGCGCAGCCCTTCGGTGTGCAGGAAAAGGTTCTGTTGCAGCGCCATGGCCTCGTTCCAAGTGGGCTGGCGACTGGCGGTGGCATCGAGGGCAAAGATCAGTCGGCCCTCGCTGGCCGTGCGTGGGATGGGCGCGCGCGTGACGCTGTCGAGAAATTGGTCGACAGCCCCCGGCTTGGTCAGCTTGCTGTCTTGTTGGCGTGTTGCCGCTTTTCTAGCCATTGACGGATTATGGCAAAATGGCGGTGTGATGTCGGGGTTGGCGGATGACAGCTCAACTGTGAAGGCAGTTGATCGCGTGAAATCGGTTGCGGATGGCGGGTTGGACCGGCAACTGCCACCAACCTTCGAGCACCGTGCGGTAAAGCGAGCGGTAGTCTGTGGTGTGCACCAAATCGTCTGCTTGCAGCGCGTCCAGCGATGGCGTTTGGCCGTAGAGGCCGCCGCGCACGCGGCCGCCAATCAGAAAGTGCGGTGCCGCAGTGCCGTGGTCAGATCCCTGGCTTGCATTTTCCTGAACCCGGCGTCCGAACTCGGAGTAGGTCATGATCAGGACTTTGTCCCAAAGGCCAGCTTCCTGCAAAGCGCCTTTGAGTGCCTGGATGCCGCCTGCGAACTGTTGCATGAGCTTGTCGTGGCGCTCGAGCTGGTTGGCGTGGGTGTCAAATCCCTGCAGGTGTAGTTTGATCAGTGGTGGCGCGAGCCCGCTTTGCAGCAGCCGCGCGGTGTCGCGCAGCCACCGGCCGAATTTCCCCTTGGGGAACTCAGCTGGGAGTGCCGCCAGCGGGCTGGTTGCCAACACTTTGCGGTAGGCTTCACCCACGGCGTTAGCCTCGGCCAGCACGTCGATTGTGCGGCCCTGGCCTGCGGCCGCCGTCCGGCGGTAGCGCGAGGGCGAGGCGATGTAAGTGTCGAGTGAGTCGAACGCGACAAAGCGCGCGTCGCCACCGCGCACCGGTGCCGGTCGGTTGCCAAATACAACCGCGTCGACTGGATGCCGAGTGTCGTACAAGCCGTTGGCAAGCCAGCCAGTCTTTGAAACGTCATCGCTGTCTGTCGCGCTGTGCCAGATGTCGATAGAACGAAAGTGCGAGCGGTTTGGGTTGGCGTAGCCGAGTCCCTCGACGATCGCGATGTCGCGCGCTTGCCACAGTGGCATCAGGTCCGCGAGACCCGGATGCAATGCGCGTGATTCGTCTAAGGGCAAGCACTGGTCAGCCGGCAGTGCGAGGCTGGGGCGCATGGCGTAATAAAGGCTGTCGCGGTAGGGCACGAGCGTGTTCAAGCCGTCGTTGCCGCCCTTGAGCTCGATCAGCACCAAGTGCCTGTGTGCTTTTGGCAATGCGCCGTCTGCAAGTGCCGCCATCGGGGCGCTGGCGAGCAGCGCGAGGAAATCGCGTCGGTTCATGGCGTCCTCATTTGAGCTGGTAGGACATGTCGAGCCAGCGCGCGTTGGTTTGCGCGTCGGCCTCGGCCGCTTGGGCGACTTTTTCGATAACTGATTGCCGTTGGATGAGGCTGCTGGTATTGATCCAGTCAAGGCCACCAGGCCAGCCCGCGACATCGGGTGGATTAAAGAGATCCTGGCCGAGATTGGCGAGCGCTTTGACCCATTGATCCGCCTTGTTCAGTGTCAAGTCGGTCTCTTGGTGCAGCCCGATCACAAGCTCTATCGGGGCCCGCACGAGTTGCTGCCTGTTTTCCTCAGCCCAGAACGCGTCCTCGAGCAGCAGCGCGCGCAACAGCGGTTTGATCTGCCAACGGTTGTCGACAAATTCGGTGCTCAAGCGGTCAATGGCGGCGCGGTCCAACGATTCACTGACAAAGGCCCGCCACAGGCGCTCAACCGGGTAGCGCGCGGCGCGCGGGTGCTGCAACACCAGCTCAGCTGCGTCCTCTGGGCTGAACGCGCCGGTTCTGTTGAACACGGTTTTGTCGCCGTCGTCGTGCCAATTGGCTTTGAAAGCGTATTTCGCGGTTTGCAGGTTTGGGCGCGCACCAGTCAGTGTGCGCCCGAGTTCGCGAACATCTTGCTCGCTGAAGTGACCCTCGCCGAGGGTGTGCAACTCGAGGAGTTCGCGCGCGTAGTTTTCGTTCGGGCGCTTGCGGTGGTTCTTGTGGTTGTCGAGGTAGACCAACATGGCCGGGTTCAAGGACATCTGCCGCACCAGTTGGCGGTAGTCCCCTGATCCGTGTGCGCGGATGAGTTGCTGCTGCTGCCAGAGATAGAGTGGGTGCGGGAGGCTTCTGAGTTCCACTGTGAAGACGTTGTGCCAGAACAGGGTTATACGCTCGGCGAATGCAGAGCGACTGGCGGCAGCATTGCGCAGATACCACGCTTGCAGTTCCTTTCCATGCTGGCGTTTGGTCTTGTTGCGAAGCCGTTTGAATTCCGCGAGTTGTTCTGGGTTGAGATCGTCCGCTGGCACCTGTGGTGGCAGTGGTTCAGCGGTCCAACGCGGTGGTGGGATGGTTGGGTCAAAATCGAGTGTGGCGAGCAGCGCTTCGACCGCTGCCTCGCGGTTGAGCGTTTTTAGTTCGATCGCGAGTTTCGGGTCAACACCAAAGCCTGTGCGCACCAGAAGGTGCTGGCGGTCGGCTGCAGAGAGAGCCGCCACACTTGAAGACCAGACAGACGCGCACAACCACAGCGCCGCGAAGGCAGCACGGGTTCGAGTGACAGTAGATTGAGTGTGCGACATGGCGAATCTCCGTGGTTGGAGTCTCGCAAAAAACTGGCCGTCAGTGCATGACTAACCGTTAGTTTCGACTGTGGTCTCGGGCTCTTCGATTGGCGTCATGTGCACGATCAGGCCGAACAGCGGGTTGTCGATGTAGTGGATACGGCGCGAGCGCATGCGGCGGTGGGCGGTGAAGTGCGCGCTGCGCTCGGCGGTGTCTTCGCTGAAAACAAGCGACGTGTCGAGGTGCAAATAGCGCCCCAGGGTCACGGTCAGGGTGCCGTGGAGCTGGCCAACTTGCTCGACGTTTTGCGTTAGCAGTGCGCCGGCTGTGGAGCGCGCCACCCGCAAGCCTTCTGACGCTGTGTTGTCACCTAGTGCCGCCTCGGCAAACACTGGCGTTTCACCGGTGTCGCTGACCGACAACACTTGTCCAGCGTTCAGTTGCACCGCAATGCCCGCGTCACGTGGCAGACCGGGTTGGCGCCAGACCGTGTAGCTCAGCAGTGGATGCTGACTGGAGTCGCTCAAGGTCACAGCGAGGTCCGCGAGCGCCGGGCCGGTGCCAAGGCGCTCGAAGCCGTCGGGCAAAAGCGGCGCGTCGAGATCAATGGCGTCTTCAACCTTTGGCAATAACACGCCGGCGTGCCACGGTGCGCCGTCACCCCACGCCGTGTGGCGCAGTGCAATGACTTCGATCAGGTAGTCCTTGGCGTTGGCAGTTGCTGCTTGACCCAGCAAGCCAATAGCCAGCAAGGCAATACTCAATTGGCGAATCATGGTGCGGATTCCAGGGTGTTGAGCAGTGTTGTCACAAACGCCACTCGGGCGTCACGATCGGCGAGTTCGGCGCTGAACCGAAACGCGGTTTGTCCTTCGAAACTGTAGACCCGTGGCGCTTTTTGCACCAACTCAATCAACTTGATCGGGTCAAACTTGGGTTCGTTGTCGAACTGCAAACGGCCGCCGCCGGCGCTCGCGTCCAACTTCGTGATCCCGAGCGCATCGCAGCGCAGCTTGAGTTCGGTCTGGGCGACAAGCGCCTTGGTCTGGTCTGGCAGTAGACCGAAGCGATTGATCAACTCAACCTGAAACTCATCGATCTCAGCTTGATTTGCGGCCGCCGAGAGGCGTTTGTAGAGGATCAGCCGAGTGTGGACGTCTGGCACGTAGTCCTCGGGCAGGAGCGCTGGCATGTGCAAATCGACCTCGGTGCTGCCACCGAGCGGCGCGTCGATGTCAGGCAGTTTGCCGGCTTTGAGCGCCGCGACGGCGCGCTCGAGCAGCTCGCTGTAGAGCGTGAAGCCCACTTGCTGAATCTGGCCGCTCTGGCCCTCGCCGAGCAGTTCGCCGGCGCCTCGGATTTCGAGATCGTGGGTGGCGAGCGTGAAGCCAACGCCCAGGTCTTCAAGCGATTCAATCGCGGCCAGACGCTTTTGCGCGTCGGGCGTCATCGCTTTGGTCGGCGGTGTGATCAGGTAGGCGTAGGCGCGGTGGTGCGAGCGTCCGACGCGTCCGCGCAACTGGTGCAGTTGCGCGAGGCCGAGCTTGTCTGCGCGGTTGATGATGATGGTGTTGGCGGTCGGCACGTCGATGCCGGACTCGACGATGGTGGTGCACACCAGCACCGAGAAGCGCTGGTGGTAGAAGTCGAGCATCACTGACTCGAGCTCGGTCTCGCGCATCTGGCCGTGGGCGAACTGCACAGTGGCCTCGGGTACCAGGGTTGCGATGTCGTTTGCGACTTTCTCGATGGTGCGCACTTCATTGTGCAACACGTACACCTGGCCGCCTCGCGAGAGCTCCCGCTGGCAGGCTTCGCGAACCACTTGATCGTTCCACTCGGTGACAAAAGTTTTGATCGCGTGGCGGTGTGCGGGGGCGGTCGCGATGATCGAGAGATCGCGCATGCCCGCGAGGCTCATGTTCAGCGTGCGCGGAATGGGGGTGGCAGTTAGGGTCAGGACATCGACTTCCGCGCGCAGGGATTTCAAGTGCTCTTTGTGGCGCACGCCGAAGCGGTGTTCCTCATCGATGATCACGAGCCCTAAGTTCTTGAACTTGACCTCTTTGCTCAGCAACTTGTGGGTGCCGATCACGATGTCGATCTTGCCGTTGGCGAGATCATCCAAGATGGCTGCGTGGTCCTTGCTCGAACCGAAACGCGAGAGACCTGAAATGCGCAGTGGCCAGTCGGCAAAGCGGTCTTGAAAGTTCTTGGTGTGTTGTTGCGCGAGCAGGGTGGTTGGCACCAGCACCACCACTTGGTTGCCGGCGTCGGCCGCGGCAAAGGCCGCGCGCATCGCCACTTCCGTCTTGCCAAATCCAACGTCGCCACAGACCACGCGATCCATTGGCTGGGTCGCTTGCAGGTCGGTGATCGTGTCCTCGATGGCGCGCGCCTGGTCTTCGGTTTCCTCGAACGGGAAGTCGCTTGAGAAGCGGCTGTAGTTGGCGGTGTCCAGCGCAATGGCGCGCCCCTGACGCGCCGCGCGGCGCGCGTGCACGTCGAGCAGTTCGGCGGCGACATCGCGTGCTTTTTCAGCGGCTTTGCGTTTGACCTTGGCCCATTGATCGGAGCCGAGCTTGTGCAGCGGGGCCGTGTCTTCGTCGGCGCCGGTGTAGCGCCCGATCAAATGCAAGCTCGACACCGGCACGTAGAGCTTGTTGTCGTCGGCGTATTCGAGGGTCAGGTATTCGGTTGTGATACCGCCGATGTCGAGCGTGGTCAGGCCGATGTAGCGGCCGACACCGTGGTCGATGTGAACCACGGGCGCGCCGACCGCGAGGTCGGCGAGGTTGGCTATCATCGCCTCGGAGCGCCTGCGGTCTCGGCGCGAGCGCTGGCTGGTGCGCGCGCGTTCGCCAAAGAGCTGGGTTTCGTCAATCAGCGCCACGTCACCAGCGGCGAGTTGCAAGCCGTCGCCGGTGGGCGCGACAGTGATCGCGTGGAACAATTCAGAGCCGATGAAGTCTGCCCAGCTGTCCACTGCCTTGGGTGTGATGCCGTTGCCGCGCAAGAGATCGTGCAGCGCCTCACGGCGTCCGGGCGACTCGGCGGTGAACAACACCCGACCTGTGCGGCGCGCGAGGCTGTCCTGCAGCAGTTTGAGTGGCTGCTCGGCGCGGCTGTTGATCGGGTAGCGGTCTGGCAGTTGGGTGCCGAAGTTGTGCGCATCGGCACCGTTTGCCTCGAAGGCGCCAATCAACACCGGGTGGCGAGCGTCGATCTGTGAGACAACGCTGTCGCGGCTTTGGAACAATTCATCGGGCGGCAACAGCGGGCGTTGTACGTCGTGGCGCATTTGCTCGTAGCGGTCGCTGATGCTCTGCCACTGCTGGTCCAGTGCCTCGCGCCAGCCGTCGAGCGCGAGCACCGAGAGGGTGTCAGGGAGGTAGGCGTCGAGCGAGGCCATCTCGTCAAAAAAGAGCGGTTGGTAATACTCGATGCCAGAGGGCGCAATGCCGGCTGTCACGTCACGGTAAATCGGGCTGCCGCCGTATTGCTCGAAACGCTCGCGGAACTGCTGCCGAAAGTGTTTGATGCCGTCTTCGTTTAGCGGGAACTCGTGCGCTGGCAGCAGCTGCACCGCGTCAACTGACTCGGTCGCGATCTGTGTCTCCGGCTCGAAGACTTTGATCGAGTCGAGCTCATCGTCAAAGAAGTCGAGCCGAAACGGGTGCGCGGCGCCCATCGGGTAGAGGTCGAGCAGAGAGCCGCGGCGTGCGAATTCACCGTGTTCGAGCACCTGGCTGACTGCGCGGTAGCCCGCGTCAACCAAGTCGCGTTGCAGGGACTCGGGGTCGAGTGTCTGGCCGCGTTTGAGCATCAAGGCGTGGCCGCGGATGAAACTCGGTGGCGCGAGGCGCTGCAGCAGCGTTTGCACCGGCAGCAATAACACCCCGCTGGTTTGCTGCTGCAGGTGATAGAGCGCCTCGATGCGCTGCGAGACGATGTCCTGGTGCGGCGAGAAGGGGTCGTAGGGCAGGGTCTCCCAATCTGGGATCACGCGCAGCGGCACGCCCTCGCCGAGAAACCAGCGCAACGGCGCTTCGAGTTGAAGCAACTCACTCGCGCCGGGTAGCAGCACCACGGTCAGTGAATCGGCGCGCTGGACGTGCTCGGCGATGGCGAGCGGCAATGCTGCGGCGTGCAGCTGGCCCCAGCGGGTGGTTGTCGCGGCGGGTTGTTGGAACAGGAAGGGCGTGGTCACGAGATCAGATTGGACACGGAATGCGACAAGTGTACCCGAGACACCGAGCCGGCAGGATGAGGCCGGCGCTTTGGACGACATTGCGCGCCAACGCACTGGTGCGAATGGCGACCAGAGGCTCGCTGTGCGCTTGCCCACTGGCTGGCCATGGTTGCGGTTGTATGACCCAATTTTCGGGTTTTATTAACATCTTAATGATCTACCCGATCCAGGCTGTGCGGTACATTGGTGCGTGAATATTGATTTAAAATTCCGGTTCTGCAGACATAATGAAAACACTGATTCAACTGAGCGCGGGTCTTGCGGTGGCCGCAGCGGTGATGGCCACATCAGCACAGGCAATGTCGACATTAACCGGTGAGACCGCCTGTGCCGGTGGCGCACCAGCCGAGCCGGCTCTGGCTCGGCTGAACTGAACCATTGTCTGGTTGGCGCGTATCACGCCACGTTTTGTTGGAAGGAGCTCCATGGCTGACACGCCCGCACCTGGACCTGTCACCGCCAAGACGACGTATTTGCTGGCGTTGGGATTTGTGATCGTTGGGCTGGTCAACGCGATGCCAGCGATACCGGGCTTGGAGCACCTCGCGCGCTCGGTGACTGGACTTGACTGGCTCAAGGTCAGGCGTTTCCCGCTCGAATATTTCTACCCGCTCGTGTTTGTGGTGATGATGCTGATCGTTGTGCTCAAACACTCGATCTGGCGCGAGTGGAGCAACCACGGACCGGTTCGCCGGGCGGTAGGGTTCTGGTTCGATGTCGCGCTCGTGGTCGCTGCAGTCGCGATTTCCGTCACGTATACCGTTGAGTTGCAGTCGATCTGTTTGGTGGATCAATTCACCGGTGAGCGCGCCAGACTGATTCAGCAAGCGCTCGAGATCGAACGCGAGAATGCCGCGCTCTTCGGCATGCCCGAACCCACAACGGTCGATGACCCCAACTGCGTTGCCACCACCGGCGGCTGGATCGTTGCGATTGTTGGCATCTCGGTGATGGTGTTTCTTGCGTACAACGTCAAGGTCTGGGGACTGCCGTTGGTGTTGGTCGCCATACTGGTTGTCGCCTACACCTTCATCACGATCGCCGTGTGGTACTTGTACGGCGCAGAAGACATCAACAAATACTTGATCACCAAACTCGGTGGCGAGCCGAGGCTGCTGTCTGATGGCAGGCCTCGCGTGCACGATATTTTGACCAACAACGCAAGCGGTTTTCTCGGGCGGTTCATGGACATCATCCTGAACACGATTTTCCCGTACCTGATTCTGGGATCGCTGTTTGGTGTGTCGGCCGGTGGACAGTCGTTGATCAAGCTCGCCTTCCGCTGGACACGCAACCTGCGCGGTGGTCCAGCGCACGCGGCAATCGTGAGCTCGGCGATGTTCGGCACCATCTCTGGTGGCCCGGTGGTCAATGTGCTTTCAACCGGCGTGCTGACGATCCCGATGATGGTCAAGCGCGGGTTTTCAAAAGTGTTTGCAGGTGGCATGGAGGCGGCCGCCTCATCCGGTGGCTCGATCATGCCGCCGGTTATGGGGGTCGCGGCATTTGTGCTCGCAGCACTGACTGGGGTGCCGTATTCCTATGTGATCATCGCCGCAATTATTCCGGCCGTGGCGTATTTTTTCTGCCTGTTTCTGTCGGTGGTGTTTCAATCGCGCAAGCAGGGGCTTGAGGCCATCGGCGAGATCACCGAGGACATGGTTCTAGACCGTCAAGACCGCTTCAATCTGCTCATGATCTTCGCCCCGATCGCGCTCATTCTGACGCTGTTGTTAATCCCCAAGCAGGACGTCGGCTGTGGTTTTCTCTCGGGCGTGTTAGGCGCCGAGCGCACGCTCCTCGGTGAGCGCTGTGTGGTTGAGAGCTTGCCCTGGTACCTGCAATTGGTGCAAAACAGCGCTGGTGACGCGGGCAGTGCGGGCTGGTGGGCCGTGATGTTGCTGATGGGCTTGCTGTTTCTTGATCCAGCGATGCGCGCCAAACCGCGCAAGCTGCTCGATGCGCTTTCGAACGCTGGCGTGCTGATTTCAACGCTCTATCTGATGTTTCTCGCCGTCACGATCATCGACTTCTGCCTTCGGTTGACGGCCTTACCAAATTTCATTTCGATCGATGTGTTGCAGTGGCTTAACGCCTTCCAATTTGGTGACGGCGGGTCAGTGCTGTTTCAGTTTATGGCGTTGGTCGCAACCATGGCGCTCGCGGTTTTGCTCGGCATGGGCATGCCGGCTGTGCCAGCGTACATCAACGTCGCGTTGTTGATGGGCCCGGTGCTTGCCGGGCTTGGCATATCGATGTTTGCGGCCAATATGTTTATTTTCTACTTCGCGGTTGCCAGCGCAATCACGCCCCCGGTGGCCTTGGCCGCCTTTGCCGCAGCCTCAATCACCAAACAAGACCCGATGGCGACGGGTTTTTCGGCGGTTCGCTCGGGCATTGTGATGTTCATTATTCCCTTCGTGTTTGCGATGTATCCAGAGCTCTTGTTGATCGAGCAGGCGCAGATCAACCCGAATTCAATCGGTGGCATGGTGACTTACCTGCCGGGCTATGACGGCACCGTCGATGCCGCCATGTTAGTGCCCTTGCTGCTGCGGTTGCTGTGCGCGCTGTACTTGCTGGCAAGCGCGCTGGCGCGCTTTGACTGTGATGCGTTGCCGTTGTGGAATGTCGGGCTGCGCCTGGTGCTCAGCGTGTTGATCCTCAACGGCAATCCCGCGGTGTACGGCGCGGCACTGTTGATGGGCGTGGTGCTGGTGGTGTCGAGCTGGCGGAACGGCAGTAGGCAGCAAACGGTCTAAGGCATTGCTGCGGGTGTGAAGGGACTGGATGGTGCCAAAACATTCAGGGCATACGCCGGTGCCAAATTTGGGCTACCCTCGCAACCCATGCGACAACCCTACACGCTTGCCATCGGGTTGCGGTACACGCGTTCGCGTCGCCGCAGCGGATTTGTCTCCTTCATCACCCTGATTTCGGTGGTGGGAATTGCTCTTGGCATCACGACTTTGATCGTGGTGTTATCTGTCATGAACGGCTTTCAGACCGAGGTGCGCGAACGCATTTTGGGCATGGCTTCGCACGCGACCATCACCAAGCCCGCGGGTGCTGTTGTTGAGTGGGAGGCGCTTGCCAGTGCGGCGCGAGACCACGAGGAAGTGGTTGGCGCGGCCCCTTACGTCGAAGCGCAGTTGATGCTCGTCAACGGCGAGCGGGTCACCGGTGCGCTTGCGCGAGGTGTTATGCCAGAGCACGAACCGTCGGTCTCTGACATTGAGAAGCAAATGGTCTCGGGCAGCATCGAAGCGTTGCAACCCGGTGAATTCAACGCGGTGCTCGGCGCTTCTCTGGCGGCGTATCTCGGCGTTGAGACCGGTGACAAAGTCACGGTTGTCGCACCTGAGGCCTCGGTCAGTGTGGTCGGCGTGACTCCGCGTATGAAACGGTTCACGGTGGTTGGCACTTTTTCCTCTGGGATGGGGGAGTTTGACCGCAATATGGCGGTGTTTGCTGCGGCCGACGCCGCGCGCTTGATGCGCATTGACGGTGTCAGTGGTGTTCGGCTTAAGCTCGTTGACATGTTCAACGCGCAGTCGGTGGCGCGTGACCTCGCTGACACGCTCGGTGAGACCTGGTGGGTATCTGACTGGACCTGGCAGCACCGGAATTTCTTCAGGGCTGTTCAGACCGAGAAAACCATGATGTTCATCATCCTCTCGCTGATAGTCGCGGTGGCGGCGTTTAACATCGTGAGCATGTTGATCATGGTGGTAAACGAAAAACAGTCCGATATCGCAATCTTGCGCACGCTCGGCGCGAGTCCGCGATCAGTGATGCAAATCTTCTTGGTTCAAGGCACCATCATTGGTCTGCTTGGTACCGTGCTTGGTGTGTTAGGCGGGGTCAGCATCGCGCTGAACGTCGAACGGCTGGTGCCAATGATCGAGTCTTTGCTCGGGAGAAAGTTTCTCGCTGAGGATGTCTACGCGATCACCTATTTCCCCTCAGAGCTCAAATTTGATGACGTGTTCTGGGTGACCTTGATAGCGTTTTGTCTGAGCGTTGGCGCAACGCTCTATCCAGCGTGGCGCGCGGCGCGCACCGATCCCGTCGAGGCCTTGCGACATGACTGATAACGCAGCGGTGCTCGAAGCGGTGGACGTGTCGCGGTCTTATCGAGAAGGCGACAACGCAGTGGATGTGCTGCGCGACGTGAATTTGTCAGTGGCTCCCGCCGAGCAGTTGGCGATTGTAGGTCGCTCGGGCAGTGGCAAGAGCACGTTGCTTCACCTGCTCGGTGGCTTGGATCGCCCGAGCAGTGGCGAGGTCCGAGTCAACGGTGAACGCTTGAGTGATTTAGCACCGGCTGCGGCGGGGATCTTGCGCAACCGCCAGTTGGGCTTTGTCTATCAATTTCACCACCTCTTAAACGAATTTTCAGCGCTTGAAAATGTGGCGATGCCGCTGTTGATTCGTGGTGCGCGAGCGGACGAAGCCAAAGCCGCGGCCGGGCAATACCTCGAGCGGGTCGGGCTCTCGGCGCGGGCGTCGCACAAACCCGCGCAACTGTCTGGCGGTGAGCGTCAGCGCACGGCCATTGCGCGTGCGCTGGTCACCGAACCGTGCTGTGTGCTCGCGGATGAGCCCACGGGCAACCTCGATGACAGCAACGCCGAGCGCATTCATGATTTGCTGGTGAGCCTGAACCGAGATCTCGGCACCGCGTTTGTCATTGTGACGCACGATCAGCGTCTGGCGGCGCGGCTCGATCGTTGTGTTCAGTTGACCGACGGTGGCCTGCACGAGCTTGCGTTGCCAACGCCTGCCTAGGCCATCGCGCGGCGAGTCGTCTCAGTCGCTTGGTCTGTGCGCACGAGTGCGCCACTGAGTAAGACGGTACAGGGCGCGAAGGCGCCAAAACGCGTAGGTACCTGCGTAGCCCAGGCACGCGAAAACCACAGCTAACACGCTGCATCCGGTGAGCAGTGGTAACCACAGCCCGTGCGTATCTTGGAGCAGGGTGGCCCAATTTTCAGTGTCT
Organism: uncultured Granulosicoccaceae bacterium; assembly: GCA_937925815.1. Classification (GTDB taxonomy): domain Bacteria; phylum Pseudomonadota; class Gammaproteobacteria; order CALCKW01; family CALCKW01; genus CALCKW01. The sequence goes on along the minus strand of CALAMQ010000008.1, from coordinate 39,344 downwards.
AACTGCGTTGGCCCGATGAGGATTGAGCCGACTTGATAAGCGCCGAAGTACATCGGTGGGATGGTCAGGGGATTGGTGATCCAAACGAGGCTTGCACTCAGCGGCAAATTGGCGCGCCATTGGATTGCGCAGGCCCCAGCGAGCAATGTTTGAACCGGGAGCGGTAGCCACATCAGTGCGAGACCAATGGCCATTGCCGCTGCAATTGAGCGGCGCGTAACGCGGTAGAGCACGGGGTCGTTGAGCCAGGGTCGCAGCACAGAAAGGCTCGAGCGGTTGGCAAGTGTCTGCTCCGCGGCTCCGTCTCCCAACAACTGATTTTTCATCTCGCGGCCCGCCAGGTGTGTCACGCAAGAGGCGTGAAATGCGTCTAGGCCTGGCGGCGGTGATGCGTTTGTGCGTCACGCGGGCGTCGAGCGGCCAATTCGAAACGGCTATCGGCTGCGCAGGGGCAATCTTGAGTGGGCGGCGTGGCACGCTGGCCACATGGGGACGCTCCTACTCGCAACGATCGCCATGGCCAGTGCGCTGTGGCTACGTGACATACCGCCGTTGCCGGTGGTCCTGCTGGTCGCAGTCGCCGGTGGGCTGTTGATGGGCGTGGCCCGGCTGCGTTGCCTCGGGGTGGCAGTTGGCGCCGCCTGTTGGTTATTGGTTGTGGCCGACGACCGACTGTCCACCCGCTTGGGCGGTGTCGACACACTCGAGACGACTTGCCGTGGCCAAGTTATTGGGTTGCCCGCTGAGCTCGCTGGACGCCTTCGGCTGCTGTTTCGAATTGAGCAGTGCGATGCCAGTGAAGATCTGGTGCCAAGGGGGTTGGTGGCGCGTGTCAGTTGGTACCGATCCTCGCGCGCTGTGCGGCCCGGTGATCACTTGGTGCTGCGCCTGGCATTGCGACCACCCCGTGGACGTAGCAATCCCCAGGGCTTTGACTTTGATACCTGGCTTTTCGTCAGAGGCATCGGTGCGCTCGGCACCGTGCGCGCGGAGGAAGGCAATCGCGCGCTGGCCGAACATGATGTGACACTCGACCGCCTGCGCTGGCAACTGCGCGAGCGCATGCGAGCCGGCACCCGGACACTCGCGCACGGCGGGTTGATAGAAGCTCTTGTGGTGGGGTCACGTGATCGCATAACCGCCACGCAACGCGAGTTGCTTGCGAAGACCGGCGCCGCGCATTTGGTTGCGATTTCGGGCTTGCACATTGGTATGGTCGCCAGTGTGGGTTTCGCAATTGGATGGGGTTTTTGGTGGCTCGTGACGCGGCTTGGGCTGGCAAATTCCGATGCTGTAGACCGGCGCGTTATTGCAAGTGTGGTTGGATTGTTGTGTGCTGTGGTCTACGCGGCACTCGCCGGGTTTTCGTTGCCAACGGTGCGCGCGCTGGTGATGCTGTCGGTCTTTTGTGTGGCCTTGGTGTTGCGCTTGCCGTTAGGCGCAGGGCAGTCGCTCGCAATGGCATTTGCGTGCGTGCTCGCGATCTGGCCACTGTCTCTGTTGGACGCGGGATTCTGGCTGTCGTTTACGGCCGTTGCGGCGATCACACTTGGTATTCGGTCTAGGCGTCATTGGCGAGGGGTGTCGCAGGGGCTCTGGGTCAACGCGGTGATTGGGCTGGTGTTGACACCGTTGACGCTGCTGGTTTTTGGTGACATCACCTGGCTTAGCCCATTTGCAAACTTGTTGTTGGTGCCAGTGTTTGCGGTGCTGATCGTGCCCTGCGCCTTACTTGCCACTGTGTTGCTCGGGGTCGCACCAATGCTGTCAATCTGGCTTTATTGGGCCGTGGACGCCGCGTTGGCAGCGCTGCTCTTTGCGTTGATGTATGTCGCTGATAACGTGCCGCTCGGTTTGCCAAGCGTGATGCACGGACCGTCGATTCTCGCGTTGGTTGCGGTGTCGGCCTGGCTGTTGTTGCCAAGGGGCTGGCCACTGTCGCCGCTGCTTGCTGCCGCGGCATTGCTGATTGCTTTTGCGGGCTCGCCAGCCCGGCCATCGCACGGCTCTGTTCGCGCGACGGTGTTGGATGTGGGGCACGGTCTGGCTGTGGTGATTGAAACGGCGACACGCACGCTGGTGTATGACACCGGACCGCGTTTTGGACAATTTGATACCGGTGCAATGGTTGTCGCGCCGGTCGTGCGTGCAGGTGGGCGCGATCGGGTTGATGCGCTGGTTGTGTCACACGCTGACTCCGATCACGCCGGCGGGGTGCCGGGACTCCTGCGGGCGCTGCCGGTTGACCGCGTGTTGCGCCCGGAAAACGGCACCTGCGCTGCGGGAGTCAATTGGCAATGGGACGGTGTCGCGTTTCGTATTGAGCACCCGCAGGTCAGTTTCAGCGGCTCGGAGAACGACCAATCCTGCGTGTTGCGCGTGCAAGTGCCTGGAGGCCAGTCGATGCTTCTGCTCGGCGATGTTGAGCGGCGCGGCGAGGCGACATTGGTGCGTTCGAAGATTGAGCCTGCAACGGTAATTTTGGTGCCACATCACGGCAGCAAGACCTCTTCGGGTGACGCCTTGCTCGCACAACTGAGGCCTGACATCGCAATTGCTTCGCACGCGCGAGGTGGACGCTTTAAGTTGCCACACCCCAGCGTGCGAGACCGGTATAGGCAACACGGCATCGCTTGGTTCGGTACGGCAGACCACGGTGCAATCCAACTGACCCTGCCCGCCGAGCGCGCCCTTGCCGAGGAGCTCACCCTGTGGCGACGTGAACGACAGCGCTTTTGGCACCGCTGACCGCTGCAGATCACCTCCGCTGCGCCGAGCGCGCCTGCTAGACTTCTGGCAAAGCTGGGGTTGTTCTCTGGCGACGTGGCGACGGGAACCCATTACGTGTTTGAGATTCTGCTGTCTGGCGGCTGGTTGATGCTGCCCATTATTCTGTGTTCGGTTGTGGCACTGGCGATTATTGCCGAACGTTTTTACGCGCTGAACGTGTCACGTGTGGTGCCACAGCGTGCCCGCAATCTGGCGCGGCGCTGTGCATTGCAAGCGGCGGCCAACCCTGAACAGTTACAGGCGCTGCGCACCGATTCGCCGTTGGGGCGCGTGCTCGCGGCTGGGTTGCATAACCGTGGCCAGTCGCGCGAGGATCTCAAGTCGGCCATTGAGGAAGCCGGACGCCAAGAGGTGCACGGACTGAATCGCTACCTCAATGCCCTTGGCACCATCGCGGCAATCACGCCGTTATTGGGCTTGCTCGGTACGGTGGTTGGCATGATATCCGTGTTTGCAGCCATCACCTCGGCGGGCGTTGGCGACCCAACTGCGCTCGCTGGTGGCATCTCTCAAGCGTTGATGACAACCGCTGCGGGCTTATTTGTCGCCATCCCTTCGCTGGTCTTTAGCCGGTACTTTCACCGGCGTGTTGACGATTTGGTGATGGCGATGGAGCAAGAGTCACTGGCGTTGGTAAATACCCTTGTTGACGGCCCGACGCCACAACAATCAGCGACCGCGGCAGCCCCGAAAGTCACCCGGCGGCGCGCGGCGACGACGACGAACTGATGAATTTTCGCCACCTCAAAGCAACAGCACCGGTAGAGCTCAATCTGACGCCGCTGATCGATGTGGTCTTTTTGCTGCTGATTTTTTTCATGGTTTCAACGACCTTTCAAAAAGAGAGTCAGATCAAACTGCAATTGCCCGAGGCGAGCGCCAGCCAAGCGCCTGAAGAGCAGCGCATAGAAGTGTTGATCAACGCGCAGAGTGAGCTGCACGTGAACGGTCAGAAGCTCATCAATTCAGAACTGGAGACGGTGCGCTCAGCGTTGCAAAAGGTCCTCGACGGACGGCGTGATGTGCCGCTGGTCATACGCGCTGACCGCGGCACGCCTTATCAAGCAGTGGTGACGGCGATGGACGCGGGCAGCCAGCTCGGGCTGTTGCGGATTTCACTGCCGACCCTGCGCTCCGATTCGCCCTGACGCATGGCCACTGCTGACCCCGGGCCCACAGGCTCGCAAACCTATCTCCGCTTGCTCAGTTACGCGCGTGACCACTGGCGGCGCATGGCGCTCGCGATTGTGTGCATGGTTGGCTACGGCGTCACCGACGCGGCCTTCGCCGCACTGATGAAGCCACTGCTGGACGGCGGATTTGTCGAACGTACAGCGCCGACTCCCTGGCTCGTGCCGCTGGCGGTACTGGGCCTTTTTCTGTTCCGCGGTGTGACCGGTTTTTTATCGACCTATAACCTCGAGTGGGTCGGTGGTCGGGTGATCGCGACCTTGCGTGCAAATCTCTTTCAGAAATACCTCGAGTTGCCGTCGAGTCATTTTGATCAGACCACCGGCGGCGAGATGATTTCGCGGCTGACCTACAACATACAGATGGTGGCCAATGCGGCCAGTCGGGCGGTGACGGTGTTGATTCGCGACACCGTGACCATCATTGCGTTGTTGAGCCTGATGGCTTGGCACTCGTGGCGTTTGACCCTGGCATTTTTGCTGATCGGACCCATTCTCGGGGTGTTGATCGCATGGATCAGCAAACGCTTCAGGCGTATCAGTCACGGCATCCAAACGGCAATGGGACACCTGACGCACACCACCGAAGAGGCCATTGACGGTCAGCGCGAGGTGAAGATGTACGGTGGCCAAGCGCACGAACGCGCGCGGTTTGCGCGAGCCAACGAACGCACTTTCCGGTTGACGCTCAAAGAGGCAGCCACGCGTGCCGCGAGCACGCCGGTCATCCACTTTCTGGTTGCTATGGCGCTTGCGTTGATCATGTACGTGGCGAGCGTTGAAGGCTTGAACGAGAGTTTGAGCGTGGGCGAATTCATGTCCTTCCTCACCGCCATGCTGCTGTTGTTCCAGCCATTGCGCGCGTTGTCGGACCTTAACGCCACAATTCAACGCGGCATAGCGGCGGGCGAGAGTGTGTTCAGTTTGCTCGATGAACCCAGTGAGCCGGACGATGGGAAGAGGGTGTTCGACGGCACCTTTTCCAACGTGACTTTTGATCGCGTTGGCTTTGCCTACGCCAACAGTGCGCGCGCAGCGATTGAGCAGGTCGACCTAGATCTTCAGGTTGGGCAAACCGTGGCCTTAGTGGGGCGTTCCGGCAGCGGCAAGACCACGCTCGCTCATTTGCTCGCTCGACTGTATGAGCCGAGCAGTGGGGCGGTGCGCATTGATGGCGTGGATGTGCGTGAATTCAGTTTGCCTTCACTGCGCGCTCAGATTGCGTACGTGGGTCAGGACATCAAGCTCTTTAACGACTCGGTTGCGGCCAACATTGCGTACGCGATTGACGTGCCGATGGCTGATATTGAAGCGGCTGCGCGTGCGGCGAACGCCGATGCCTTCATTCGCGACTTGGACGCGGGCTACGACACCTGCGTTGGCGATGATGGCGTGTTGCTCTCTGGCGGGCAGCGACAGCGCATTGCGATTGCGCGCGCCTTGCTCAAGCAAGCGCCGTTGCTGATTCTCGATGAAGCAACCTCCGCGCTCGATACTGAATCCGAGCACTTGGTTCAGGCCGGACTCGATACGCTCATGGCCGGTCGAACCACGCTTGTCATTGCGCACCGGTTGAGCACGATTGAACGGGCTGACCGCATTGTAGTGCTCGATGGAGGGCGCGTGGTGGAGCAGGGAACACACTCCGCGTTACTCGCCGACAACGGCTACTACGCGCGGTTGCACAGCGCGCCGTGAAAACGCCGGCGCATTGGCAATCACGCGGTGTTGTGGCTTGGTTGCTGTGGCCGCTTTCATGTTTGTTTGCGGGCTTGGCAGCGTTGCGACGCGCAGCCTACGCGCGCGGCATCAAGGCGTCCACGCATCCGGGACTGCCAGTTGTTGTGGTCGGCAACATCACAGCCGGCGGCAGTGGCAAGACGCCGCTGGTGATTGCGCTGGTCAAGCTCTTTGGGCAACACGGGTTGCGTGCGGGCGTGGTGTCGCGAGGCTACGGTGGCTCTGGTGCAAGACCTGAAGGCCAAGAAGGCGTGAAAACGGCTGACGTGGCTGATCTGGTCACACCCGACAGCGATCCTGCCATGGTGGGCGATGAACCGGTGTTGATCGCGCAACACGCAGGGTGTCCGGTCGTGGTGGGCGTCAACCGCGCGAGCGCTGCTGACAAGCTGCGGGAGACCGGTGATGTGGATCTGGTGTTAACTGATGACGGTCTGCAGCACTATGCGTTGCAACGGGACATAGAGATTGCGGTGGTGGACTCAACTGCCGGGCTTGGCAACGGTCTGCTGCTGCCTGCCGGTCCATTGCGCGAACCGGCGTGGAGGCTGGAGACAGTGGACTATGTTGTTGGCAACGGCGATGAGACCGGATTTGATGTCATGGCAACTGGCCTTGTTGCCGTCGACGGTCGCCAGGATGTGCGCGCTCCGAGCGAGCTCAGCGGGCAGCGTGTCCACGCCGTCGCGGGCATCGCCGCACCGGAGAAATTTTTTGCGCTGCTTAGGTCCTTTGGTGCGACGGTTGTGCCTCACACCTTCTCAGATCACCATGCTTTTGTGCCGAGTGATTTGGCATTCGAATCTGAGGATCGCATTATCATGACCGAGAAAGACGCCGTGAAATGCCGTCAATTTGCAACCCCGGATATGTGGGCGCTGCGTATCGAAGCGGTGTTGGCGCGCGCATGGTCTGAAGCGCTATTGCGCCAAGTTACCGAACTCGTCGCCCACTACAAATCTTATGACAAAGCCTGACACAACCCAGCAGACGCCGCCCTATGTTGTGGTTATTCCCTCGCGTTACGACTCAACCCGCTTGCCTGGCAAAGCACTGGCCAACATCGGCGGTCGGCCGTTGATCGAGTGGGTTTGGCGTTGCGCCGAGCTCAGTGGTGCTCAGAGAGTGATCGTGGCAACCGATGATGATCGCATCGCGACTGCGTGCAGTGGGTTTGGCGCGTCGGTTTGCATGACCCGCCGCGACCACCACAGTGGCACGGATCGTCTGGCGGAGGTCGCCCAGCACGAGGCTTGGGCGGATCAAACGGTGGTGGTCAATCTTCAAGGCGATGAACCTGACACCGCGCCGGAGAATCTCGACGCCGTTGCCCAATGCTTGGTTGACCACCCCGACGCCGCCATGGCAACGCTCAGTGTGCCGTTGACCGACGAGCGGGAATTTCAGGACCCCAATTGCGTAAAGGTTGTGACCGACAAGAACGGTTACGCACTGTATTTTTCGCGCGCAGCCATACCGAGCTCACGCGAGCCAATGTTGCCGAATCCGCCGGCGATCGCATCACGGCATATTGGCCTTTACGCTTACCGAGCGGGCTTTCTTGCGCGTTATGCCCAGTTGTCCGCCGCCCCACTTGAATCGATTGAGTCGCTCGAACAATTGCGCGTGCTGTGGCACGGCGAGCGCATTGCAGTTGCAACTGCACCGCAGAGACCGGGCCCCGGTGTTGATACGCCAGATGACCTCGAGCGGGTGCGCCGAGATTTTGCGGAGCGTTCCCATGACAATTGAAGACAGAAAAATGCAGTGGCGTGAGCTGGGCCTAGAGAAGTTGTCAGACAGCTTTTTGAAACTGGTTCGATGGCGTGGACAGTACGAGCGCTTTGATGGCGACTGGTCCGACGTCATTGAACGCGAGATGGTGTTGCGTGGCGATGCGGTGGCGGTGTTAGCCATTGATCTTGCGCTCGATGCTGTGCTGCTGGTGCGTCAATTTCGCATTGGCGCCGCCAATCAGCCCGGTGGCGCATGGCAGGATGAGATTCTCGCGGGCGCGGTTGAGCCTGGCGAAGCCTTGGAGGACGTCGCGCGCCGCGAGGCCGCTGAAGAGGCGGGGCTGATACTCGACAAGCTCGTGCCAATTGCGCGGTATCAACCGAGTCCTGGCGGCAGTGATGAGACCATTCACATTTTCCTCGCGCCCATCTCGCTAGAGGGGGCCGGCGGGGTGTTTGGCCTGAATCACGAGAACGAGGACATTCTGGCGTCAGTGGTGCCTGTAGACGAGGTGTTGGCGGCGTTAGACGCGGGGCGTTTCAACAACAGCAAGACCGTGATCGCGTTGCAATGGCTCGCGTTGCAGCGCGCGCGCGGTCACTGGCGGGCACAAGGCGACGGCTGAACAAGCCGATGGCCTAACCAGATGCCAGTACGCCCGACCAAGGGCAGGGCGCGTCACCGTTGGCCTGTGCTGTGCATTGGCTATGCAGGCCTCCTTCATTCAGTCGTTAGACAGATGCGTTCGTGATCGCCCAACTGCTCTCACATATTGGTTGGCACCGCTACAGTGCAAGCTGTGCAGTGGCGCTTGCGCTCGCCTACATGTTGCTGCTGATGCTCGCGAACGGTCTGCTGACCATTGAGCTGAACGTCAATGTCTCGGCCAATGACCTCACGGAGTCGGTCAGTACACGCTGGCTCGACGGCGGTCTTGTGACCCGCAACCTCTTGGCTTCCTTGACCCAAACCCAAGCGACATTGGCATTTTGGCCAATGCAATTGGGATTGCTCGTGTTCTCGGGTGCACTGTGTGTGACCCGCAATGTCACAGCCGTGTTGCTCAGCGCAATCATGCTTGGTTTGGTGCTCGCACTGCATCAGTACGTCGGCGACGGGTCGCTGTCTCGATTTGGCGCATTTTCAGTTGTTGCGCTGTATCTCACTTCGGTGTCTGTGCAGCTGATCAGTGCGATGCGTGTGCGACATCAATTGGCTGATGCTTTTGAGCAATTTGTGCCGCCAGAGGTGGCGCGGCAGGTGGTCGATGATCCCGCAACGCTTGAGAATGCCGAATCGGTGCGTGAATTGACCGTTTTGTTTTGTGATGTGCGCGGCTTTACCGGCATCGCCGAGCAGCTCACTCCCAGCCAATTGACCGGACTGCTCAACCGGTATTTCGATGTTGTCACGCGCGTGGTCGTGCGCCACCGTGGCACGATCGACAAATACATGGGTGACGCGGTGATGGCATTTTGGGGGGCACCTGTAGCAAGCCGTGATCATGCGCCGCAAGCGGTGCGGGCGGCGCGGGATATACAGGTTGAAATGGCTGCTCTTGCGCGCGATTTTCAACTCGCGCAATTGCCTCCGATCAAAGTTGGCATCGGTGTGTCGACCGGTGAATCCTTTGTTGGGCACTTGGGATCGAGTCATCGCAAGGCCTACACCGTAATTGGAGACTCTGTGAATGTGGCGCAGCGTCTCGAGAAAGCCACTCGCGAGTACGGCGTTGATGTGATCGTGTCAGAGGCAACTGTCGAGCAGGATCGAGACACTGCGTATCGCGAGCTTGGGACTCTGCGACTCAAAGGCCGAGAGAGGGCGTTGCGGGTGTACCAACCGATTGGGCGACGGGACCAGTTAAGTCAGTCATTACGCGAAGAACTGGCTCAGCATGAACAGGCAATGGCCTTGATGCGCACGCGGCAATGGCTGGCGGCCAAACCACTGATCTTGCAACTAGCAGAGACGAGCGCTGAGAAAGCGCTCTATCGCAACTACCTCTCGCACGTCATCGACGCCCTGCGACCGGACGCGCCTGGCCGACAGAGCGCGTAGCGCGCGGTGACAGCTGGGTGGATTACCGCGTTGTCACGTCGCGCCATGCGCCTGCAATAAAATGTTGTTGCGGTAAGTAACCAGATTTGTACGCCATGTTCTGGCAAGCGGCGATACTGTAGCCGAGATAGAGCCAGCTGAGCTCAAGCGAGCTCACGACCTCTAACTGCCGCAAAATCGTCAACCGACCAAGGCTTCGGCTGGCGAGGCTCGGGTCAAAGAAGGTGTAAACCGCCGAGAGTGCATTTGGCACTTGGTCGGTCACAGCCACGGCGATCAGCCTGCCGGCCAGTCTGTACTCGATAAACAGCGTGCGACTCCAACTGCTGATGAGGAAGTGTCTAAATGTTTCCTCTGCGTTATTTTTCATCTCGCTTGTCGGATGACGGCTGTCCACATAGCGCTGATACAGCGCCAAATACTCTGAATTGACCGACGGTTCGACCAGCTGATGCGAGATTTCTGTATTCGCTCTGGCCGTGCGGCGTTGGTTGCGGGACGGCGTGAAGGTGTCGGCGCGCACCCTGACTGGCACGCACGCTTGGCAGTTGGCGCACTGGGGCCTGTACACATTGTCGCCGCTGCGCCTGAAGCCGTTGGCGAGCAAAACACCAAATGCGGACGCATCCATTGGCCAGCCCGGATCCGCAAGCGTGTTGGTCGCGCGCTGATCGGGCAGATAGGCACAGGGCTGTTCGACCGTTTGGTAAAAGTGAAGTCGATCACAGTTTGAACGTTTTGACATGTTTACAAACTGGAAATTCGGTAAAAAAAGGATCGTGTGGTGACAAACTAACAGCAGTTACCGGACGTTACGAAATAACGGCAGCACTTAATTTTCAAGGTGCTTCGCCGTTACACGCCGTGCGCGCACATATTAAACCACCAAGGAAATCCCGTGAGCTCTGTCGACCCGGTCAACGCCGACGTGTCCCAAAAGGTCCGCCCTCTGAGCGAGGTTGCGCCGTGGCTAGCGGTTGATTTTGAAATTGCCTTCAAACGCCGCCTGTTGCTGTGTGTTCTTGAAGTGGCGATCTTGTTGGCGTGCTGTGTCGGCATTGTGGCGCTGTGGGAAAACCAAAATCCACCACCTGTGAGCTTTGCTTGCTTGGTTGCGTTTGTGTTGTTTGCAGCCAACGTCGTGTGCGGGACCTACAAACGTGCGGTGTACCTCAACCACGTGTCTCGCTTGAGCCGAAGTGCACTGGCGCATCTGCTCGGCGGCTTGGTGGTGGCGCTGCCTATTGTGGTGTGGCTCGACCCAAATCGGGATCTGGCTTTTCTCGTCGGCATGTTAATGATGGCCTATTTTATCTCCAACACGCTGCGCCCGGTGTTAGTTGAAATACTCCGTGCAGGCAACAGCCTGGATCACCGACGCAAGCCAAGCGGCGACGTTTCAGTTTGAGTTGAGTAGGCCTGTGTACCACCGCTCGAGCTGTTGCATGAGCGGGTTGAATTGTGGCTGTTCCAGCCGCACACGCGCCAAGGTGGCTCGAAATCGCGACGCGGTGATACACCGCAGTTTTTCATCCTGTACCGCGGTATGGCACCAGTGCTGCCAGGTTTCACGCTCTGTCGCTGTTAGGGTCTCTGGCCAATTGCGCGCGCGCAACCGAAAAAGCAGTGTGGGCAGGCGGGCGTCATCGCACTGGCTGGCATCGAAATTTGCCAATTGACCGGGCGTCATACGCGTGAGATCACGCATTGCTTGGCGGTCTCTCTGGCTGAAAAAACCACCTGAGTACAACTGCATGTCCGGATCCTGAACCGCATCCGAGTGTGGCTCTGAGAGAATGTCCGTGAGCATTCGACACAATTGCGGGTCTTGCCAGGAAGCGGCGTTCGCGCGCGCGGTATCGCGGTCTATGTGCAGCCTTTTTGCGTCTTCATCTCTGAGCACAGAAAGCGGTGCGACCACAGGACAGCGGTTGGCGTGAATCGTTTTAACGGGCAGACGTTGCGTGTTGCCCAGTGTCTCTTTGTTGCCAAACCAGCGCGTTTGTAACGCGGAGTAGGACAGGTTCAAAAACGGTTCCGCGTTGTGGCTGAGATCCGCGACCAGCACGCCGTTTTTATTGGTCGGATGCTCGGCGATAGGTAACACCGTGGCGGTGTAGGCACGATCGCCGCCGTACATGCCGCTGATGTGCAACAGGGGTTTCGGTGCGTAGGTGTTGAGCAGTTGCTTCACGCTGTGCTTGTCACGGTGTGTGAAAGCGTATTGGTACAATTTGGGTTGCTGTACTTTGATCAAATTTGCAACTGCGATTGTCGCGGTAACGTCAGACAGTGCGTCGTGTGCCGCATCGTGTGCAAGACCGTTGACCGCTGTCAATTGCTCCAGGCGATTGACCGGCTTGCCATCTTGCTCTGGCCAAACGATGCCGCTTGGACGCAGTGCTCGCGTCAAGCGAACGGTGTCTATGATGTCCCATCGTGAGCAGCCATTTTGCCACTCACGCGCATAGGGATCGTGCAAATTGCGGTAAAACAGGTGACGCAGAAACTCATCGTCAAAGCGCAGGCTGTTGAAGCCGACGACGCAACTGCCGGGCTGACTGACGGCGTCCAGGATACGGTTCGCAAAATTGAATTCACACAAGCCCTCTGCGGCGCACTGGTCAATTGAGATGCCAGTGAGCGCAATCGCCTCGGGGTCTGGCAGGGCATCGGCTGGTGGCCTGCACAGCAGGTTGATTGGCTCGTCGACGGGGTTGAGGTCGAGGTCCGTGCGCAGGCCCGCGAACTGCAAAATCCGATCGCGCGCAGGGTCTCTCCCAGTGGTCTCCAGGTCGTACCAAAACAGCGTCTGGTCGGTCACCGACTACCAGCGCAAGTCGTCTGGTACGTCATAACCGGTGTAGGGATCGTCTGGGTCTTCGCCGTTCGGCGCGTCGCCGTGGGATTCACCGTTGAGCACGATCAACCAGTTGGGATTGAGCGCCTTGACCTTCTCCGCGACCGCCGGCGGGATCAGGTGTGTCTCCCGATTGAGTCGGGTGATGGCCAGTTCGCTCGCGACGATGGACTTGTGCGCCGCCTCATTGACAAAGAGTTGTCTGATGCGGTCGCCGATGCGGAAATTAAAGCTGATTTCTCCTGTGAAATCCTTGACGCTGTCTGCCTCGATCAATGCTTTGATTTCTGCTTTGATTTTGCGCCGTTCGATGAGTTCGGCGTCTTCAACCGCGGCCGGTGTCTTGTTTGAATCGCGATTTTTGGCAGGCGACCGTTTGGCGGGCTGTCTGTCTTTTGACTTGTCAGCCTGGCGGCGTCGCTTGCCTTGGCGCGCAGCCGCGTCCCCAGTTTGCGCTTTGGGATTGCGCTTGGGTTTCTTGGCTTTTGGTCTGGCGGCTTTATCAGCCTGCTCACGAGTGGCCAGCCCAGCTTTGACCAGTTGTTCTTGCAGTGAGTCTGCCATGCAGCGGTGTCCGTCAAATGCTCAAGCGCCAGTATAAGGAACCACGATCCGAGAACACAGCGCTTAGCTGTCAATACATGTTTGATGAACTATCTTTAACGGACTTCGGACCTGTTTCTGACCAGCGTTATCCAACTTGGCAAACGCTCGGTAAAGTCGCGATCACCACTTGTGTTCCTCGGCATGGGTGGCGTGTGGTCCAGAGTTGAGCCGAGTCTCGCCACGGCGTGTTTAAAAAACGACACAGACCGCTGGCAGAGCTCTAAACACTGACAGTGCTGGCAGGAAAAACGTGGCTGAAGTCGTATTGTTGCAGGATGATTTGGCGGTTCGGAAATACACGCTCAACGGTGTGCGGGCGCTGATAGGGCGATGCCGCGAGGCGTCAATTCAGCTTGAAGACAAGACCGTTAGCGCAAAACACGCCGTGATAGAGCCGGTGAGCGGCACTGCGCGGGCCTGTCAGTATGCTATTCAAGATTTGTGTAGCACCAACGGTACGCGAGTGGGGTCTAGTGTGGTCCGCCGCAGTCCACTCAATGACGGGGATACCTTTGAAATCGGTGGTTACCGGTTTCGATTTTTCGCCGACGAGTGCCGCTTGTTGTTTCCCTCATTGCTCGAGGGCTGAGCGCAAGGCACTGGGTGCTCAGCGCCGTGGCCCCAAGTTGCAAGGGGCTCCAGTGGATGCCGATCTCTCGTCCATGGTCCCTGTGCCTCTGTGGCACGCGGTTTATAACTGTCCGCCAGATGCGATGAAGGCCGAGATTGCGTCGCTCACACGCTCCGGTGACTCGGCGTGAACCCAATGGCTTCCGCCCGGAATCACATGGCCCTTGGCGTTGGGGAACTGTTTGAGGATAGTCGCGCGGTCGCCGCGCGATACGTAGCCTGATTTACCGCCAACGATAAACAATGCCGGTACAGGGCAGACGGAGCCGTTGTCCTGCCAGTTGGCGATGTCATCATAGTGTGTCATCAACGCTTCGATATTCAGCCGCAATTGGTAAGCACCGTCATTGTCTCGGGTGAGATTTTTCAACAGGAATTGCCGTGTGCTAGGTTCGGACACGGCTTGTGCAAGCCGCGTATCCGCCTCTTGCCTGGATGTCGGTGGTGTGTCGGCGAGCGCCGCCAGGGCGGCGAGAATCACGTCGTGGTGACGGGGGTAGGGCTTGGGCGCGATATCAATGACGGTGAGGCTCTCTAGGAGTTCTGGCGCATCGAGTGCGAGGCGCATAGCTGTCTTGCCACCCATGGAATGGCCTACGAGGTGAACTGGCTGATCGGTGATGCTGCGTATGTACGCGGCGACGTCGGCGGCGAGTAGTGGGTAGTTGTGTGTTGGTGTGTGGGGTGAACGACCATGATTTCTCAGGTCGAGCGCGTGCACCGTAAATTGATTTTGCAACCGACGGCCAATGCCGCCGAGATTCTCGTTGCTGCCAAATAGGCCGTGCAAAAGCACAAGAATGTCGCCTGATCCGCTCACGCGGTGGTGCAAGGTGGCGGTGTCATGTGACATGCCTTATTGTCTCCTGTTGCATTGAGAATTGACGTTGATGCCCCCACGTTGTGTTGCGTGGTAAGAATCCACTGGCTACCCTGTGGCCGCTGTACTCTCAGCTTTTCATCAGCGTTCCCCGAGGAGATCCGCCGTTGTTCGGTCGTTTGAACGATTCAGTTGCTGCATTGACAGCAGTCGGCTCTGAGCTGCTCGCTGGGCGGCTTATTGGCCTTGAAAAAGAAAGTCTCAGGGTAAGCATAGCCGGGACCTTGTCGCAGCGCGATCACCCAACTGCACTGGGCTCAGCGTTGACTCATCCGAATATCACGACCGACTTTGGCGAGGCGATGCTGGAGTTTGTGACGCCGCCTTTTGCCGACTCGCGAGACACTATTTCGTTTCTCGACGATCTGCACCGGTTCACGGCACGAAGATTAGACGGTGAACGACTCTGGGCCGCCAGTATGCCCTGCGTGCTCGATGGGGAGCGCAGTATTCGCATAGGTGAATACGGCAGCAGTAACGCCGGCACCATGAAGCACGTTTACCGCAAAGGTCTGGGCTTGCGCTATGGCAAGTCGATGCAAGTCATCTCCGGTATCCACGTGAATCTGTCGTGGCCAGAGGCTGTTTGGTCTGCGCTTGCAGGTCAAGAGGGCGCTGCAACTGCTGACAGTCAATTCGTCAGTGAGCGGTATTTGCACACGCTTCGCAATGTTCAGCGCTATGGCTGGTTGTTGCTTTATTTGTTCGGTGCGTCACCGGCACTGTGCACAAGTTTTCTCAACGGTCAGACCAATGGCCTTGATCGTTGGGATGACAACACAGTCTACCGGCCCTTCGGCACGAGTTTGCGCATGAGCGATTTAGGTTATCGCAATAGCGACAAGGCACCGGTGCGCGCTGACTACAACTCCCTCGACGGCTATGTCGCCAGTTTGCGTTCCGCGATTCAAACCTCTTGGCCCGCGTACCAGCAGCTTGGTCAGCAGTCCGGCGAGCAGTGGACGCAGCTCAACACCAACATGTTGCAGATCGAGAACGAGTACTACAGCGGTACTCGACCAAAACAAATTGCCGATCAGTTGGAAAAGCCCAGTACAGCATTGGCGCGCCGAGGTGTGGCCTATGTCGAGTTGCGCACACTGGACGTCAATCCGTTTGCGCCCTCAGGTGTGGATATTGAGACCATTCAGTGCATTGAAGCCTTCGCACTCTTTTGTTTGTTGCACGACAGCGCACCTTTTGATTCACAAGAGCGCGCGCGCATTGACCAGAACAATGACGCGGTTGCCAACTTCGGCCGCGATCCGTCATTGCAATTGGCCGATGCCCATGGCCTCACACGCCCACTGCCCGATATGGCAAATGAGCTCCTCACCGCTATGGCGACTGTCGCACCGCTTCTTGGCGAAGCGCACACCTTGGCAGTTGATGCGCAATTGGACAAAGTCCGCGATCCGTCATTGACGTTGTCAGGTCGTATTCTCTCCGCGATGGAGGCGGGCAAGTCAGGCTTCTATGACTTTGCGATGGCGCTGTCCGAGCAGCACGATTTGCAGCACCGCCAACAGGCTGTCTCAGATGAGCGTGAAGCACAATTTCAGGCGGCGGTGGAGCAGTCCGTCGTGCAACAGCGCGAGATCGAGTCTGGTGACAACCGCTCGTTCGAGGCTTTTCTCGCTGATTACATGGCGAGCGAATGAGCGAGCGCTTCGAACCGCAGCCATCTTGTGAGGATCGTGACGAGGCCCCTGATCTCATGCCCGTGGCGAGTGCACGGGCTGCGCTGCTCGACTCTGTCTCAGGTGTCACCGCGACCGAGAGTTTGCCGTTGCACGCTGCGGTCGGGCGGGTTCTTGCCGAGGATGTGTTGGCCGAATTTGCTGTGCCAGGCCATGATAATTCCGCAATGGATGGTTTTGCGCTCAGAGCCGGTGACTTGCCCACCAATGACACCACCGCGGAACTTGAAATAGTCGGCAGCGCTTGGGCCGGTCGACTCGCGCCCTGCCGGGTTGAGGTTGGGCAGGCGATACAAGTGGCAACTGGCGCTGTCATGCCCGAAGGCGCGGACACGGTTGTCATACAAGAGCGCGTGCATGTTGATGGCCGGCGCCTGACGGTCTTGGGCGGAGAAGCGGTCGGCGCCAATGTGCGACGGGCTGGCGAGGATTTGGCTGTGGGTGCGGTCGTTGTCGCTGCGGGTGTGCGGTTGGGACCGGCTGAACTTGGTGCCGTGGCATCGGTTGGGGTGGAGCAGGTGGTTGTGACGCGATCCCTGCGCGTGGCTCTGCTGTCTACAGGCAATGAATTGGTGTCGCTGCACAGCGGCGCGGCGCTGGCGCCCGGTCAAGTGTTTGACAGCAATCGCCAATGCCTGCTCGCAGCCTTGGCATTAATCGGGGTCGAGGTTGTGGATTTTGGCATTATTCCCGACGATGCTGAGGCAACACGCGACGCATTCCTGCGCGCCAGTGAGGCAGGCGTTGACGCGATTATCGCCACTGGCGGGGCCTCGGTCAGCGAGGCGGACCATGTTGCGCGGACGCTCAGAGAGATCGGCGAACTGACCTTTTGGCGCGTCGCCATGCGACCAGGGCGCCCGCTCGCCACAGGATTGGTTGGGCACGCACCGTTCTTTGGTCTGCCGGGCAACCCGGTTGCGGCGCTTGTGTCCTATTACCAATTTGTACTGCCGGCACTCAAGAAAATCATGGGCATGCGCGATCTGTACTCGCCGAGTTTCAAGGTGCAGTGCTCTAACGCACTCAAGAAATCGGTCGGTCGTGTGGAGTACCAACGCGGCGTGTTGAGCACGCAGTCTGGGGAGATTCAAGTTCGCTCTACGGGCCGCCAGGGTGCGGGGCGATTGAGCTCTATGGTTCAGGCGAACTGTTTCATCGTTCTTGGTGAAACTCAAGGATCCATTGAGCCTGGTGACTGGGTTGAAGTCCAGCCGTTTGACGGGCTTGTTTGACCCCGGTGGGTGATCTGGGCGCAATGCCGTAACAGTTTAGAGCGAATCGAGCCGATAGAAGGTATCGATCGGTGTACTGTTTCGTGGCACCGGGTATCTATACTCTCCAGACAAACCGTCGATTCAGGTGTCCTTCGTGAAATCCATTGCGACAATTTTGACCAGTCTCCTCGTGCTTGCGGGGTGTGCGTCGGCACCGTCAACGATAACGTCCATCATCGACGAGCCCACGGTTGTGGATGGATTGGGGTCGCGGTTGTATGGCCGTGTGGTCGCCCATTTTTCGGCCCACTCAGACACCAATCTTGAACAGACGAGGCACCATTTCGCTTACACCGATCTCAACAACGACGGCGAGCTCGATGTGGTTGTGTTGCTCACCGACGAGGCCTGGTGCCTAGGCGAGAGTTGCACCGTCATGGTTTTCGTCAGCGACGGCGATAAAGTCGAATTGGTGAGTAAGATTTCGCTGGTTAACGGACCGGTTGCACTGGGCGATTACGTCAATGAAGGTTGGCGAGACTTGTATGTGCGCTTGCCTGGTCGATCCGAATTGACCATGGCCCGCGTCTCACACGATGGCAATAATTACCCCAATAGCCCGAGTCAGTGGGGCATCGAAGCTGTCAACGGTGTTGGGCCTGGCCGGCTACTGATTGGTGGCAGTAGCGACTACCAGACGGCCTATGCAAAGCCTGTGATTGAAGGCGGAGAGCCGCCATCTATTGCACAAGCACCGTCGACAGAAGAGACCATGGCTGCGTTATTGGCTGAGGCTGACGAGTTGCTGCGTGAAACTGGCGACACTGAAATTGCGGTGCAAGATACGGTTGTGGCCCAAGAGCCGGTCGCGGTCACAGCGGCGGTCACGGACACGGCATCTGGCCGCTTTAATGGCCGCTACTCATGGGGACCAGGCGAGGCCTTTTTCAGACCCTGTGGTGGCACCAGCGTGTATTGGGTGGAGGCAGAGGCCGACGTTTTCAGCGATCTAGACGCGCGCTACCGCCAGGTTGCTAACTTGCAATACGATGACGTTTTCGCCGTTGTTCAGGCTGAACGTTTACCGCCGGCGCAAGACGGACCCGGTCAATTCTACGACGGCGTTCTAATGATTCAATCGGTGTCAGTGATGGAGTCGCTCGACAGCGAGAGTTGCAATCGTCCTTGATTGCGATGGCGCGCTTCGCAAGGGTGCGCTGGCAACATGGCGACTGCCTGCATGGGCAATTCAGGCTTCAGGTCTCTCGGCGCGCCATGATTCAGCGCTCGCAAGCGGCCCAGGCGCGTGGCAGGTAGTAGTCCACCAGTGTCGGCGGGTATCCGATCAGCTCGATGAGCCGACGTCGACACTCTGACTCAGATGCTCCGCGCTCGCGCCACACGGGGACGCGTTTGGTCAGTGTCTCCACTTGCTCTCTAGGTGTGATGATCCAGGTGTCTTGCGGAATCTCCCCAAACCAAAACGTCGCTTGCAGCGTCTCTAGCGCGGCCGGCTTCATATAGAGCATCAGTGAGAGGACTTGTCGCGCCCCGTGCGACTCGGTGAGATGCTGCGACAGGAAGTTCATGGTGCCGCCATAGTCACCGAGGTCGTCGATGACCAGAACGGTGCGGTCCGACACGGGCTCAGAGACCGGGTGGTTTACCACCGGCTTGTCCAATCGCTCGCCAGGGCCAGCGTAACGTGACACGCCGACGGTGCCAAATTTGAGTTTGGGTGTGTCTGCGTCTGGCATCTGCACGAGGTGATCGTATAGCAGCACACTCGGCAGCAGGCCGCCCATGGTCACCATCAGCGCTACGTCTATGCAGTTTTCATCACCGCGGTGCGCGTGCTGCCAAGCGTGGACTTGACGCGCCAGTTCAAAGCAAGCGGCCGATTCCACTGCGTCCGGCACCAACAGAAAGCTCAGTTCGTCATCGGGGATGGCCACGCCCACCGGCCGGCGCCAAAAGCCGAGATCCACAGCGTTGGTATGGCGGCTCACTTCTTGGCGGTAGGTGTCGCTCACTGACGGGCTCCCTCTTAAAGCGTGCAGGATAAGGACTTGGTCTGCGGAACTCCAGCGCAGGCGTGGAGATAGAACAGCGACAGTAGTCGTGCGTATGGTTTCGGCGTGTTGCCGGCTTACACTATCGGCATGACCTTATTGGATCAAACAAGTCATCAGGCCAGGCCCAGCAGAGATTGGAAACTGGTCGTCGCCTTGCTGTTGGCATCGTTGATCGCGGCCTACAGCGGTGACCGCTACCTGTTGCTGGCCGATAGCCAGATGATGTTGTGGCCGATTGGCGCTGTGTCTGTGTTGGCCGCCTGGGTTTTGCCTTGGCGACTGGCTATTCCCATTATGTTGGCGGGCCCGGCGTTTAACGCGATTGTGCTCGATCAAGGCATCGCAATGGTCGCAGGCCGTGCGGTGGGGGCCTGTGCCACCGGTCTCATTGCAGTCCGGCTGCTGCGAATGTCGGGCGTTGTCAAGCTCTTTGGCAGTGTCTCTGACGTGCTGCGCTTTCTCGCCATCGGCGTGGTGTTGGCGCCAGCGATCTCCGGCGCGTTAGCGGTGCTGGTGATGTGGCAGTTGAACGGCATGCCGAGCATGGAAGCGAGCGCGTTCTGGTGGATGTGTCTTGTCGCAGAAGCAATTGCGATTTTGTTGATCGTGCCTCTGGTGGTCGGGCTGCAAGGTGGCCTAAAGCGCCCGAATCGCGATCAAATCATCAGCTTCACCGTGGTGTTGATTGAGGCGGTTGTCGTCTTTGACGACCTCCTGCCTGATCGATTCGCGATGCAATTGCCGCTCGCGTTCATCGCCTATCCGATTGTGCTGTGGGCAGCGTTCAGGGTGTCGCTCTATTGGTGCGCGTTGTTGCTTGCGGTGCACGCAGGTTTTGCGCTGTGGGCCACGTCAATGGGTATGGGGCCGTTTACCCTAGACACGTCGGTTGAGAATTTACTGCTGCTACACGGCAACCTCGTTCTGATTTCCTGCACGACCTTGCTGCTTGCGTCCTCACTGCAAGAGCGTCGAGAGGCGGCAGCACTGCTGCAAGAGAGTGAGACGCGCTATCGACTGATTGTCGAGAACCAGTCAGAGAGCGTGCTCAAACTCGATTGCCATGGCCACGTGCTCTTTGCGACCCCAAACGCCAGCCGCTGGCTTCCAATGGCCTCAAACCCTCTGGAGAACTGCCTCAGTTGGCTGTGTGCCCAAGCGGATGAGCCACAGGCGAGTGTGATGCAGCAATTGCGAGACGGCCAGCGTGTCGAATTGCAAAGCGAGACCGCCGGGGTGTGGGTGCAATGGCGTTTGTCTCCTGTGTTTGAACACACCGATTTGGCGTCGATCATTGTGGTTGTGCACGACATCAGCGCGCGCCGCCATGCGCAGGAGGAGGCGCGTCAACACCTCGATGATTTGACCCACCTCGGCCGGATCAGCGATATGGCGCAAATGGCAGGTGGTGTCGCCCACGAGCTCAATCAACCGTTGACTGCAGTGATCACATTCGCACAGGCAAGTAAGCGGTTGCTCGGTGACAGCAAGGACGCGACAGAAGCCCTTGGTGCACTCGACCGAGTTGTGCACAACGCCGAGCGCGCTGCAGAGATTATTCGCCACATGCGGGAATTCGTGCGCAAGGCGCCGGCTGAACGCGAGGTGCAGTGTCTCGAACGGCTGGTTCGAGAAGTGTTCTCTCTGCTCGCGTTTGAGTCGCGAAAACAGCGCGTGAGCTTGGTGTTAGACGGGCCTCACGCGATCAATGACGTCAATGTCTCGCGGGTTCAAATCCACCAAGTACTGGTGAATTTATTTCGCAACGCCATGCAAGCGATGGCAACGGTAGAATCCGGTGATCGTCGCATCACTGTGCGTTTGCGGAACCACGACGGAAGCATCTGGTTGGATGTGTCTGATACCGGTCCAGGCTTGCCGGAGGCGGAGCGCCAAGCGGTGTTTGAGCCGTTCAGATCTGAGAGTTCTGATGGCTTGGGTCTGGGCTTGAGTATTACGCGTGCTATCGTTGAAGCGCACGACGGCGACATCAACTTTGTCGACAGTCCAGTTGGGTGTTGTGTCAGGGTTCGCCTGCCCACAGCAGCAGCTTTCAGACCGAGTCGCGCACTGTCGTCTTGAGACCGAGAACTCGCTCGTGAACGTCTGGCTCGCCGGTGCTGGCGCAGTGTGGTGATGGCGGTTTTCAAGGTAATTTTAAACGCATGGGTTTCGTCAGTCAGGCAGTGCACTGGCGTCCCATGGTATCGAGGGACGGTCAGGTATGACTGAGGCGACAACACCGATCACTGTGCACATCGTTGACGACGAAGCGGATATCCGCGATGCGTTGGCGCTGTTGCTCAATGCCGAGCGCTACCGCACGGCGGTCTATGAAAACGCGGACGATTTTATCTCGCGCTATGACAACTCGCAGTGCGCCCATGCCGTGGTGTTGATGGATGTGCGCATGCCGGGCACCAGTGGATTGGTCGCTCACCAGACCATGATGGCGCGGGGGTGGATGGTGCCGGTTGTGTTCATGAGCGGTCACGGTGATATCCAAATGGCGGTCAACGCCATTCAAAAGGGCGCGTTCAGTTTTCTTGAGAAACCGTTCAACGACAGCGAGTTACTCGAAGTTGTGGCTGAAGCTGGCGAAGCCGCGGCACAACGCACGGCTGAGGCTGACCTCAAAGCGTGCGCAGAACGCAACCTTGAGAGCCTCACAGCGCGTGAGCGCGACGTCATGCTTGCGGTGTGCGCAGGTCACGCCAACAAAATCATCGCGCGACAACTGGGTTTGAGTCCGCGCACCGTCGAAATCCACCGGGCGCGTGTGTTCCACAAATTTGACGTGGATAATGCGCAGCAATTGGTGCGGCAACTGATGGCCGCGAAGCTACTCGACAATTGACGCGTGAGGCGTCGCGGGAGACACGATGCAGCGCTTTGACGGGGATCTGACACGGCAAGAGGGGTTGCCCGAGGCCTCGATTGAGCGCGCTATTGAGCTGTTGCGAACTGGCCGTTTGCACCGTTACCAAACGGGTGAGCACGAGAGCGAAGCCGCGGCACTTGAGCGTGAATTTGCCGCGTGGCAGGGCAGTCCCTACTGCATTGCATGCACCTCGGGTGGTTATGCCCTTTTTTTGTCGCTGCTCGCGTTTGGACTCGAGCCTGGCGAGCCGGTGTTGACCAATGCCTACACCTTGGCGCCTGTGCCGGGTTCGATCGCGCACGCCGGTGGTCGAGCGGTGTTGGTCGAGTGCGATGACGACACAGTGATCGACCTCGCGGATCTCGAGCGCAAAATCACCCAGTCCGGCGCGCGTGTACTCATGCTCTCGCACATGCGCGGACACCTTGTCGATATGGGTTTGTTGCAGGACTTGTTAGATGCGCATGGCGTCGCCTTGATCGAAGATTGTGCTCACACCATGGGCGCCTCCTGGAATGGCACGCGCAGCGGTAATTTTGGCCTCGCTGCCTGTTTCAGTACACAAACCTATAAGCACATCAATTCCGGCGAAGGTGGGCTGTTGATCACCCGCGACAAAACGCTGGCCGCCCGCGCAACCGTGGCCTCGGGTTCATACATGCTCTATGAGCGGCACGGGTCCGGACCGCAGGCTGAAGACTTTGCCGACGCCAAATTTGAGATGCCCAATTGCTCCGGTCGCTTGGATGAACTCAGAGCAGCTATTCTGCGCCCCCAATTGGCGGATCTCGATGCACAGGTGATGCGTTGGGGAGAGCGTTACCGTGCCTTGGAAGCAGTGCTGCGACGTGGCAATGCATTGCGGCTACGCGAACGTCCGCCGCAGGAGCAATTTGTCGGCAGCTCGTTGCAGTTTAGGGTGCCTCGAGCGAGTGCAGCACAGTGTGAAACGCTGGTCTCGGTCGCGCGTGCACGCGGCGTGGAATTGAAGTGGTTCGGCGCACCCCAGCCGCACGGTTATACCAGTCGCCACAGTTCGTGGCGCTACGTTGACTCGCAGTCGCTGCCAGCAACTGAGCGCGTGCTCTCGACCCTGTTCGACATCCGCATTCCCCTGACCATCAGTGCAGCTGACTGTGAATTGATTGGCGAGATCATTTTGGCGTCCGTGTCCGAGGCGACGAGTTAATCGGTTCGCCACACCGCCAGACTTTTGTCGCATCGAGGTGTGCATGAGGTATGCTGTAGCGGCGTGGCCGGGCGATGGGGTGTTGGCGATGCGACCTCGAGTGACTTAAACACCATGCAACAAATCCTCACGATTGAGCCATCTGCGACACAACGCTATGTGCTCAATAACACCCTCGAAGCCGCCGGTTTCGGTGTGGTCGTGGCCGAGAGCGCGGACGCAGCCGAGCGCGCGCTGGCGGCTCGACACACTGACCTTGAACACGCACTCGAAGGCGTGGTGGTGAGTTGGCCAGATACGCCCGACGACAGCATGTTGCGGCTCATGGCGCTGCTTGAACAGCCGGATCACCACGACTTGCCAGTGATGGTGCTCAGCCGCGCTAAACGCTCTGGCGCGCGGGCTTGGGTCGATGCGCGCGAGCGCTCACGCATGCTGGACTGGCGTCATCAACGCAACGCGGGTGAAGCGCTCAAGCGCTTGCTCGGTGGCGATCCCCTGTCCGGGCACGATGTGGCTGCGAATGACGGCGGTCTTAGCGTATTGGTGGTTGACGATTCACCGAGCATTCGGCTCGCTTTTGGCGATCTCCTGCGTCTGCACGGTTACCGTGTGGAGGTGGTGGCGTCTGCGCGAGATGCGCTCGATGCAGTGAGTGAGGCAGATTTTGATATCGCTGTGGTCGATTTCTACCTTGGCGAACAAACTGGCGACACATTGATCAAGCAACTGATCAGTGCCGCCGGCGGTGATCTCGCTTGTGCAGTGCTGACCAGTAACTACGCAGACCACATCATTCAGCAGAGTCTTGCCGCAGGCGCAGTGGCCTGCTTGTTTAAGAGCGAGCCTGGGGATTTGCTGTTGGCCCGACTCGACGGCATCGCCAGGCTCCTCGCCAGCCGAGCCCGCTGGCAAGATCGGGTCGAAACGCTGTCGTCCATGGTGCACGCGTTGCCACAACGTTGGGTCCACATTGACCGACACGGTGACGTGATCGATCTCAGTACTTTGGCACGACAAGAGTTGGGTCTGGACCCTGAGCAGCCCGTAGCGGCCGGTGTGGCCCTGACCGCGCTTCACCCATGCTTTGCTGGCGAGACCGGCCAAGTATTGCTGGCGGGCATTACCGGCGGTTCTACGGCATCGGGTGCAGGCTGGCAGAGTCGGGTGTTGCCAGATGGGTCCTCGTTGTTGCAGCGGCCGCAAGTCGAGCGCGCGAGCGCGGTGCCGTCGAGCTCCCCGGTGCAGTTCAGCTTGTTGTTAATTGCCGCTGAATTCAGCTCTCCGCGCGGGCAGCCAGTCAGTATCGCGGCAAACTCCAAATTGGTCGAAATGCTCAGTCAACGCTTGCAACAGCGTGTGATTCAAGCCGATCGAATCGAATACCTGGGTAACGGGTTGTTCAGCATTGTGCTCGCCCACCGCACGGAGGCTGCCGGTATTGTCGCGGCTAAACAGCTGATGATGACGGTTGTTGGCATCGGCCAGACCTTTGGCCAAATAGCCTTACACAGTCACGGTGCGCTGGTGCCGGTCGACGAGCCAGACACCCGAGACGCCGAGGCATTGCGCGTGGCACGCGACGGTGCAATGCAGGCACGCGACCGCGGCCAAAACCATGTCTATCTAGCCAGTCGAGGCGTTGTGCTCAACGCCGACAGCCGCACGGTCTAGTCTGAATGGCGCGGCCTTGAGCCGCGGCCTCACACCACATATCAAGGCTGATAATCGATGCGCTGGCTGTCCGACGCTCCCCCGCAGATTCGCCTGTTGTTCCTCATGGCGTTGGCCATGCCATTGGCTTTCAGCACGTGGCTAGTGGTTATCAACAATTTCGCGGTCGAGCGCGCCGCGTTTTCCGGTGCTGAAATAGGGCTTTTGCAGAGCTTGCGCGAGGTGCCAGGTTTCATGGCATTTGCCGTGGTGTTTTTATTGCCCTTCATCCGCGAGCAGCCGTTGGCCTTGCTCTCGCTGGCAGTGCTGGGCGTCGGCACTGCAATTACCGGTTTTTTTCCAGATGCCCTTGGCCTCTATCTGACCACGGTGTTGGCGTCGATTGGATTCCACTACTACGAGACGGTCAATCAGTCATTGCAAATGCAGTGGCTTGAACGCGATTCAGCCGGGTTGTGGTTTGGCCGGTTGGTTGCGGCTGGATCAATTTCAGGTCTGATTGCTTACGCGCTTGTGTTTACGCTTGTGTGGATGAATGTGCCGCTGGAAGTTGTGCTCCTGTGTGGCGGCGGTTTAACGATGAGTATTGTGCTGTATTGCGCTCGCGCATTTCCGGTGCTTGCGCAACCGGTCGAGCAAAACCGGTCGCTGGTGCTACGACGGCGTTACAGCTTGTATTATCTATTGACCTTTTTGTCAGGTGCTCGGCGACAGATCTTTATCGTCTTTGCCGCGTTTTTGATGGTCGAGAAATTTGACTTCAGTGCCTCGTCGGTTGCGCTGATGTTTCTGGTAAACGGCATACTGAATTTTTTTCTCGCACCGCGGTTAGGGGCTTGGATTGACAGGGTGGGGGAGCGGCGCGCGTTGACCGTTGAATACCTTGGGCTGATCGCCGTTTTTGTCGCCTATGCGGTTGTGAATCACGCGGCGATCGCAGTGTTGTTATTTATTGTTGATCACGCGCTGTTTGCACTGGCCATTGCGCTTAAGACCTACTTTCAGAAAATTGCTGATCCCGCAGATATTGCACCGAGTGCAGGGGTGGCCTTCACGATCAATCACATCGCCGCGGTCGGCTTGCCAGCCGCACTTGGGGTGCTGTGGGTCACAGGCTCCTCAGGCGCCGTGTTTCTGATTGGGGCCGCAATTGCTGTGTGTTCTTTGCTGCTCGCGCAATGCGTGCCGCAGGTGCCGGCGGCGGGCAACGAGTACAGTTTGCCGAGCCCATTGGCCGCCCTTTGGGGCCGTTTTGCGACAGGTCGACGCGAAGTCTAAATCCAATTGTCGTCAGACGAGCACGCTTGGTGGCGCGGTCCGTTTGAGCAAGCTTGCCATCGCGCTTTCAATGCCGCGTGGGGTCAACGCGAACATGCGGCCTTGCATTTGTTGATAGATGTGGCGGGTGCTTTGCACGCTCTGCCAGTAAGGTTCGGGTTCGGGGTTGAGCCACACGGCGTGCGAAAAATGGTTTAAGAGGCGTTGCATCCAAACCTCTCCCGATTCTTCGTTCCAGTGCTCGACGCTGCCACCGGGTGCTGTGATTTCGTATGGGCTCATGCTCGCGTCACCGACGAATATCAGTTTGTAATCTCGCCCGTAGGTTCGAATCAATTCCAGTGTGTTCACGGTCTGGTGGTCACGCCGTCTGTTGTCCCGCCACATGCGTTCGTAGGGGCAATTGTGAAAATAGACGTGTTCGAGATGCTTGAATTCAGCACGTGCAGCGGAAAATAGCGTTTCACAGTGTGCGATGTGCGGGTCCATTGAACCGCCGATATCGAGGCACAGGATGACTTTGATTGCGTTGCGCCGCGCCGGCACCATTTTGACATCGAGCAGCCCGGCTTGCTCGGCGGTGGCTTGAACGGTGCCGTTGAGATCGAATTCGTCTGGCGCCCCGTTGCGCGCGAATTGCCGAAGTCGGCGCAGCGCCATTTTGATGTTGCGCGTGCCGAGTTCGACGGTGTCATCGAGATTGCGAAATTCTCGGCGATCCCACACTTTAACCGCGCTGCGATTGCGTCCTTGTTGCTGACCAATACGCACGCCTTCAGGGTGGGTGCCCGCTGCACCAAACGGGGATGTGCCACCTGTACCAACCCACTTGCTGCCACCTTCATGGCGCTCGGACTGTTCCTCCAACCGCTGGCGCAAAGTGTCAAGCAACTCATCTAGGCTGGAGAACCGTTGCAGGGATTCGAGCTCTTCTCGACTGAAGAGTCTCTCGGCCTCGTGCGCGAGCCAATCGGCCGGGAGGGTATCCATGAGATTGCCAAAGGCGCTTTCAATGCCGGCAAAGTGCTCGCCGAAGATTCGATCGAAGCGGTCGTAGTGCCGCTCGTCTTTGACCAGGCAAACGCGTGCGATGTCGTAAAAGCCGGTCAGGCTTTCATTGGCAAGGCCGGCCTTGACGCAGTCCAATAGGGCGATGAGCTCGGTCAGGCTGACAGGGACTCCGCCACGCCTGAGCTTCAGGAAAAGCGCGATGAACACGGTTTAGTCATCGATTCTGGCGTTTGTGCATGAACATCAGCCGCTCAAAGAGGTGCACATCTTGTTCGTTCTTCAGCAGGGCGCCGTGCAGCGTTGGCAGCAGGCTGGCGTCATCATGTGCACGCAGTTTTTCAATTGGGATGTCCTCTGCAAGCAATAACTTGAGCCAGTCAATGAGCTCAGAGGTCGAGGGTTTTTTCTTCAGGCCGGGCGTTTCGCGCACTTCAAAAAACAATTTCAATGCCTCGGCGAGAAGTTCTTTCTTCACGTTGGGGTGGTGCACGTCGACGATGCGAGAGAGGGTGTCGGCGTCTGGAAATCGGATGTAATGAAAAAAACAACGGCGCAAAAAGGCGTCTGGCAATTCTTTTTCGTTGTTTGACGTGATGATCACAAGTGGTCGATGTTGCGCGCGTATGTGCGTCTGCGTCTCGTGCACGAAAAACTCCATGCGATCGAGCTCTAGCAGCAAGTCGTTTGGAAATTCAATGTCAGCTTTGTCGATTTCATCAATCAGCACAACACAGGGTGAGGGGCTCGCAAATGCCTGCCACAGCACGCCTTGGACGATGTAGTTGGCGATTTCATTAACACGTGAATCACCGAGTTGTGAATCACGCAAGCGTGAGACTGCATCGTATTCGTAGAGACCCATTTGGGCCTTGGTGGTGGATTTCACATGCCAGCGCAGCAATGGACGGCCGAGCGATTCGGCCACTTCCTCTGCCAATTGCGTTTTGCCGGTGCCAGGCTCACCTTTGACCAGCAGCGGTCGCCCCAGTGTCAGAGCGGCGTTCACCGCCGTTTTGAGTTCGTCAGTTGCGATGTAGGTGGCTGTGCTGTCGAAAGGTGTGTGCGTTGGCATCGGATTAGATTTGGCGTCAGAGATGGGTCATGGTAACGGTGGTGACGCAAACTGTCTCGCCTTGGTGAAATTGACGAAAAATTGGCCCCAGACGTGCTCAGTGTATTACCGGCACGGCAAAAACCGACAGATTGCTCATAAATTGACCATAACAGCCCATTTGTGGTCTTGATCTACGGAATTGCTTAGGCTAAGAATGGTTTTAGGCTAGTAGTGCTAACCAATAGCGCTTCTCTAGAGACGTTGAAGTCAGTTGCAAATTTATTGCATGAAAGCATTTGACGCGACAGATTCTATCATCGGCTTGAGACTGGTCTGTCGATGTACACATTTGACTACGGAAGGTAATTCGCAATGCAAAGTGATGACACACCAGACACGCTCGTCCGATCTCAGCAGCAACGGCCACCCTCGCTCACGCCACTGGCATTGGACGATCAGCTCGCTTTTTTGCTGCGCCGTGCACATCAGCACCTGACAAGTTTGTTCCAGCAAATGATGACTGTGAGTCAGCTCACAGCACCGCAGTACAATGCGTTGTTGCGGCTGCGGGAGCAGGGGCGCGTGTCGCAAAACCAGTTGGGTCGGTTAATTGATATGGACCCAGCGACTACCCAGGGCGTTGTCACCCGACTGGTGCAACGTGGCTTGATTGAGCGTGTGCCAGATGAAGTTGACCGGCGACGGGTACAGCTGACGCTCACGGAGTCTGGGCACCAGACCATGCTTGAAGCCATGGTGGTCGGGCAGGACATCCAAGAGCGAGCACTGGCAGATTTTAACGAGCAAGAGCGCGCGGAACTGTTGCGATTGCTCGGTAAACTGACTCGCTAGAGGGCTGCGCTACACAGCGCTGACTTCGCACACTGGGACGTCGAATGGGCGTCAGTGTGCGTCATGTCAGCTCCGAGAGACGATCACCAAGCGATCTGGCAAGACGTTTTGAGACACTTGCGTTGCAGGTGCAGCTTGCGCCATCGCTATTGAACAGGCTCTTACGGTTTCGCACAGACCCTGGTGCAGTTCACCTCGCTGAACACGTGACACCAGCGCATTGACAGCATTTCGCCATGTGGTTGCACTGACTGTATTGTCAAAACCACAATCCGCGAGGATCTCCACTCGCCGTTCCGCAAGACTCACAAAAATAACAACGCCGAGGCGATTTGGTGCCCGATGCAACGCGTTGTCGTGGAAGTGTACGATGGCATGTCGTCTCACCCGATCTTGCAGTGTCGATTGCGGAATCAAGCGGTAGCGGAGCGCCGGACGAAACTGCAAAATAGCGAATACGGCAAAAAACACCATCATTTGAAAGGCGTAGATCGAACCCGCGCTGCCTTCGCTAAACAGCACTAGCAGGGCCGGTAATATGAGAGCTGCGACGGCCGCAATCAGCAAACAGTCGTAGGTGCCGTCATCGTCGTCACTGTGCTCGGCAATGACTGTGACGAGTTCACCGTCAGAGCCGGCTTCGGCGGCTTGTACTGCGGCCTCGAGTTGATCGAGCTCGGTGTCATTCAACGGAATGGCCATTTCACCACCTCCCAGAGGCGCCGCCGCCTCCAAAGCTGCCGCCACCGCCACGGTTAGACCCACTGTGTGATCTGTTACGACGCCCCATCTGTGCGTTGTGTTGGTGCTGCGGCTCGTTTAACCGGTCGTGGTAGCGATCGTAGTGAGGTGGGGCGCCGCCGGTTGCACCTTGGCCAGCGCGAGCGGCACCGAGTCCGCGCTTGTATAAGACCAGCGCTGCGATGATGCCAGCCGCAGCGCCTGCGTACCACATGCCCGATGCCACATTGACAAACACACCAATAAAGCCAGCCACCACCACGGTGTTGACGGAGCGGGACCCGATCCGTTTACGAAAAAAATGGGCGATCGCGAACAGCCCCGCAAAGAGGAGCGGGACAACCATGTTTGAGTGCCCCGCTAAACCGGTTGCCGCTGAACCTGCGTCCGAGCTGCGAAGTGTCTCGAAGACGGCGGCAACGCCGTTGCGCAACCCGGTGTCAAAATCGCCTCGTTGCAGCGCCGGTCGGATCTCACGCTGAATGATGCTGTCTGCACGCGCATCGGTGAGCGTGCCCTCGAGTCCATAACCGACCTCGATGCGCATGCTGCGTTCGCGTTCAGCTATGAGTATGAGCACACCGTTATCGACACCTTGATCGCCTAGTTGCCAGTGGCGCGCCAAACCCAGCGCATACTGCGCGATGTTCACGCCGTCGAGTGACGGCACGGTCGCGACAACGACGTGGTGGCCGTACTCGGCGCGGTGTCTACGCAGATCCGTTTCAAGCTCGGCCCAAGCGGGCGTGGACAGCAGGTTCGCTTGGTCGACCACAGCACCTGTGAGTTCGGGATACTCGGCAGCCTTTGCGGGTGTGACACTTGTCAATATGGCCAAACTCGCCCACACCAATGCCAGGCCCCGGAACCAACGTGATTGCACAAGCAGGGTATTCATATCACTCAGTCTGGTTGGGACATTGCTGACATGGTATCAGCCCGTGCTGCGTAGATCGTGTCAATTGCGTTGACGTCATGCACTGGACTTTGCGAGCGCTGGTGCGCTTTGAGGCGATGCGCTAACGCGAGGCGGGGACACCGTTGTACCAAGCGATGATCAGTTGGCCAAGACGGTGGGTTCGATTGTGAGCTCGATGGCGAAGGTTTCTTTGACCGACTTCGCGATGGCTTCTGCCAGTGCAAGGATGTCATGGCCAGTGGCATCACCGAGATTCAGCAGGACGAGCGCCTGGTTCTCGTGAACACCGACATGGCCGTCACGGTGGCCTTTCCAGCCGCAAAATTCGATCAACCAACCGGCAGACAACTTCACGCTGCCGTCTGCTTGGTGCCAATGTGGCATCTGCTCGTGTTTGCTGAGCAGCGTCTGCGCTTGCTCAGCCGATACGATGGGGTTGGTGAAAAAGCTGCCTGAATTGCCAATCTCTGCGGGGTCTGGAATCCGCGCCTTGCGGATACTCACTACCGCGTCAAACACATCTCGAGGACCGATGTCGTCACGGCCTTGCAAAGCGGATTTCAACGATGGGTAATCGACAGTGAGGTTTGGCTCGGTGTGCAGTTTGAGCCAGACACGGCTGATCAAATAGCGGTCTTTCCAGTGGTTCTTGAAAGCGCTGTCGCGGTATCCGAAGGCACAGGCCTCTTTGTCTAAGGTGACAGCTTGGCCGTCCTCTCGATCAATTGCCTCGAGTTGGACAAAGACCTTAGAGAGTTCAACGCCGTAGGCGCCGATATTCTGTATGGGTGCAGAGCCGACTCCGCCGGGGATTAGCGCGAGGTTCTCCAGACCGTGCCACCCTTGCTCCAGGCAGTGGCTGACCAGCGTGTGCCAGTCTTCGCCTGCACCGACACGCAGCAACACGCTGCCGTCGTCGCCATACTCGTGCTCGATGCCTTTGATGCCGATGTGGAGGATCAATCCGGCTGGCGGGCCCGCGAAGACAGTGTTGCTGCCGCCGCCGAGCGCGAACAGCGGCTGGCGGTTTTCGCTGGACCACGCCAATGCCTCGCGCAAATCGTCTTCGCTGCCCGCCCGGGCAAAAAAGGCCGCTTCAACTTCGAAGCCGAAACTGTTGTGTTGACGCAGCGAGTATGCGGATTCAATGAACACGAGTCTGGTTTAAAGTCCGTTCGATAGAGGGATACATCGCGAGCAAAAACAGCCCGCGCGACAGCATAAACGCGCAGAACGCGAACCACAAACCGTCATTTTGCCAGATTGGTACGCAGATCCAGAGCAAAAGAGCAAATAAGGCGCAAGCCCAAAGCATTGCGTTTCGCAAAGTTCTCGACTGAGTGGTGCCGAAGTAGACGCCGTCCATTTGAAATGCCAACACGCTGATCACCGGCGTGGCGACCAGCCAAAACAGGTGCTCTTTGGCGATGGCTTGAACATCTGGCAGAGAGGTCATCAGTGCGATCAATTGATTGCCAAAGATCGCAAAAATCACCGAGAGGACCAGGGCGCAGCCTGTCGCCCAGCTGGCGCCCAGAATCAGGTGGGCACGCATCAGGCGTTTATTGGACGCACCGTAGGCGGTGCCAGTTTGGACTTCGGCGGCGTGGGCGAATCCGTCCAGGGTATAGCTTGTCAGCAGGAACAGATTGAGCAATACCCCATTTGCGGCAAGGGTGCCTTCGCCGAGTCTCGCGCCGATCAGTGGCAGGCTGTAGAAGCATGCAACGAGGCAGGCTGAGCGCACAAAAATATCTCGGTTGACGGTGAGAAGCGTCGCCCAACCCGGCGCTCGGTACACCTCCTGCCAAGAGGGCGGGGAACAGAGTTGTCGCAGTTGCTTGCGCACCAGCCACAGACCGGTCAAACACGCTAGGCACTCGCTCAGCGCACTGGCCCACGCAACGCCGCCGACATGCCAGCCGAAACCATTGACGAAAAGGAGATCGAGGACAATATTGCTCGCATTGAGCAGAAGCTGGACCGCCAGTGCAAGTTTGGCTCTGTCCAGTGAGATCAACACGCCCATGATGACGAAGTTGAGCAACGAGAAAGGTGCGAACATCAACCTTGGGTAGAGGTAGGCCCGTGTCAGCTCGCCAAAGGATTCCCCGTTGCCACTGGCGATGACAGCGACTTCAACCAGCAACGGTGAACAGGCCGCCACAGCCAACCCAAGGCCGGTGGCAAGCAACAGCGCACGCGTTGTGACTCGGCCCAATGCGGACTTGTCTCCAGCGCCCACAGCCTGGGCGACGAGCCCGCCCGTGCCCATGCGCAAGAAGCCAAAGAGGAAAAACACCAGCGAGATCGACGCCGCGCCGAAGGCGACCGTTGCGAGGTAGCGCGGGTCATCCAAGTGGCCAACCACCGCAGTATCGACGATGCCAACCAACGGCACGCTGATGTTGCCGAGCATGACCGGACCCGCGATGCGCCAGACTGACGCGTGTGTGGAACCGTTCATGGGGTTGTTCTATCGGGGAGGCTCGCGGTCAGAGTGTAGACCGCAAGCACGCTCGTGGCGGTGTGCGGACCGCCACTGGTTGCATTGAAGCGCTAGCTGTCGCGAACTGGACGGCCGATGCAGTGGTACGTCGCACCGGCTTGCGCCATCAATTCCGTGTCATACATGTTGCGGCCATCAAACACGTTCGCAGTTTTCAAACGATCGAGAATGAGCGGCCAATCTGGGCTGCGGAACTCTTGCCATTCTGTGTTGATGACCAAGGCATCAGCATCGTGCACGGCATCCAGCGCGGTGCCCATCAACTGCAGTCGGTGGGCGTCATCTGGGTACAGGTGGCGTGCCTCTGCCATGGCCACTGGGTCGTAGGCTTTGATGGTCGCACCTTTTGCCCACAGCGACTCCATGAGCACGCGCGCCGGCGCCTCGCGCATGTCGTCGGTATTGGGTTTAAAAGCGAGTCCCCAGAAGGCGAAAGTCTTACCAGTGAGATCATCGCCAAAGACGCTGTTGATCTTGCTAAATAGCACCTGCTTTTGCCGCTCGTTGACTGCTTCAACCGCTGCGAGTAGATCGGGTTCGTAATCGTTCTCGCGTGCGGTGGCAACCAGCGCTTTGACATCCTTAGGAAAGCACGAGCCGCCATAACCGCAGCCGGGGTAGATAAAGCTGTACCCGATTCGGGGGTCTGAACCGATACCAACACGCACGGATTCAATGTCGGCGCCGAGCCGGTCTGCCAAGTTTGACAGTTCGTTCATGAAACTGATTTTGGTCGCAAGCATGGCGTTGGCGGCGTACTTGGTCAGCTCTGCTGAGCGCACGTCCATGAATATCAATCGGTCGTGGTTGCGCACAAAGGGGTTGTACAGCTCACGCATGATCGCGATCGCAGCCTCGTCTTCGGTGCCAACAATGATCCGATCGGGCTTCATGAAGTCGCCGATGGCCGCGCCTTCTTTGAGAAATTCTGGATTCGACACAACCGCAAATGGGGTGTCCAAACCACGTTTTGTCAGGGCGGCTTGGATTGTGTCTGCAACGCGGTCCGCGGTGCCAACCGGCACAGTCGATTTATCGACGATGACCCGCTGCTCGCTCATGCGCTCGCCAATCGTATTGGCGACTGCGAGCACGTACTGCATGTCTGCTGAGCCGTCTTCGCCCGGCGGCGTGCCAACGGCGATGAACTGCACGGTGGCGTGTTCAACCGCACGGTCCATGTCGGTTGTGAAATCCAGGCGTCCGTGCTCGACGTTGCGCAAAATGACAGCTTCGAGTCCCGGTTCAAATATTGGGATATCGCCTTTCTTCAGGCGCGCGACCTTCTGTTCGTCGATGTCCACACACAAGACATTGTTCCCAACGTCTGCCAAGCAGCAGCCTGTGACCAATCCAACGTAGCCAGATCCATAAATAGTGATATTCATACTTCAGCCGTGTTTCCTGACGGAGGTGACCTATACAAAGTGTAGTTTGCGGCCGATAGTCTCAAAAGTTGTGGCGAAACCGGTGACCTTGGTGTGCGAAGGGCGGGACAATCGGCGCGGCATTTGCGTAATCAGTAGCAACAGTTAACAGCATGCTTAAGGCGATCATTCGATACTTCGTTATGCCTCGTTTCGCATACAAAGAGTTCACAGCAGATTGGGTAGCACTCGGTGGCGCACTGGATGACGTGGTGGTCCGGCCTGTGTTCGACTCGCTGCTGACCGCGCACGCCGATTCAAAACGGCACTTTCACGACACCCGACATGTGTTGGCGTTGCTCAAGAAAGTGGATCAGGTCGAACACCTTCTTGAACACCGCGCTGCGGTGCGGATGGCCATTTGGTTTCACGACGTCATTTGCATACCGGGCGATGCTGGCAATGAAGCGGCAAGCGCCGATTTCTGGATGATGGCCGCACATTCTCACTTGCCCGAGTCCACGGTGGAGAAAGTGGTCGGGTTTATCCTCGATACACGGCATAACACGCCACCAACGAGCCATGACGGCGCAGTGTTGGCCGATATCGACCTCGCTGGGTTGGGCGCCAATGCGCGGGTGTTCGCAGCTCACGCAGAGCTGGTCGCCGCGGAATTTCCACAAAGTCGGTTGAGCCAGTGCGTATCCGCCCACAGGGGCTTTTTAGAAAGTCTGCTGATGCGCGAGTGGATTTACCACACGGACCACTTCCGTGACGCGCTAGAAAACCAAGCACGTCAAAATATTGGGCACTTTTTGAGCGACCAAGCTCGAGCGAGCTAGGGCGGGCGCAATTGCCCACGGCGGCGTCGCGCTGACGTCACGCGGCCTTTGGAAACTGCCAAGCGCGCTCGTCACCTATCTGTTCGCAGGCGTATGTGCCGCCAATCACCCGACCGTATCGATCCAGTTTGAAGGCGTGTACAGCCTCCCAGTTCAATTCGTGTTTTGGCGCGCCTCGCAGATCCC
Organism: uncultured Granulosicoccaceae bacterium; assembly: GCA_937925815.1. GTDB lineage: Bacteria > Pseudomonadota > Gammaproteobacteria > CALCKW01 > CALCKW01 > CALCKW01. Next base: position 3,355 of record CALAMQ010000008.1, on the reverse strand, counting down.
AATTGGTTGCGTGTGCATACAATGTCTTGATGAGACCGCCGTGAACGACGGCGCCTAGATCGCCCTGCGGCGGTGTCACCGCTAGCCAAGCGAGAATGCGCTGCAAGGCTTCTTCTCGGCTCTCGCCACCTGGCGGTTGGCCAGCCCATCCGCGCGATGACAGAGCAGGCCCAACAGCATTGTCGAATTTGCTGCACCCCTCCCATTCGCCGAAGCACATTTCTATGAGCGCAGATTCGATGTCAGCGTTTAGGCCCATCAACGTCGCTGTTTCCCGTGCGCGGCTCAGAGGGCTGCAAAACCAACGTGCCTGACGGTGTGCGTCGGACAGTGTGCGGTTGGCTACGACGCCGCGGCCTGCCGCGCTCAATGGGATATCGGTGTGACCCTGGATCCGGTGCCCGGCATTCCATTCTGTTGGTCCGTGCCGGATCAGGAAAAGGGTTCTCGCGTGTGCAATCATGGTCTCTCTGCGGCTCAACGAGCCCGCTGTGCCGCCTTTGAATCGGCGATCAGTTCATACACCCGTTTCTGCTTGAAAGGGGGCAATCATGCGCAATTCCGTCTGCACAGCAGCAAAGTTTCTATCAATCCATTTTGATGTCCGTCGGCGGCGAGATACCGGCCACCGAAACACCTTGCATGCAGGTGGTATCGGCACCGCTAGACGGATGCTTAGCAACCGGGTACCACATTTTCTATTTTGCTTTTTCAAGCGATGAGTGGCCGAGAAGGGACGTGCGCGCACGGCGGTGCAGTGCTGGCGCGGGCCGGTGGCGTGCACACGGTGGTTTAGGCTGCTGCGTGCACACGCAGCATCTCGCGTTTTCGCGGCGGACCGGGCAGCCGGTCAACGGCGAAACCCGCGGCCGTGAAGGCTCGACGCACCTCACCTTTGGCGCAATAGGTCACAAGTACGCCGCCCGGGACGAGTGCGGACATGAGCTGTTTTAAGAAGCTGTCAGTCCACAGCGTGGGTGATGTTGCCGGACTGAAAGCATCGTGAAACACAATTTCAAATTGTCTCTCAGGCCAGGGCGCGGACGCTGCATCACCGAGCACTATGTCCAGCACGACGCCACTGTGGTGCAACGACGGACGCGGATTTGGTGTGGTTGAGACCGACAGGTGCTGCTCCAGCGCCTGCGCGATTGAGGGGTGCACAAGCCACTGGGCGTGCGCTAGGGCTCTAAAAGTCTCAGCGGTCACCAACTCGCATTCCAAGCCAACGTAGTGCAAGGCACCGCGTTGTGCCATGGCAAGGTCAGCGCTGAGTAAAAAATTGAGACCGCTGCCAAAGCCGACTTCTAGAATTCGGGTTGGACGGTGTTGATCCAAACAATGTGCAAGTCCACTGGCTTGGATAAACACGTGATTGGCTTCGGCCACAGCCCCGTGCTGCGAATGAAAACTCTCCTGATCACCGCGCTTGAGCGTGTTGCTGCCGTCGGCTGTGGTCAGCACGCGGTCAGCCAGGGCGGGCGGCCTTGAGGATGGGAGCGCTCTCCGTGCTGAACCGGTCGAGTGTCATCAAGTAATTGCGTGAGCTCACAGGCATCGGCACGCGCGCACCGGCCATGTAGCTGATCAGATTCCGCCCATCGCGAATCAATTTAAGGCAGAAGTGGTAGTGCGGCTTGACCTCGGGCCAGGACGCATCGGTGTGCGGCGGCTCGACCCGCTCGAGTTGCTCGCTCGCCGCGACAAAGCGTGGCCAGATAGAGAAAAACGCCAAATCACCCTTGCTGGTTTCGGTGTGTGCTTGGGCTGCTTTTGAGAAGGCTTCTAGAACGGGTGTGAGCTCTCTAAACTGCGCGTTGTCAGTGAATGCGGTGTGCATTGCAGTTGTGACCCGATCAATGCTGCGCATGGTTTGCGCAATTTTGAGATAGCGCTGGGTGTAGAAGGCGGCAATCGACATGGTGTATGCCTTGCACGGCTCCCCCCACAACTCGTCGATGCCCTCCTCACCGCTGTAGTGCCGGACTTGCTTACCCAGCTCCATCGCCTCGAGAAAGCAAGCGCTGCATTCCCGCATCAAACCGTCTTCACGAGAGAGGGTGACACCGCGTCGATCCAAGTCGACGACACTTGTAAAGATGTCTGTTGCACGGTTGAACAAGGCGCCGGCGAGCATTGCGGCGTTGACGCGTTTGCGGTCTGGGTCGGTTTCTTTCTCGTGCGCTTCACGCGCGATGTCGAGATTGTGCCCGGGGGTATTGATACCGGCTTCGGTGTGGTGAAAAGCCCGACGCGTCAAGCTGATGATCAGCTTGCGGTGGTTCGACGGTGTCTCGTCTGGCGGCTCGTAATGGCGAATCCAATAACCGTCTATGAAGATGCGCCGAGTGCCGTTTTCGGTGCGAATGTCACCGTCTGCTGGGGTGGGTGATGTCATGCCAAACTGAGCTGTGTTGTGCTGCAACATTGTATCACTGTGTTTTTCTGTGGCGTTCAGGCGGGTCGAGTGGCGACAAAGGCGGCGCGCCGGGGTGCGGGCAGGCCCTCAATTGTACGGGAAGGGTCGCTGGGATCGAGCGCGTGTTCGTGGGATTCGAATCGCATCCACTGGGTACTGCGTTGTTCTGAGGGCAGGGTGATGCACTCATCCACACACTGCACGTCGGTGAAACCGGCGCGCGTGAGCCAGTGCGCCATCGCCAGCGTGCTGGGTAAAAACCAGACGTTGCGCATACGCGCGTAGCGGCCCGCGGGCACCAATACCGTGTTGACATCGCCCTCGACCACCAGGGTCTCGAGCAACAACTCGCCGCTGGGACGGACGCTGTTGTAGAGCAGTGACAAATGCTCAAACGGCGACTTCCGGTGGTAGAGCACGCCCATCGACAATGCGGTGTCGAACACCGCTGGGCAGTCGTGTAGGGCGGTGTCACCGAGCGGCAACAGGTGCGCTGGCAGGTCGCCAAACAGGCGTTTGAGCGTTGCGAACTGCACGTTGAACAAGGGCGAGGGATCGATGCCTAGCGCCAATGCTGCACCTGCGCCGACTAATCTGAAGCAGAAGTAGCCGTTGCCGCAGCCGACGTCGAGTACACGACGGCCGGCAAGTGGACTGAGTTTGCTTTCGATGCGAGCCCATTTTTGGTCCGAGCGCCACTCAGCGTCGACCAAGGTATCGTTGATTTGAAAGGGGCCTTTGCGCCAAGGGTGCAGTGCACTGAGGCTATCGTGGATCTGCGCGTTGCCATCCGCATTAGTATCAAATTCAACTCTCGGCGCGGCGCGGCCGAGGTCGACGCGGCGCGATGACACGTTCGGCAGCTGCTCAAGCGCCGCGAGCCAGCGCGGAAGGTCGCCGTAGCGTTTGGCGTCGAGTTCACACTGGCCTTGCTCT
>CALAMQ010000007.1 GCA_937925815.1 uncultured Granulosicoccaceae bacterium | reverse complement strand
CCGGTATCGGTGATCTGGACGAGCCCGCGGGATTCGATGATCTGATCAACACTGCCTTCCTGCTCCCAGAGTGCGTCGAGTACCTGTTTGGCAATTTTTCCGGAAATGGTGTTGTCGTTGATGCGGGCGACCAGTGCGCCGAGCTCGGCGGCTGGCACCGGGCACTCGGCAACGCTGAGTTCCGATTTTTCAAGCCTGGCACGCAGTTCGTTGAGCGACCAGTTGGCGACAGTCTTCGCGCTGTCCGGCCCGGCTGACTCGAGCGCCGACTCGAAATAGTCGGCGAGATCACGGTCGAGCACCAGCAGGGACGCTTCGCTGTCACCGAGTCCCATTGATGCGACAAAGCGCGCACGCCGTGGCTCCGGCAACTCGGGCAGTTCGCGTGCGACCGCATCGATGTCCGCCTGCTCAACCACAACCGGCAACAAATCAGGGTCCGGGAAATAGCGGTAGTCGTTGGCCTCTTCCTTCGAGCGCATTGAGCGGGTTTCGTCGAGGTCGGCGTCGTAGAGCCGTGTCTCCTGCACCACACGCCCGCCGTCTTCGAGGATCTCGGCCTGGCGCTGCACTTCGAAATTGATCGCGCGCTCGAGGAAGCGAAAGGAATTGACGTTCTTGATCTCGGTGCGGGTGCCGAGCTCATCCTCACCCATTGGCCGAATCGACACATTGGCGTCAACCCGAAATGACCCCTCTTGCATATTGCCATCGCAGATGCCGATGTAACGCACCAGCGCGTGTACCGTTCGCGCGTAGGCGACAGCCTCTGTCGCCGAGCGCATATCCGGCTCCGAGACGATCTCGAGCAACGGCGTGCCGGCGCGGTTGAGGTCGATACCGGACAAGCCCTGGAAATCCTCGTGCAGCGATTTACCGGCGTCCTCTTCGAGGTGCGCGCGCGTGAGGCGCACGGTTTTGCGCTCTCCATTGTCGAGCGTTACCTGCACCTCACCCAGCCCGACGATCGGATGGTCAAGCTGCGATATTTGGTAACCCTTTGGCAAGTCTGGGTAGAAATAGTTCTTGCGCGCAAACACCGAGCGCCGGCCGATTTCAGCGTCGGTTGCCAGTGCGAATTTTATCGCACAGCGCACAGCGCCGCGATTGAGCACCGGCAGCACGCCCGGCATACCGAGATCGACGGCACTTGCCTGGCGATTGGCCTCAGCACCAAAGGCGGTACTCGCACCCGAAAAAATTTTCGAGTCAGTCTGCAACTGCGCGTGAATTTCAAGCCCGATGACGGTTTCCCAACGCATGGCAAATTCCTCAGGCAAACGCCGCTGGCCGTTCGAGGTGCCAAGCGGTGTGTAATTGAAAGTGATGAGCAGTCTTGAGCAACATGGATTCGCTGAAATGCGGCCCGAGCAATTGCGCGCCAATCGGCAAGCCTTCGGCAAAACCGCAGGGCATTGACAAGCCCGGCACACCGGCCAAATTGGCAGATAACGTGTAAATGTCGTTGAGGTACATCGCCACCGGGTCATCGGACTTCTCACCGATCGCGAAGGCAGTCGTTGGCGACACAGGCCCCAAAATCAGATCACACTGTTCCCACGCCGCGTGGAAATCATTGGCAATCAATCTGCGCACCTTTTGCGCTTTGACGTAATAGGCATCGAAATACCCAGCGGACAACGCGTAAGTGCCAACCATGATCCGGCGCTTCACTTCATCGCCAAAACCCTCGGCGCGCGAGCGCGTGTAGAGGTCGTCTAGATCGCTCGGATCTGCGCAGCGGTAGCCGTAGCGCACGCCATCAAATCGCGAGAGGTTGCTCGAGGCCTCCGCGGGTGCCACCACATAGTACGATGGCAGTGCGAGCGGCAAGTGCGGCAATGACACCGCGACCCGCTCAGCGCCGAGCGCTTCGAGCGTATCGACCGCCGCCATCACCGCGTCGGCCACAGCGGTGTCCAGGCCCTCGCCAAAGTATTCCTCTGGCACACCGATGCGAAGACCGGCGAGTGGCCGCGTCGCGTCGCCCGCGAGCGACGCGCTGTAGGCGTCAACGGGTCGGTCCACTGAGGTTGAATCACGCGGGTCAAAACCCGCCATGTGCTCGAGCACCAACGCGCAGTCCGCCGCGTCCCGCGCGATCACACCACCCTGATCGAGGCTGGAGGCAAAGGCAACCATCCCAAACCGCGAGACCCGCCCGTAAGTCGGTTTGATGCCGGTGACACCACACAACGCGGCCGGCTGTCGGATTGAGCCGCCGGTGTCCGTTGCGGTGGCCACGGGCACGAACTGCGCCGCGACGGCCGCAGCCGAACCACCGGAAGAGCCACCGGGCACCCGGGTCAGATCCCAGGGGTTTTTGACCGCACCAAAATAACTGTTCTCATTGGACGAGCCCATCGCGAACTCATCCATATTGGCCTTGGCCACCGTGACCGCTCCAGCGCGGTCGAGTTTTTCAACCACGGTGGCGTCATAGGGGGGCGCAAAATTCTCCAACATGCGCGAGCCGCAGGTGGTGTTGTGGTCGCGGGTACAAAAAAGGTCTTTGTGTGCGATAGGCAGCCCGCTGAGCGGCCCCGCCTCGCCCTTGGCGCGCGCGTCATCAGCTGCCTGCGCCTGAGCGCGCGCGCGCTCGCCGCACACCGACACAAAACAGTTGATCTCAGCCGCTCGCGCATCGATGCGCTGTTGCAAGGCATCGAGCAATTCGACACTGCTGCACTCGCCGCGATCGAGCAGATCGCGCATCGCGTGCAGGGTCATGCTGTGCAGATCAGTCATGCTCACTCCACCACACGCGGCACCAAGTACAAACCGCGTTCCACGGCCGGTGCCTGGGTTTGAAAACTATCGCGTTGGTCCGATTCTGTCACCGCGTCATCGCGCAAGCGCTGAACCGCGTCGTCCAGAGGGTGCGCCATCGGTGCGAGCTCATCGGTGTCGACGGAGGCGAGTTGACCTGCGAGATCGAGCACGCGGGACAGGCGGCTCGCATAGAGCCGCGCCTCGGCGGGGTCGATGGCGAGTCGCGCCAAGCGGGCGATGTCAAAAACGTCTTTTTCTGTCACGGCCATGGGAGTGGGTTCCGAGCAGTTCAATCAACCCGCCAACATAGCACATCTGCCCACTGTGCCGCTCCCGCCTGCAGCGGCCTCGCCGGGCTTAGTGAACAGATAATTCGCCAATTTTCGCCAACATACGCGCGTGGCAGTTGGCGATCAGCGCGTCGGCATCCTCAGCAGTCATCCCCGCAGTTTCAATTGGTGGCATCACCGCGAGCCTCGCCACACCATTGTCCGCGTGATCGAGCGAGAAGCCCTCGAGGTACGCGCTGCAGCACACCGGCACAATCGGCACGCCCGCATCGATCGCGGTCATGAACGCGCCTTTTTTAAAGGGCAGCATATTTTGCCCCCTGTTGCGTGTCCCCTCTGGGAAAATCCAGATATTGGTTGCGCGCTCTAAGAGCGCGTGTCGCACCTCAGCCATCGCCGCGAGCGCCTTTTCACGGTTGCCGCGATCGATGAGAATGTTGCCAGCCAGCCAGTAGAGCTGGCCAAACACCGGCACCCAGCGAAGCGCCTTTTTGCCCAAACTCACCGTGCGAGCCGGCACGATGCTGCCGACCACGACCAAATCCCAATTGCTTTGGTGATTGCAGACCACGACAAAGGTACGGTCTGTTGGAAAGTTGTGTGTGTCGATATGCTCAACGCGCATGCCGACAAGCCGCAGCGCTAAGCGCGAATAAAGCTGTGCACAGAGACGACTGTTAGTTGGGTAAAACGGCCGGCACAGTGACAGCGCCAAACCAAACAGTGAAGCCAGGCAAAAGTGCACGCCGAGCAAGGGGGCTCTGTAGAGACGGCGCATGTGCTTGCTCATGGGGAATGGGCCAGTCTACGGCGCGGCTGTTGACAAGTCGAGGTGACCGGCTTGGGCGACCGACGCACTCGCACCTGTGCCAGCGGCGCAGTACAGTAAACCCCCTTGGTGCAGTGTTGCCGACAGCAGCCTGTGGCCATGCCCTCACCCCACTCAGCCGGAGCGCTTATCTGTGTCCACCCTGTTTCACGTACACGACCCCATGTGCAGCTGGTGCTGGGCCTTCAAACCCACGTGGCAGAAAATCGCCTCAGCACTGCCGTCGTCTGTCGAGGTGAAGCGGGTGCTGGGCGGCCTCGCGCCGGACACCGACGCGCCCATGCCTGATGCCATGCGCGACGCCATCTCGGGTTATTGGCGCCACATCGAAACAGCGGTTCCAGGTACGCGTTTTAACCACGCGTTTTGGACCGAGTGCACCCCACGGCGTGCAACCTACCCCGCATGCCGTGCGGTGGTCACCGCTCGGCTGCTCGATCCAACTCGGGAGGAGGCGATCAACGCCCGTATCCAAGAGGCTTACTACCTCGAAGCCCGCAATCCAAGCGACGATGCGACCCTGATTGACGTCGCCGTGGACGTCGGATTTGCACGAGAAGAATTCAGCGACATGCTTGCAAGCGAGGCGGTGCGAACCGCTTTCACAGAAGACCTGCAGCTCGGCGCCGCCCTCGGCGTGCAGGGCTTTCCAAGCTTGGTCTTGCAACACGGCGATCGCGCTTGGCGCATCCGCATTGACTACAACGACGCGGCGGCATCCTTGGCCGACATCGACGGGGTTTTGAGCGAACACACCGCAAACTGATCAGCGATGCGCGCAGCGCATCCTCGCTAAAACAGCACCATCGCCACGATGCCTGCGCCAACCAAACCAACACACCAGGTCAGCAGCCACCACTGCTTGCCTTGAAGCGCAACCCAGCCAAGGATCAAACCAACCAGGATGCCAAGGCCGATGGTGTAGAAAATAATGCCCTCCTGCGCTTGGGCCGCGTCGGGCAAACTCGGCTCAATCAGGGTTTCGGTTGTTCGCTCACGTGCCACAAGGGTGTCGTCCGCTCAAAACCAGCAGCTTAGCAGCACGCCCCTGTTGGTGCGGCACGCCCGACCCAGATGCACCGTTGCGCAGCTGCCATAATCGACACCATGCTCACAGCCAGCACAGGACGGCTCGCGATGAATTTCACCGCAGATGAACTTCCAACGCACACAGTTAGCGAGGCCATAACCAGCCGCCGCTCGCTGCGCGCCTTTCACGACACGCCAGTGCCAGAAGATCTCGTCAAGCGCATTCTCGAGACAGCCAGCCGCGCACCGAGCGGCACCAATATGCAACCGTGGCAAGTCTACGTGCTGCGCGACGGGAGCTTGCAGCGAACAATCTCAGAAGTACAGAGCGATGTCGACGCTGGCGTCTCCTTCGAAGCAGAAGAGAAATACTACCCCGACACGTTCTTCGAGCCCTATCTCTCCAGACGTCGCACCGTCGGAATCGGCCTCTACCAACTGCTCGGCCTCTCGCGCGACAACCGCGAGGGCATGGCCGCGCAACACCGCCGCAATTTTCAGTTTTTCGACGCCCCCGTGGGATTGATATTCACAATCGACCGCCGCCTTAACACCGGCAGCTGGCTCGACTACGGCATGTTCCTGCAGAACATCATGCTGCTCGCGCGCGAACACGGCCTGCACAGTTGCCCGCAGGCAGCCTTTTGTGGCTACCACCGCGCACTGCGCCGGGCGCTGCCGATCACAGACGACGAGACCGTTGTGTGCGGCCTTGCACTGGGTCACGCCGACCTCAATGACCCGGCTAATCAACTCGTAACCGAGAGAGCACCACTCGATCAATGGGTCACTTTTGTTGCTGATTGACTTTGCAGAGCAGCTGGAGATCAGCCTGATCTAAAGGCCAATTCTGGCCAAACCCGTCCGGGCCCCAGGCGCACACAGTCAGCTGCGGTCGACGCGCTGGGCACCTGTGCTTGCGCCACTGTACGACAGGGCACAGGTTTGGCCAGGAACAGCCGATCTATAGTCTTAATCACCATCGGCCAGACCACGCGCGCACCATGAACCAGCCAAAGTCCGATCAGGCCAATATCGGCGTATTCATCTCGATGTTTCCCGAGCTGCATGAAACCTTCATCCTGCGTGAGCTGGTCGCGCTCGAACGCCGAGGCGTGCCGTTTACGGTCTACTCGCTGCAACACCCGCGAGATGAGATCACGCTAGAAGACGCCAAGCGGCTGTCGCGCGAGCGCACCGAGTACGCCAATCTCGTGTCCTTGACCGCGCTCTATGCCTTTTTTGCCACCCTGCTGACTCGCCCAATCAAGTTGCTCAGCACCATGGCGACCTTCGCCTGGATCGGCCGCGATCGACCGCTGGACGTGATCAAAGGCTTGGGTGCACTGCCCTTGATTCTGCAATTCGGCCGGCACGCCCAACGGCACGGCATCCGCCACCTGCACGGTCACTGGGCCAATGTGCCAACCACAGCTTGCTGGATGCTGCACCGCATCCTCGGCTTTTCATGGTCAGCCGCGATACACGGCGAAGACATTTTCTCCGCAAATCGCTTTTTGCCCTACAAGCTCGACTCAGCCAGCTTCTCTGTGGTTTGCAGCGGTTACTTCTGCGACCACCTACAACACAAAATCGGCGTCCAGCACCCCGACAACATCCACCTCAATTACCACGGCCTCGACCCGGACGTGATGACCTTGAGCGCGCAGACCGCCTTCAAGCCGCGCGCCGCGACCGACCCCTTTCAGATTGTCAGCATTGGCCGATTGGTGCCAACCAAAGGCCACGACACGCTCTTGCGCGCCTGCGCCCAGATCGCTGCTCGCAGTGACATCCCGTTCCGTGTTGACCTGATTGGCTCGGGCCCAGACGAGGCACGTTTGGTGGCCCTGGCCGCGGAACTCAACATAACCGACCACATCAATTTTATCGGCGGGTTGGCGTTCGCCGACGTGCTCAAAACGCTCGTCGAGGCAAACGCGTTCTGCCTCGCCCCGCGCATGATTCCAGGCCAACCGCCAGACGGTATTCCAAACGTGATCGCCGAAGCCATGGCGCTGCGCGTGCCTATCGTGTCGACTCAAGTCAGTGCAATCCCCGAACTCGTCGAAGACGGCAAGAGCGGCTTGCTCGCGCCCGACGGTGATGTCGAGGCCTTTGCCGAGGCGATTGAAAGCTTGATCAGCGACCCCGAGCGCGCACGCGCGCTCAGCGATGCCGGCTACGAACGCGTTGGCACCCTGTTCAACCAAGATGCGAACATCGACGACCTGCTCGCGCTGTTTCGCCAACACAAGCTATTACACCAGGGCTCATGAACACCGACCCAAACGCCAGCGCCCGGCGTCGCCGGATTGCCTTTGTGATTGAAGCACTGACCGTGGGCGGCGCCGAGCAAATGCTGGTTGCCATGGCCAACCGCTTCATTGACCGCGGTTGGCAGGTGCAGGTCATCTGCCTGACTGTCGCCGGTGAACTCAGCGCACGCCTTCACGCCGACATCGAACTGCTTGTTCTAAACAAAAAGCCCGGTCCGGACTTGCAGATGGCGCGCAAACTGCGCCGGACAATCACCGAGTTCAATCCTGTTGCGATCAACAGCCACCTGTGGACTGGGAACTTGTGGTTGCGCGTCGCGCTGCCCTTCTCTAAGCGGCGAATCATCGTCACCGAACACAGCCGAGACAGCTGGAAACCCACCCACTACCGCGTGATTGATCGCATTCTCGCGCTGTGGACCAACACCTTGGTCGCGGTCTCAAATGACACCGCCAATTTCTACACCGAAGAAATTGGCATCAGCGAAAAGCGCGTGCGCGTGATCAACAACGGCATAGACACCGCATTATTCAGCGCTGGTGACGGCGCCACCTTGCGGCAACTCTGGGCACCACCTGGCGGCGTGCTGTTTGGCACCGTGGGTCGCTTGGTCGCCGCGAAGAACCACATACGCCTGTTGGACGCTGTCGAAATCCTGCGCGAGTCACTCGACAACTTCCGCGTTGTGATTGTCGGCTCGGGCGAAAAATACGATGAAATTGACGCCGCCATCGACGCCCGCGACCTCTCACACCACGTCTTGCTGACCGGAACGCGCTCAGACATCCCGGACGTGCTCGCAGCGCTGGATATTTTTGTGATGTCATCCGACCGCGAGGGGCACCCGCTGACGGCCCTCGAGGCCCAGGCAGCGGGCACACCTGTGATCCTCACCGACGCGGGCGGCTCGCGCGACGCCATCGCTATTGACGGCGATCAACGCGGTGGCCTGATGGTGCCTCAGTCTGCCGAGGCACTCGCCGAGGCCATGCTCACGCTCGCCCAAGACAGTGTCTTGCGGCAGGACATGGCGCGTGTTGCTCGGGAGGTTGCGCTGGCGCGTTTTGGCGTGGATCACATGGTTGACCAATACACACAGGTCATCACCGGCACCGATTCGTCTGCCAGCTGAGTCACTGCACCGACTGCAACTGACCTCAGTGCGCCACCCGCTTGCACATGCCCGCCGGGTTTGCGACATTCGACGCTTGCGACACGAAGCAGCACCATGCCTGACATCCCTCTTCGACCAACGCTCTCATCAGCTGGCCGCGACCCAACCCACGCAATCACTGTGGTCAACGAGTACGGCGAGACAATCGACGCACAAATACCCGGCGAGTTGCCGCTCACCGTCCACCTCGAAGACCAAGAGATTGTGACGCTGATGACGCTTGGCACCCGCCCCGAGGCGCTGGCGCTGGGTTATGTGCGCAATCAACGTTTGGTCGACGATATCGACGACATCGAATCGGTCAACGTCGACTGGGACACCGCCACGGTCCAGGTAACCACGCGCGCGGGACGCACGCTCAAGGACTGGCGTGAAAAATTATTCAAGCGCATCGTCACCAGCGGCTGCGGCCAGGGCACGATCTTCGCCTCGACGCTCGAAGAACTCGACAACACCCGCCTAACCCGGCCAAGCCTCAAGCAGTCTGAGTTGTACGGTTTGATCCGCCACATCTCTCAGCACAACGCCGTGTACCGCGCGGCTGGCGCCGTGCACGGCTGCGCGCTGTGCCAGGGCGAAACCATGATGATTCACGTTGAGGACGTCGGCCGGCACAACGCCGCAGATGCCATCTCCGGTCACATGTGGCTCGAGCAAATCAGCGGCCACGACAAAGTGTTTTACACCACTGGCAGACTCACCAGCGAGATGGTGATGAAGGCGGCCTTCATGGGCATCCCGGTGTTGTTGTCGCGCTCAGGCATCACGCAGATGGGACTGGACTTGGCAAAGCAGGTTGGCATCACCCTGATTGCCCGCGCCAAAGGCAACCATTTCAACGTTTACAACGGCGCTGAAACCATCACCTTTGACGCGATCCCTGCGCAACGCAGCGCGCGCGCGCCAACCAAAGGTCAGCGCGACCTCTGATCCAACTAAGACCGTTTTTTCAACGCGGCCGCGAGTTGCTCGGCCAATGCCGACGGTGGATTAGGCTGCGACTCACGGCGCGCCTTGGGTGCACCGCCGCGCTTATTTGCAGTGTTTCGGCCGCTGCCACTGGCGTCACGCCGCGCGGGTTTCTCGGCGTCGCGATCCCGTGCGTCATCACTCAAGCGCATGCTCAAGGCGATTCGCTTGCGCTTGAGGTCAACTTCCATGACCTTCACTTTCACAACGTCACCCGCACTCACAACGTCCGCAGGATCTTTGACAAATTTGTCACTCAACGCTGAGATGTGCACCAAGCCGTCCTGGTGCACGCCGACATCCACAAAAGCGCCAAACTGCGTGACGTTGGTGACTTTGCCCTCGAGCACTTGATTCGGTTTGAGATCGCCAATTGACTCCACTCCGTCGGCAAAGGCGGCCGTGACAAAGGCCGGCCGTGGATCGCGCCCGGGCTTTCGAAGCTCGGCGACAATATCGCGCACTGTCGGCAGGCCAAATTGCTCGGTCACAAATTTCGCGGGGTCGAGCGCGTCCACCACCTCACTCTGCCCAACGAGCTCGTTCACCGGCACACCGGAGGCCGCGCACATCGCCTCGACAACCGGATAGGCTTCGGGGTGAACCTGAGACGCATCAAGCGCGTGATCTCCATCTCGGATGCGCAGAAAGCCCGCGCATTGCTCAAACGCCACCGGACCCAGCCGAGGCACTTTGAGCAGTTGCTTTCGCGATCGAAAGGCGCCGTTGGCGTCACGGAAATCGACGATGCCAGAGGCGAGCCCCACACTGAGACCGGCAACACGCTGCAGCAGTGCCGGAGATGCGGTATTGAGATCCACCCCAACGTGGTTCACACAGTCTTCTACGGTGGTGTCGAGTGAACGCGCCAGAGACACTTGCGACACATCGTGTTGATATTGCCCAACGCCAATGGACTTGGGATCAATTTTTACAAGCTCCGCCAGCGGGTCTTGCAGGCGTCGTGCAATCGAGACCGCGCCGCGGATGCTGACGTCATAGTCGGGCAGCTCGCGGTCGGCGAGCTCGCTTGCCGAATACACCGACGCGCCAGCTTCAGACACCAACACGCGTGTGAGGGTCAGGTCTTTGTGGCGCGCGATCAGCTCGCCCGCCAAGCGCTCCGTCTCGCGGCTGGCGGTGCCATCCCCAACCGCCAGCAGTTCAACACCGTGCCGCTGGCACAGGTTGGCGAGGGTGGCAATCGAGGCGTCCCATCGGTTCTGCGGTGCGTGTGGGTAGATGGTTGCGTGTTCTAGCACCTTGCCAGTTGTATCCACTACCGCAAGTTTGACACCAGTGCGAAAGCCTGGGTCCAGCCCCAGTGTCGGCCGGTTGCCCGCGGGCGCCGCGAGCAGCACGCTCTTGAGGTTCTTGGCAAAGACTGCAATCGCATCGGCCTCACTGCGCTCACGCAAGGACCCAAAGAGATCGGTTTCAAGGTGGTGACGCAACTTCACGCGCCAGGTCCAGCTCACCACTTGCTTGCGCCAGGGATCGGCTGCGACCGCCGCCTCGCGGTACCCGGTGTGACCTGCGACCACCTGCTCGCAGGCGACAGTGCTCACGCCGTCGCCGTCGCGAATCCCAATTGACAAGTCGAGCGCGCCTGCCGTGCGTCCACGAAAGAGCGCCAGCGCTCGGTGGCTGGGCACCGTTTTGATCGTCTCTTGGTAGTCGAACCAATCGCGGAATTTCTCGCCTTCGGACTCCTGCCCCGCCACCACTTTACTGCACACCAAGCCGCGGTCTTCGAGCAGCTCGCGCAAGCGCCCGATCAATGTGGCGTCCTCGGCGAAGCGCTCCATCAGGATATAGCGCGCGCCCTCGAGCGCGGCTTTGGCGTCGGCGACACCGGCGTCTGCATTGAGGTAATCGAGCGCGAGTGTGTCTGGGTCGGCGCTGTTGTCTGACCAGAGCTGCTCGGCGAGCGGTGTCAGACCGGCTTCAATTGCCATCTGGCCCTTGGTGCGCCGCTTTTGTTTATACGGCAAGTACAGGTCTTCAAGTATGCTCTTGCTGTCCGCCGACATCACGCTCTCGCGCAGCGCGTCGGTGAGTTTGCCCTGAGATTCGATGCTGTCGAGAATACTCGCGCGCCGTTCTTCCATGTCGCGCCGGTAGCGCAAGCGGTCTTCGAGCAAGCGCAACTGCGCATCACTCAAACCGCCGGTGGCTTCCTTGCGGTAACGCGCAATAAACGGCACGGTCGCGCCACCATCGAGCAAGCCGACAGCCGATGCAATTTGTGACGGCTGTGCCGCCACGTCCTCGGCCAACTTGCGGTTCAAGGCAATCGCCTGATCTACCACGCCATACCCCTGCATTGATCAAAAGGGGAAATGGTAGCGTTCAATTCAGCGGGTGTCGCGCTCGATCAGGCGACGCCCAGCGAACGTGGCGCTCAGCGGATAAAACGCCCGTTTTGCAGCTCTTGCAAAGCGGTGCGAATTTCATCTTGAGTGTTCATGACAATTGGGCCGTGCCACGCCACAGGCTCTTCAATTGGCCGACCTGAACAGAGCAAAAACCGCGCTCCGTCTGGCCCCGCCTGCACATGGATTTCATCACCCGCGCTGAACAACACCAGTGATCGGTCGCCCGCGGCGTGGCGGGAGATCACTTCCTCGCCATTTTCTGCAATGGATTCATGCAGTACCCCGAGTGGCTGCGAGGCGTCACGAAAGACCGCGTTGCCCGCAAACACGTAGGCAAAGGCCTGGCGCCACGTCGGCACTGGCAGCACTTTTTTGACCCCAGGTGGCAGGCTGATATCGATGTACTGCGGATCGGCTTCAA
Source organism: uncultured Granulosicoccaceae bacterium (assembly GCA_937925815.1). GTDB lineage: Bacteria > Pseudomonadota > Gammaproteobacteria > CALCKW01 > CALCKW01 > CALCKW01. The sequence continues at coordinate 13,497 of CALAMQ010000007.1, read as the reverse complement.
CCCCGTCCACCGGTCCACGCGCGCCCCAAAACTCGCCGCACAACACCCGCGCGACGCTGCCGTCGTCCTCGACCACCGTCGGCACGTCATCGGCACCAATGTCTTGGTAACGCGGGGCCGTCATTTTCTGGTGCGACGGCAAATTGGCCCAGAGCTGAAAGCCGTGCATGCGGCCAGCGCTGTCACCGCGCGGCATCTCTTGGTGCAAAATGCCCCGCCCAGCGGTCATCCACTGCACGGAGCCGGCGCCAAGTTCCCCACTGTTGCCCAAGCTGTCACCGTGTTCAACGGTGCCAGCAAGGACGTAGGTGATGGTCTCAATGCCACGGTGCGGGTGCCACGGAAAACCCTGCGCGTAGGACGCTGGGTCATCGTTGCGGAAATCATCAAACAATAAAAAGGGATCGGTCTTGGCGGTATCACCAAAGCCAAAGGCGCGGTGCAAGTGCACGCCCGCACCCTCAATGGTGGGCCTGGCTGAGCTGAGCTGCTCGACGCGACGGACACTCATGGCGTTCTCCCAATGATGATGCAAACACAATGGGGCCAACAACCGCTGCAGACAAGGTTTGCCGGCAGCTAGGGCAATGAAACGGTCAGTTCACCCGCCGCGTTCACGCTGTGCGGCAACACGCGCAGGTTCCGCAATGCTGGCTGGTTGAGGTACACCCGACCCGCCCAGTCATAGCGGTAGCCGCGGCAGAGATCGGCAAAGCCGCCCGGCCAGGGACGCCCCTGAAAAGGCTCGTCATCTGCTGGCAACACGGCGACCTCACATTGCAAGGCCGTGCCCAGTGCTTCGATAATCAAATAGCGTACGCCGACACCACGGTGGCGCGGGTCGACCTCACTTGGGTCACCGCTGAACCAGCCACTGCTGTCGTTGACCCAGTTGTCATTGAGGCTTGCCAACTGCGCGGCGTTGCGACGCAGCACAATCACCGGCAAATTGCCGATGGTGGTGCTCAGGTGTTCACCGGGTGCGAGTTCAGAGGTGTCGACATACACCGACAAGCGCTGCGTGGTTGCGGTTGGCCAAATACTCGCGAACAGCACCACCAATATCCCGAGCACGAGCGTGATGCCGCACAGTTTGACCAACCGCGCCAGGGTTTGGCGACGCGCGTCGCTCACCGCCCTACACCATCCAGCGGTTCTGCATCAGGCGGTCCCACCAACGCAAACTCAAGCGGTCCACGCCCTCGGCGGCGCCCATGCCAATGCGTTCTCTGAGAGAGCGGTGCTCGACAAAGCGCACATCGAACACATCGACATCGTCCACCCGTTTGAGCAAGTACTCGTCGGATGTGGCCACCTCGTCCACCAGTTTGACGTCGAGTGCGCGCCGGCCGTACCAGGTCTCGCCGGTGGCAATGAGATCAATGTCCACCTGCGGCCGGTGCGCGACCACAAATTCTTTAAAGAGCGCGTGGGTTTCTTCGAGCTCTTCAACGAATTTCTGCCGCCCTTCATCAGTGTTCTCGCCAAACACCGTCAGCGTGCGTTTATATTGACCTGCGGTCAGCAGTTCGACATCGACATCGTGCTTCTTCAGCAGGCGGTGCACATTGGGCAATTGCGCCACCACTCCAACGGAGCCGAGCACCGCAAATGGCGCGGCCACAATGCGGTTGGCGACACAGGCCATCATGTAACCGCCGCTGGCGGCGACTTTATCAACACACACCACCAATGGAATTTTGGCCTGCACTATGCGGTCGAGCTGTGAGGCCGCCAGACCGTAGCTGTGCACCAGACCGCCCGGACTCTCCAGGCGCACCACGACTTCGTCGCCCGGCCTTGCCACTGCCAGCACGGCCGTGATCTCACGCCGCAGGTTTTCGGTTGCCGAGGCGCGCACGTCGCCGTCAAAACTGAGCAAAAATAGGCTTGCGCGCTCCGGTACGGCCTCTTCTTCAACCCGCCCGGCCAAGCGCTTGCGCGCGAGTTTGGCATCGCGCCTGCGCGCCTTGCGCTCGCGTTTTTCGCGCGCCTTGCGGTTCTTCTCTTCACGTTTGAGTTGATCTGGGTCGAGCAGATGCTCGCGCAAGGCAAAACGCAAGTCATCGAGCACCTCGTTGAGCTTGCGCACTTCCACCCGGCCGTCACCGGGGCGCTTGTCCTGACGCTGGGTGGCGACAAAGCCGATGCACACCAGCACGGCGAATAACACGGTCAGGACTTTGGCCAGAAACAGGCCGTACTCGAAAAAAAAGGCCGCCACTGCGACACCCCAATTGGCTCAAAACCCAATGATAGCGGTTAGGACCTCGGCGCGCTGACGTCGGTCTGGTGTCAATAATCGACGCAACAATGGGCCGGCTGGGGCGCGCGGCACACTAAAATACCCTCTTTGCCCTCACAGTGGATTCCCATGGCAGACCTAATCGACGGAAAAGCCCGCGCAGCGGCATTGCGCGCCGAACTCAAAAAAGACGTCGCGGCGCTGATTGAGACCAGCGGTGTGACCCCGGGACTGACCGTGGTGCTGGTCGGCGAAGACCCAGCAAGCCAGGTCTACGTTCGCAACAAAGCGAAATCCACCACCGAAGTCGGCATGCGCTCTGACGAGCACCGCCTGCCCAGCGACACCACCGAAGCCGAGCTGCTGGCACTGGTAGACCGTCTCAACACCGACACCAGCGTCAACGGCATCCTCGTGCAACTGCCACTGCCGGCTCACATCGACAGCGCCAAAGTCCTCGCCGCGATCAATCCCGCCAAAGACGTTGACGGTTTCCACGTCGTCAACGCCGGCAAACTCGCCGTTGGCGAGCGCGCGCTGGTGCCTTGCACGCCACTGGGCTGCCTGATGATGCTGCAGGATTCGCTCGGCGACATGAGTGGCGCCAACGCGGTGGTGGTTGGGCGCTCCAATATCGTCGGTAAACCCATGGCGCAACTGCTGCTCCAAGAGAGCTGCACGGTCACAATTGCCCACTCGCGTACTCGCGACATTGAGTCCGTGTGTCGGGGTGCAGACATCCTCGTGGCCGCCGTAGGCCGCCCTGAGATGGTGCGCGGCGACTGGGTCCGCGAGGGTGCAACCGTGATTGATGTCGGCATCAACCGGATTCCAGGTGAAAACGGCAAATCACGTTTGGTTGGTGATGTCGCCTTTGATGAAGCCGCCGCTCGCGCTCGCGCTATCACCCCGGTCCCGGGCGGCGTTGGTCCCATGACAATCGCCTGCCTGCTGTACAACACCGTCGCCGCCACGCGCGCGCAGCTCAACCTCACTTAAACTGAGCCCCAAGCTCGGCGTGCACTCTGCGCGTCGGGCGTCGTGTGTACAAGGCAACAGCTCAGACGCGACCCGTCACACGCCGTGGTGCCAGCGACTACACTCTAACCGCGCGAGACGCGCAGCATTGCGCCACTGGGTGCCCCGCCCCGCGTCGAGCCTGACGTTTATGCAATCTCTGCCCGCCTCCGGCACCCCGAGGCCGCTGCGCGGCACGGAAGTCGCGAGAGACGTGGCACGCCCTGATCTCAACTGGCGACGCTCACATGCTGTTTAACGCCTACGAATTCATCTTCGCTTTTTTGCCAATCACACTGGCCGGATTTTTCTGGCTGGGCGCCAACCGCGGCCTGCGCCCGGCGGTGGCATGGCTGGTGGCCGCGAGCCTCTTTTTCTACGGTTTCTGGCGACCGGCCTACCTGCTGCTGATCGGTGGCTCCATCGTCTTTAACTACGCAACCGGTCTCGGCATTGCACGGCTGCTCGGCGACGGCCGCCAGCGCTCGGCAAAGCTCTTGATGATCGCAGGGGTCACGATCAACCTCGCGAGTATCGGCCTGTTCAAATACGCAGACTTCCTCATCGACAACGTCAACGCTGTCGCCGGGCTTGAATTTAGCAACCTCAATTTGCTATTGCCGCTGGCGATTTCGTTTTTCACCTTTCAGCAAATCTCCTACCTCGCCGACGCCTACAACGGCGAACCCGTCGAGCGCGACTTTCTCTCTTATGCGTTGTTCGTAACCTTCTTCCCGCAGCTTATCGCCGGTCCAATCGTGCACCACTCAGAGATGCTGCCGCAATTTCGCAAGCCCGGCATTGGTCGTATCAACTGGGATGACATCGCCGTTGGCATCAGCATCTTTGCGCTCGGTCTCTTTAAGAAAACCATCATTGCCGACAACATCGCGGGATTCTCCGACCCGGTATTTGCCGCAGCCGCAGCGGGCGAGACCATCACATTGCTCGACGGCTGGGTCGGCGCACTGGCCTACACCGGTCAGCTCTACTTCGATTTCTCGGGTTACTCCGACATGGCCATTGGCCTTGCGCGCATGTTCGGCATTCGCTTGCCCTTGAACTTCAACTCGCCCTACAAAGCGCGCGACATCTCAGAATTCTGGCGTCGTTGGCACATGACGCTGTCCCGCTTTTTGCGCGACTACCTCTACATCGCGCTCGGTGGCAACCGCGCCGGGCAGATCCGCCGCTACATCAACCTTGGTTTGACCATGTTGCTCGGCGGGCTGTGGCACGGTGCGGGCTGGACCTTCGTGATCTGGGGCGGTCTGCACGGCTTCTACTTGATCATAAACCACGCCTGGACTTGGCTGTGGTACACCCGACGCGGTGTGACCCGGTCGGACGGGTGGATCTCGGTGTGGACCGGTCGCTTGCTGACCTTTCTCGCCGTCGTGGTCGCGTGGGTGTATTTCCGCGCCGAGTCACTCGACGCCGCGCACGCGGTGCTCGGCGGCATGAGCGGCATCAACGGCGCGGTGATACCGGCCCACTGGCAACTCTACGCAGGCCCACTCGCGCCCCTGCTCGAACAATTGGGTTTCCGATTTGCAGACCTCGGCACGCTGTCTCGCATTTCGGTGGTGCCCTGGTTGCTCGGCGTTTTATTGCTCGCCTTCTTCGCGCCCAATACACAACAGATCATGCACAAGTTTGACCCCGCCCTGATGACAGATCGCAAACAGCGCATTGCACCGGCGAGCCGGTGGTTGAGCTGGAAACCATCAAAGTTGTGGGTGTTGATTGTCGGCATCATGGCCGCCTGGGCCATCTTTGGGCGCACCACCACCAGCCAGTTCCTGTATTTCAACTTTTGAGGCAATCGCCGTGAGTTCAACGCAATACTTGCGAAGTTTCCTGGTCGTCTTTGTCGTGGCCGGCGCGGTGATATTCACGTGGGCACGAACCGACCTCTTCCCGTGGATCGGCGCGTGCAGCGGCGCGGGTTATTCCGAGGATCACTACCTCGCGTACTGTGAATACGGTCGCTACGGCGACTACGAGCACGGCGCTTTGTTGTACGGGCTTGAACCCGAAGCACTCGAACCCATCAAGCGCGCAGACGTACTGTTCCTGGGCAACAGCCGCACCCAGTACACCTTCTCAAGCGAGCCGGTAGTCGATGCCATGAATGCGACCGGTCGACCGTGGTATGTGATGGGTTTTGGCTTTGGCGCCAAATCAGAAATGCCACAGGCAATGTTTGCTCAACACGGTTTAAAACCGAAGATGTTGGTGATCAACGCCGACCCCTTTTTCAACGCAGAACCAAGTGGAATCAGCCGCAAGATCATCGACGGCGATGACGCCATTGTCGCCGAGTACGGCCGCAAGCGCTGGTTGCAGGGCTTGCACCAAAACTTGTGCGCCAACTGGCAAGACTCAGCGCTCGCACCGGTGTTGTGTGGCTCGGCACCAACGCTCTTCCGCGCGCGAAGCAACGGCACTTGGAACGTTGAACACTACCGACCAGACCGCCACATCGCCGTGACCTATAGCGATCACCTGCTCGATCAGGTCGACGAGACAGCGGCCGCAGCAGAGGCGTTTTTTGATGCGGTGGACGTGCCACGCGATTGCGTGGTGCTGACCGTGTTGCCACAGCGTCCAACCCCACTCGACGCAGGCCGCGCACTCGCCGACACCCTCGGCATCACCTTCGTCGCGCCGGAGCTCGATGATCTCTGGACCATCGACGCCTCGCACATGGACGTCGACAGCAACGTGCGTTGGTCGAGCGAGTTCATGCAGACCATTGCGCCGCAAATGGCGAAGTGCCTGCAACTGTGAGGACGTGCCGCACACAACCCGCAACACGCCATGGACGCTGACTTCTGGCTGTCCCGCTGGGCCGAGAACCGCATCGGTTTTCACGCCGCGACCGTCAACGCGCATTTGATCAACCACGTCGAGGCGCTGGGCCTTGCGCCAGGCCAATGCGTTTTCGTCCCACTGTGTGGCAAGACGCGCGATATCGGTTGGCTGCTAGAGCGCGGCTTCACGGTGTGTGGTGTCGAGCTCGCACCTGCGGCGGTTGAAGTCTTATTCAACGAGCTTGCGCTCACCCCGACGCAACACCAATACGGGCTGCTGACCGAATACCGCAGCGGGGCCTTGCGCGTCTTTGCAGGCGATGTGTTTGCCCTGACCGCCGAGCTGCTCGGACCGGTGCACGCGGTGTACGACCGCGCGGCGTTGATCGCGCTGCCACTGACGATGCGACAGGCCTACAGCCGCCATCTGATAGAACTCAGCAGCACCGCACCACAGCTGCTGATCACACTTGAATACGATCAGTCACAGTTAGACGGCCCACCCTTCTCGGTGGACACAGCTGCATTGACCACGCTCTACGCCAACGCGTACCAAATCAAGCTGCTTGAAGACAACGACGTTGAAGGCGGTTTAAAGGGTGCGCTACCGGCACGCGAGCGCGTGTGGCAGCTGCGGCCAATCTAGCTGGCCGATCTAGTTCGCAGTCAGTTCGACGTCTCAGGGCGTTTGAGCAAGCGCGTGGGCCGCAGGCGCCCCGCCCGGCAGATTGCCACACCGAGAAAATCGCCGTCGTGATAGACCCGCATTGGCGACTCATCCGGCACGGGTTGCTCGCGCACGTCGAGCAGGTTGCCGTGTTGGAACACACCGCGCTCGGCGGCATTCTCCAGTTGATAAATGGGCAACGCGCAGAGCGCCGCGTCCAGCGGCAGCAGAAACCGGTCAAGGCTCTCTGACGGTCCCGCATCGCGTGCAGATTCGAGGTCGGCCAAAGTCACCATGGCGCTGGCGTCAAAAGGATCAACCGACTCTCGGCGCAGCAGCGACACGTGGGCGTTGCAGCCCATCGCCGAACCGATGTCCTCGACCAAACTGCGGATGTATGTGCCTTTGGAGCAGCGAACGCGTAGCGTGACCGTGCTGTCGGTCAGCGCGAGGCAATCTAGCGTGTGAATGCGCACCGGACGTTCCTCTCGCTCAACCGTGATGCCGGCGCGCGCGAGTTCGTATAATGGCACCCCACCCTGCTTGATCGCCGAATGCATCGGCGGGGTCTGCACGATATCGCCAAGAAAACGCGGCAAGGTGGTCGAGACGGCATCGGCCAGATCCTGCGGCAACGGGCAGGTGTCGAACAACTCGCCTTCGAGGTCACCGGTGGTCGAGCGCGCGCCGAGTTGCGCGGTTGTCACGTACGTTTTATCTGCGTCGAGCAGACCGCCTGCGAATTTGGTTGATTCACCGAATAGGATTGGCAACATGCCCGAAGCCAAGGGATCCAAACTGCCACCGTGACCCGCCTTCGCACCGTTGAGTAAGACGCGTGCGCGCTGCATCGCAGCATTCGAACTGCGGTCAGCAGGTTTGTCGAGCAACAGTACGCCATCGAGTGCGCGTCCGCGCGCCCGGCGTCGGCGACCCATTGATCAGGGTCCGTCGGGGGAGTCGGGAGGTGAAGCCGGGGGCTCGTCGTCCGGCGCTTCAACAGCGCCCAGAGACGCATCGCGTGCACGCGCTTCTGAGATTGCGCGGCTCAAGGTCTCCGCCCGCTGCGCGGTTTCATCGAGGTGAAAACGCAAGGCCGGAACGGTGCGCAGCTGTACCCGCGAACCAATCTGTTTGCGCAGAAACCCGCTGGCGGCGATCAAGCCGTCGAGTGTGTCTTTGCCTGTATCGTCGAGCACGGTCACGTAGACGCGGGCCAGCGAGAGATCGGAGGTCACATCGACCGCCGACACCGTCGTCAGCGCAGACACGCGCGGATCGCGGACAGAATCACGGATCAGTTGCGATAACTCGCGCTGGATCTGATCCCCAATTCGGTACTGCCGCGTCTGGTCAGCCATCTAGTTGGTGCTCACAACGTCCGCGCGATTTCGTTGCGGATGAACACTTCAATTTGATCGCCAGCTTTGACTTCGTAGTTCTTGACCGCGATACCGCACTCGGTGCCCATGCGCACTTCATTGACATCGTCTTTGAAACGGCGAAGCGACTCCAGCTCACCTTCAAAGATCACGATATTTTCGCGCAGGACACGGATGGGCTCGTTGCGGCGCACGACGCCGTCAACCACCATACAACCGGCTGCCTGACCAAACTTCGGCGAACGGAACACGTCCTTCACCTCGGCAAGACCAATGATCTGCTCCCGGATCTCAGGTTTGAGCATGCCGCTGCCGACGCTCTTGACCATATCGATCGCTTCGTAGATCACGCTGTAGTAGTTCAGCTCGATCCCTTGCTCTTGGATAACTTCGCGCGCCGAGTTGTCTGCACGCACGTTAAATCCAATCAGCAAGGCGTTTGATGCTGCCGCCAAGGACGCGTCGGTGCCGTTGATACCGCCGACACCCCCGCCAACCACGCGGATGGTGACTTCGTCAGTGGAGAGCTTTTCCAGCGCATCGCGCAGCGCTTCATAGCTGCCCTGGACGTCGGTTTTGATCAACACGTTGACCGTGGGAATCTCACCGCTCTTCACTTTCGAGAAGATGTCTTCCATTGATGCAGGCTTGCGCTCGGCGAGGCGCAAGTTGCGCTCACGTTCGCGACGCAACTCAACGAGCTCACGGGCATCGCGGTCGTCAGCGGCCGCCTGCATGGGATCACCTGCGCCAGGCGTGCCAGAGAGTCCAAGTACCTGAACCGGAATGGACGGCCCCGCAGATTCAACTTGCTCGCCCGCTTCGTTAAACAGTGCCCGCACGCGCCCAGAGGCGGTACCGCACACGATCACATCGCCACGGTTAAGCTGGCCAGCTTGCACCAGCACAGTCGCAACCGGACCGCGTCCGCGGTCGAGTGTGGCTTCAATCACGGTGCCCTGTGCACGGCCTGTGGAAGGCGCTTTGAGTTCCAAGAGCTCTGCTTGCAACACAATGGATTCGAGGAGGTCATCTACACCGTCACCGGTGAGCGCTGAGACGCCTTTGAAAATTGTGTCACCGCCCCATTCCTCGGATATGACTTCGTGCTGCGACAACTCGTTGCGCACCCGATCAGGGTCCGCCTCGGGCTTGTCCATTTTGTTGACCGCCACAATCAGCGGCACGTTGGCCGCACGAGCGTGCTGGATGGCCTCGATGGTTTGAGGCATCACGCCGTCGTCTGCAGCAACCACCAAAATCACGATATCGGTCGCCTGCGCACCGCGCGCACGCATTGAGGTAAAAGCCGCGTGACCTGGCGTATCGAGGAAGGTCACAACACCCTGACCCGTGTTCACGTGGTAAGCACCAATGTGCTGCGTGATGCCACCGGCCTCGCCAGTTGTGACTTTGGACTTGCGGATGTAATCAAGCAGTGAGGTCTTGCCGTGATCGACGTGACCCATAACGGTGACCACTGGCGGACGCGCTTGTGCGTCACCCAATTCACCGACGAGCTTCGCGTTGATCTCTTGCTCAATACTCTCGTCAGATTGCGAGACTGCCTTGTGACCCATCTCCTCGACAATCAGCAAAGCCGTGTCGTGGTCGAGCACTTGGTTAATCGTCGCCATCACACCCATGCCCATAAGGGTGCGGATCACCTGCGCCGCTTTGATTGACATGCGGTCAGCGAGGTTAGCTACCGTGATCGTCTCGGGCACGATGACGTCGCGTACGACAGGCGCAACCGGTTTTTCAAAACCGTGCCGCGTCTCCATATCCGCAGTCCGCAAGGCGCCTTTTCTGCCACGACCACCGCGACCGCCGCGATCCCGGCCCGCCGCTGGTTTGCGGCGCGAGGCACCTCGGTCATTGCCACCGCCACCGTCGCGTCGCGTGCGCTTCTCTGGCGCCCCGCGCGACCGGTCAACCACTTTCGCCGGAGCCGCCTTTTTGTTTTGTGCACTACCGGCCATCGCCGCCGCTTCAACGTCAGCGATTGTCGCCGCAGGTGTTGCAGGCGCCGCCGCAGGTGCAGGATCCGCTTTCGGCGCGCTCGGTGCCTCAGCGACAGCAGCAGGTGCTTCAGTCGTCTCAGGAGCCTCAGTCGTTTCAACAACAGGATCCTGCGGATTCTCACGCGCTTTGCGTCGAGCAGACTCTGCTTCGCGCTTGGCCTCTTCTGCTGCCAGGCGCTTGCGGTCAAATTCAGCAAGCTCGCGCTCGTCGCGCTCGCGCTGCTCACGTATAGACAGAGCCCTGTCTTCTTCTTGTGCTGCCGTTGCGGCGTCAGCCTCAACCTCTGCTGGGCGCTTGACGTAAGTCCGCTTGCCGCGCACTTCAACGTTGACCGTTTTCTTCGCGGCGCCGCCACCCACTTTCAAGGTGTTGACGCTCTTGCGCTTCAACGTGATGCGCTTAGCGGCGCCGCCTTCGCTGCCACGGGATTTCTGCAAGTGCGTTAGCAACGCGCTTTTTTCCTCGGCACTGATCGAGTCAGTGGCGCTCTGCTTGTCGACCCCTGCCTCACGCAACTGATCGAGCAATCGCTCGACAGGCGTGCCGACGGTGTCAGCAAGCTGCTTTACTGTGGTATCTGCCATGACTATCGTCCTCCCGCGTTCAGCTCGAGGCCTCCGCGTCTTCAAACCAGTGCTCACGCGCTTTCATGATCAGCGCGGCTGCATCCGTCTCCTCGACACCAAACTCAGCGAGTTCATCCACTGCGAGTTCGCCGAGATCGTCGAGTGAACAAACACCCTCTGCCGCAAGCTTCAGCGCCAGCTCTTCGGTCATTCCGTCCATCGCCAAAAGCTCTTCGCTGGGCTTGTTATCGCCGAGCAATTCTTCTTGGGCAATGGCAGATGTGAGCAACGCATCGCGCGCTCGGTTGCGCAATTCTTCAACGATTTCTTCGTCAAAGCCTTCAATGTCGAGCATCTCTTGAGCGGGCACGTAAGCCACTTCTTCAAGCGATGTAAATCCTTCTGCGACGAGAATCTCAGCGACTTCGTCATCAATATCGAGCTTCTCAATAAAGAGCGCGACCGCTTTGCCGGCCTCTTCCTCGCTCTTGCGCTCAGCTTCAGCTTGGTCCATGACATTGAGCTGCCAACCGCTGAGCTCGCTGGCGAGGCGCACGTTCTGACCACCGCGGCCAATGGCTTGCGAGAGCTTCTCTTCCTCTACCGCGATGTCCATGCTGTTGGCGTCTTCATCAACAACAATGGACACGACTTCCGCCGGCGCCATGGCGTTGACCACAAACTGCGCGACATTCTCATCCCAGGGAATGATGTCGACGCGCTCACCAGCAAGTTCATCTGAAACGGTTTGCACACGTGAACCACGCATGCCAACACAGGCCCCCACGGGATCGAGGCGTTGCTCGTTAGAGCGCACTGCAATCTTGGCGCGAGCACCGGGATCACGGGCCGCCCCCATGATGTCAATCAATCCCTGGCCGATTTCCGGCACTTCGATCTCAAACAACTTAATCAAAAATTCCGGCGCTGTGCGGCTGAGAATCAGCTGCGGGCCACGCACGTCTTGGCGAATTTCTTTGAGGTAGGCGCGCACCCGATCGTTGTTCTTCATCTCTTCGCGCGGGATCAACTGATCGCGCGGAATCAATCCCTCGGCGCCGTTGCCAAGGTCAATAAACACGCCGTTGCGGCGGTCGACCCGACGCACCACACCAAAGACCAGCTCGCCCATGCGATCACGGTATTGGTCGACCATGCGCTGGCGTTCCGCCTCGCGCACTTTCTGCACAATAACTTGCTTGGCTGACTGCGCGGCGATGCGGCCAAACTCGACCGATTCAATTTGCTCTTCGACAAAGTCACCAACCTCAAGATTGGGCTCGTCGACGCGCACAGCACTAATGGTGATCTGGCGCAGCGGAAATTCCTGATCGGTGTCATCCTCGACCGCCTCCCAGCGGCGGAAGGTGTCGTAGTCACCTGTCTCGCGATCAATGCTGACTCGGACTTCGATATCCATGCCGTGCTTTTTGCGTGTCGCAGACGCGAGCGCCGCTTCAAGCGCTTCGAAGATCACTTCCGGGTCCACAGCTTTCTCGTTAGAGACAGCGTCTACAACCAACAGTATTTCTTTATTCATGGTCTCACCTCGGCCCGTGGCCGCTAGCGCTTGCCGCCCGAATACACGGGTGACAAATTTGCCATTTCCACATTAGAGAACAGTATTGAGTACTGCTCACCGTCAACATCAATTTCGAATTCGTCGTCGCCAACAGCAATCAATTCACCGGTAAAGCGCCGACGTCCTTCAACCGGCATCACCACCCGCACTTTTATCCGCTGCCCAACTTGCTCGGCATAGTGGCGCGGTATAAACAAAGGGCGATCCATTCCTGGTGACGACACTTCGAGTACATAGTGCCCACCGATGGGGTCGTCAACATCGAGCGCGGCGCTAAGCTGCTGTGAAACCCGGCCGCAGTCGTCGACATCGATACCGTTGTCGTGATCGATGTACACGCGCAACGTCAACCCGCCGCTCGCTTGACCAAGCAGCGCGCCAACATATTCAAAACCCAGGCCGACAACGACGGGTTCGATAACTGATTGCAGTTCGTGACTGACCGGCTGCACGGGCCTCCGCTGTGACCCACTGAAATGAGTCCGTTGCGCCAACAAAAAAGGCCCTGAAGGGGCCTTTGACAAAAAAACCAATTGGTAGCGGGGGCAGGATTCGAACCTGCGACCTTCGGGTTATGAGCCCGACGAGCTGCCAGACTGCTCCACCCCGCAACTGATCAAGGAATTCTAGTTGTTCGACGCCCAGATTACAAGCATTGATTCGATAAATAAATCCGAATCAGTGCTGCTCAGGAAAACGCTGCGATACAGGCTGCCATAATCCAGCCCGGGAAAAGCCCCAGCATCAGCAGTGCAGCGCCATTCACCGCGAGCCCGGCACTGACATCGATGGGTGCCAGCACGGGTTGCGCTTCGATCGGATCATCAAAGAACATGTATTTGATTACTCTCAGATAGTAGAACGCTCCCACCACGGAAAACACCACCGCCACTACCGCAAGCCAGATCAAGCCGACGGATACAACCGCATCCAGCACCACAAACTTGGCATAGAAACCCACCGTCGGCGGCACACCGGCCATGGACACCATCACAATCAACATCACAAACGCATAAACCGGATTGCGACGGAACAAACCACGCAAATCAGTGAGCAGGTGAATGTCCACACCATTGCGATCCATAACCAGAATGACACCAAATGCCGCCATGCTGGTAAGCGCGTACGTGATGGCATAAAACATCGATGCCGAATAGCCCTCAGGCTGCCCGGACAGCACACCCAGCAGAATGAATC
>CALAMQ010000006.1 GCA_937925815.1 uncultured Granulosicoccaceae bacterium | reverse complement strand
GGAGAACCAGCATGGATGATCACTACGCAAACACTCGTAAAATCGGTCCGGATGGATCATCGGTAAAGCCCGATGGATCACCGGACGATAACGACCGGGTCGAGATCGGACCAACCCAGCTGGCCTTTGCGGAATGGGCCGACGCGGGGTTGGCGCTTCCGGATCTGGCGGCCATGCGGGAATACCGCTGGCGCAGGCTGACCCGACACGTGGCGGACCGCGATTATGCCGGTGTGCTGATGTTCGATCCGCTGAACATCCGCTATGCGACCGACAGCACCAACATGCAGCTGTGGAACACGCACAACCCGTTTCGGGCTGTGCTGGTGTGTGCCGACGGCTACATGGTTATTTGGGATTACAAAAACGCGCCTTTTTTATCGACCTTCAACCCCCTGGTGCGCGAGCAGCGCGCAGGCGCGGACCTCTTCTACTTCGACCGCGGCGACCGCATTGATGTTGCGGCAGACACCTTCTCAAACGAAGTCCGACTGTTAATTGAAGAACACGGCGGTAACAACAAACGCCTCGCGGTCGACAAGATCATGCTGCACGGCCTACGCTCACTCGAGGCCCAGGGCTTCGAGGTCAAAGACGGCGAGGAAGTGACCGAAAAGAGCCGTTCGATCAAGGGACCAGATGAAATTCTCGCGATGCGCTGCGCCTCGCACGCATGCGAAACCGCCGTGGCTGAGATGGAGCGTTTCGCCCGCGAGCGCGTGCCCGGTGGAGGCATCTCGGAAGACGATATCTGGGCGGTGTTGCACAGCGAAAACATCCGCCGCGGCGGCGAGTGGATCGAGACCCGGCTGCTGACCTCTGGGCCACGCACAAACCCGTGGTTTCAGGAGTGCGGCCAGCGCATCGTTCAGAACAATGAGATCGTGAGCTTCGACACCGACCTCGTCGGCAGCTACGGCATCTGCGTGGACATCAGTCGCAGTTGGTGGGTCGGCGACACCCCGGCACCAGCAGAGATGGTTGACGCCATGCAACACGCGCACGAACACATCATGCACAACATGTCGATGCTCAAACCTGGCGTCAACATCCAAGAGCTCTCGCGCAACACCCACGTGCTTCGCCCAGAGTTTCAAAAGCAAAAGTACGGTTGCCTGATGCATGGCGTCGGCCTCTGCGACGAGTGGCCATTGGTCGCATACCCCGACCGCATGGTCGAGGGCGCCTTCGACTACGAACTCGAGGCCGGCATGGTGCTCTGCGTGGAGGCCTTGGTCAGTCCCGAGGGCGGCGATTTCTCAATCAAGCTCGAGGATCAAGTGCTGGTTACAGACGACGGCTTTGAGAACCTCAGCACCTACCCCTTTGACCCCCGCCTGATGGGCGAGGCAAGCTAGCCTCAAGTACCAGGCTTGTGTTCAGCTGGCAGCGCGGTTGGCACCAAGAGCTGTGAGCGCATTGATCGCGGCGTCCAGACAGGCTTCATTGTGGTGATCCATCATCAGCATGTGGCTGCCACCTCGTGCCACGTTGCGCGCGGTATCAACGTAGCTTGCGCGGCCGCCGGCTCGCTCCAGACCAACCACCATATCGCACCAACCCGCAGAGCGCTTTTCGATGTGAGGATCTGCGTCGAGGTAATCTCCGGCCAGTAACACCAGCGGCGTTTCACGCAGGGTGTCGGCATCACATTGTGTCACCGACGGTTCGACCGCGATGATCGCAGCCATCAATTCCGGCACCTTTGCCTGCGCGTCGAACACAATCTCACCACCCTGTGAGTGGCAACACACCAACGCAGGCCCAATGCGCTCAAGCGCCGCGCACACCGCCGCCACATGCAACGGTGCGGTGTCGAGCCAGCGCGGGACGAATTGCCGCGCAAAGTCTTCAAAATGTGGCCACGGGAATTGTTGTTTGGGGTAAATCTCTTGTGCCGCATAGCCGCCAGATGGACCAATGCGAAACAGCGACCACGCCTCCTCAAGCGACCGTGTGATCGGCTCACTCTCCCACAGCCCGGGCAAAAAGCCCGCTCGACCACGTTCAACGTTGTCGATCACATGCACCTCAAAGCCGCGTTGTAGCAACAAGTGCAACCAGCCAGGTCGGCCGTCAGGGGTGGTCTCCCAGGTGCCGCCGTGCATGCCCCCGCCGTGCACCATCAGCACGGGAGGCGCCGTGTTGCGCGCCTCGGGCACGTAGTACTGCACGTAGGCGTGCTCGACCGCGAAGGTGCCGCGCGGGTCGTAGTTGAACACCACATCACGGGTGAACTGGATATCGCGTGGCGTGCCCGCTGTCACTGTGTGTAGTCGCCCACCGACGGTGTAGCTGCCAAAGTCTTTGAGTGCGTAGGTCATGGCAATCGCTGGCCGGCGCGCGGCCGGCCA
Organism: uncultured Granulosicoccaceae bacterium; assembly: GCA_937925815.1. Taxonomy (GTDB): domain Bacteria; phylum Pseudomonadota; class Gammaproteobacteria; order CALCKW01; family CALCKW01; genus CALCKW01. The sequence goes on along the minus strand of CALAMQ010000006.1, from coordinate 26,297 downwards.
GCTTGGGGCTCACTCAGTTGAGGCTGCTAAGCGTTGCGTATTCGTCATAGGCTGCCGAGAAGGTCTCATAGCTTTCAACCACACACTTGAACATCGGGTCTTCAGCAGATTTCTCCGCGTACACCTCTGCGGTTGCAGCACGCAGTGCCTCAACAACCGACTCAGGGAAGCGCTTGATGTCCACGCCATCGGCGCGGAAGGCCTCCAAGTGCGACTGTTGGCCGGCCACAGCGGTTCCGATGGTGAAGAGATTGATGTCGGCGCAGGTGGTCTCGATTGCCATGCGCTCCGCATCACTCAACGCGTCCCACTTGTCCTTGTTCATGTAGAACTCCATGAAACCAGACGGCTGGTGCCAGCCGGGAAAGTAATAGTGTTTGGCGACTTTGTTGAATCCGAGCAACGAATCCACCATTGGGAAGGACAGCTCAGTCGCGTCTAAACGGCCAGTTTCAAGAGACGTTGAAATTTCTCCCACCGGCAAGGACATTGCGTTCGCGCCCATTTTAGCAAGCACGGCCCCGCCGAGACCGCCAATACGGATGTTCAGGCCCTTGAGGTCGTCTGGTGACTCAATCTCTTTGGTGAACCAACCACCGGCTTCAGAGATGATCACGCCACACGCCGTTGGCACAACGTTGAAGGGCTCGTAAATCTCGCGCCAGAGTTCCAAACCGCCGCCGTGGTGCAACCAAGAGACGTACTTAATCGCATCCGGGCCAAACGGCATGGAGCCAAACAAGGCCGCAGCCGGCGCTTTGCCACTGGCGTAGGCGGCATAAGACCAGCCCGCGTCAATTGCGCCGAGCCCGACGTTGTCGAGAATTTCAAACGGCGGTGACAGCTCGCCCGCACCGAGGTGCTCGAAATTGACGCTGCCGCCGGTCAGGGCCGATACGCGCTCGACAAAACGGTCAGCACCAGGCCCGATGATTGGTAAGCCTTTGCCAAAAGCACTTTGCAAACTGAAGTCTTCAGCCATCGCAGGCGCAGCCAGACAGGCTGCCAACGCCGCACTCAAAAGCATCTTTTTCACAGTGTTCTCCTCTCAATTTTGCTCACAATATGAGCATCGGAAACGCCATCAGCAGTCCGACAGCAAGTAATTGCAGTGCGATAAAAGGCACAACCCCTCGGTACACCGCAGAGGTGTCGAGCTGGTCCTTGACCGCGCCACGCAAATAAAAAAGTGAAAATCCAAAGGGCGGCGTGATAAACGAGGTCTGCAGGTTCACCGCGACCAACACCCCAAACCAGATCAACAGCGCATCACCTGAGAGCCCGTTGCCAAAATCGAGTCCCGCGACAACTGGTCCGAGAATCGGCATCAAGATGAGCGAGATTTCGAGCCAATCGAGCACAAAACCCAGTACAAAAATCAGTGCCATGATCACAAAGAGCACAGCCCACGGCCCCTCACCCACCGCAAGCAAGTTGTCCCGAATCAGGCTGTCACCGCCAACGCCCTTGAACACAGCGGAAAAACAGGTGGCGCCAATGATCACGAACATCACCATGGCGGTTGCGAGTACCGCGTCTCGTGCCGCGTCCATCACCACGGCCAGTCGAAAGCGCCCGTACAACGCGGTAATCAGGATGGCGCCGAATGCCCCAACGCCACTTGCCTCGGTAGGTGTTGCAAGCCCGGTCACGATCGATCCGAGCACGCAACACACCAGCAACACCAACGGACCGACATCAACCAGCAAGCCCATCACACCGCGTTGCTCGTCCGCAGACTGCGCCAGGCGCGGCAGTCGCCAGGTTCTGAAGACCGTGTACACGCCGTAGAACACCACGAGAATCAAGCCTGGCACCAGCGCGCCCGCGAACATCGCTTGCACCGGCACCTTGAGTTGGTCACTGAGCACGATCAGCATCACCGACGGTGGGATCAATATCGCCAAGGTGCCGGATGATGCGAGCAAGCCAGCAGACAGACTGTTTGGGTAGCCCGCCTCCCGCAGTCGCGGCAAACCGAGTAACGCGAGCAACACCACAGAGGCGCCAACAATCCCGGATGACGCCGCGAGCAATACGCCGATCACAAGCACAGACACGCCAAGACCAGCCGGTGTCCCGCCGAGCGCCGCTTGCGCCCCCTTCAGCGCGCGCTCAGCAACACCGGACTTCTCGAGCACTAGCCCCATAAAAATGAACATGGGCACCGCCACGAGCAGCCAATTGCTGAGCGCGTTGGCGTAGATCCGGCTGACGATCAAATTGAAAAAAGCCGTTGGCAAGTCGGACACCAGAATGAACACGGCCGCCGAACCCGCAAGCGCAATGGCGACGCGCACACCGAGCAGGATGGCGCCGAGGGTTGTGACCGCCATCAACACCGGCAACAGCACATCACTCACCGCGTCAGCTCCCGCAGGCGCAACGCGCTGTCAATCAACACCGCCACCAGCAGCAACGCGAAGCCCAAGGGCAGCGCGGCTTTGATCAGGTAGAGATCGTTGAGCCCACCGTTTCGCGACTGTTCAGACGAACTCAAAGCCCGCAGCGCGAAGTGATAGGACGCGGGAATGCAGAGCAACAGCCACGGCAAGGCAAACAGCAGGTTGCCGAGCAAGTCCACCCGGCTGCGGCCCTGCAGTCCCAATTGGTTGTAGAGAAAATCGACCCGCACATGGCCATCGCGCAACCACACTAACGAACAGGGCAGCAGCGAAATAATCGCGAGCAAGTGCCACTGTATATCGAGCAACGAATTGAGCGTGATCGCATTGCCGAGCAACGGCCATGCAGCCTGGAAAGTCATCACTGGATTGACGTCAAAGAAGCTGCACACCACCTGTAAAACGATGGCGAGCATCAGCACAAGCAATAGCACCGCGAACCCGCTCAAAACCGCATCTGAGGCGGCACGCAGTCTTGGCCAAGGCGACGTGGGGGTCATGGAGACCGCCGAGATATTAGTTCCATATGGAGACGTTATAACGCATATTGCATCCACATGGAACTATTTATCCGATCGTGGAGCACGGCGGTTCCATCTGCGATACTGCGCTGCAATGAAATTGATCGACATCCTCGGCGGCACACCGATCCCGGTGGCGTACCGCATCGCCTTCATCACCAACTTCTGGCGAGAACCCCTGCTCAGGCGGCTCGAAGCAGAACAGGGACTGAGCCGCCCCGAGTGGACTGTGCTGATCTGCCTCGCCTACCGCGACAACCTGATCGCGCGGGATATCTCGGAGATCACCGAGCAGCCCTCGAACACCGTCAGCCGCGGTGTGGTCGAACTCGAGCGCAAGGGCTTTATCACACGCCAGCGAGACGCCCACGACGGACGCCGCACCCGCCTCGCCATCACCGACCAAGGCCGAGCGGTACACGACTCTGTGATGACCGGCTTTGTCGCCGCCGAAGCGCGAATGCTCGAATGCCTTGAGCCAAAAGAAGTCGAACAGCTGACCACCCTGCTGGACAAAATCGCGCGCGACGTCTCCTCGTGGTCAAAACAACCGCCGCCCACTGACGACACGGCACCCTGAGACGCAGTCACAGCTCAATTAGTTGCTGTTAAGAGGCTCTGGTAGGGCTGTCGTTCTCGGCCAAAATGGCTGCAATTCAGGCTTGGGCTATTTGGGTTTAGCGACAGGCGCTATGAACGCCGCTCATTGCCGCGTTTGAAGTTGCCGGTCGCTTTGGCGAGCGCCAACTGTTGCGACCGCGCGTCGCCACAATCGAGTTGGCGCTGAAGCTTTTCAGCCGCGGAGCCACGCAGGGTGCCGGCCGCCTGACCACGCCACTGAATCGCAATGCTGCCATCGCGCAGTGTCTGCCAACTGAAAGGGTTGTCGTCGAGTCCGCCACGGGACTCAGGCATAAAAGAGATTCATCACCGTCAAAGACACCACGAGGAACAGCACGGTCATGATGCCGCCGCAACGTACGAAGTCGGCTACGCGGTAACCGCCCGGACCCATGAGCAGCGCGTTGACTTGGTGTGTTGGGATAATGAAAGAATTGGACGTTGATATCGCAACGGTGAGCGCGAAGAGCCCGGGGTCGCCGCCGGCTGTGACCGCGATTGAGACCGCAAGCGGCACCAGCAGCACCGTTGCCCCAACGTTCGACATCACAAGCGTGAAGACCGTCGCGAGCACCGCAACCCCAGCCTGCAAGGACCACATCGGCCAACCGTCGAGCGCGCTGAGCACTTGCTGCGCAATCCACGTGGCGGTTCCGGTCTCCTGCACTGCCTGCCCGAGCGGGATCAGGCTCGCGAGCAGAAACACCGTGTTCCAACTGACTGCGGCGTAGGCCTCATCCACGGTCAACACGCGAGAGATGATCATGCCGGTTGCGCCAATCAAGAGCGCGAGCGACAGCCGCACGTCGGTGAACAAAATCAGTGACAAGGCGATCAAGAAAAACGCGAGCGCCCAGCCGACTTTCTTGGGCCGCAGTTCCTCCTGTGGGAAATCACTGGTGACAATGACATAGTTGTTGTTGCTCTTGAGCTGCGTGAGACGGTCCCAGGGGGTGTGAATCACAAGCGTGTCACCCGACTGAAGCGTGAGTTGGCTGATATCAGTCGCTTCGTGATCCTCGGTCTCGACGTGGCTGTAAGTGGTCTCACCACGGTGCACTGCGAGCAAACTCAAGCCGTGCGCACGACGCAGTTTGAGGTCGCGCGCGGTCTTGCCAATTGCCTGCGAGTCCGGCGGCACCACCACCTCGGCCACCCCTGCACGCGTCGGTACAAATTCTTCGGTGAAGATCTCAAGGCGCGGCAATATTGTCAGGCCACAGCGCTCAGTCATGCGCTCGACCACCTGCCGCTGACCCAATACCGCAAGCCGACACGGCGCGGTGATTTCGACGTCAATCGGCGGGCCAACCCAGCGACGACCCTTGTGGTATGTGCCGATTATGTACAGGCGGTTGGCCAGCATGACATCGCCAATCAACTGTTTGTCCAACTCACTGCCAGCCGGGACGTCGAGTTCAAAGATATCCGCCTGCAAGCCGTAGAGTCGCTTGAGGTATTGCTTCATCGATTGACCCGACGCACCGTCGGTTTTCTCGGCCGCCTTTGGCAGCACCCAGCGCCCAAACACCACAAAGTACGCGATGCCAGTCACCAGCAGTGCGAGGCCAATGGGCGTGACCGAGAACAAACTGAACTCGGCAATCTGATTCTCAGGAGAGAGCGTGGTGTTGGCGCCAGCGATCAGGTCGTTGAGCAGAATCAATGGTGAGGAGCCCACCATCGTCAGCGTGCCGCCGAGGATTGCGCAGAAGCCCATTGGCATCAACAACCGACCGAGCGGGATACGGGTGCGCGCCGAAATCCGGCTGACGACCGGCAAAAAGAGCGCCGCGGCACCGACGTTCTGCATGAAGCTTGAAATCACGCCGACCGTGCCAGAGACAATTGGCACGATACGCTGCTCGGTGCCGCCGCCATGGCGCAAGATCAGCGCGGCCACGCGCGACATCACACCGGTCTTGTCCAGCCCTGCCCCGATGATCATGACCGCGATAATCGACATCACAGCATTGGACGAGAATCCCGCGAACAAGTGCTTGACGTCCACCAGACCGTCGAGCATTGGCACATAGCTCAAGGCCCCGAGTAGCACCATGATCAGCAAGGCTGCGAGATCGACCCGAAGCACCTCGAACGCAAACAGCACAACCGTCAGCCCGAGCAGGCTCAGCACAGCTACCATTTGGACGGTGAGCGTTATGTGTTCCAAGGGATACCGTACTCCTGAATCAACTGGTCAATTATAGCGCAGCGTCAGCGGCTTCGCTTTCAATCTTCCAGGCTTGTATTAAACGGGTGTCGTCGTCACGACCTTTGCTTGCAACACGCACGTGATTTGGCAGCCCAAAAGACGCGGCACTTCGCACCTGGAGCCCTGCCTGGACGAGCAAGCGGTGCCGGAATTCACTCGCACCAGGACACTCAATCAACGCAAAATGGGTATCGGTCGGCAACACCACGGCACCGTCATTCTCGAGCGCGGCCCAGAGCACAGCACTGCTCTCACGCACGCGCCAAATGGCATCATCCGTGGCCGCAATCACCTCAGTGTCTAACGCTGCAAGACCCGCAGCCAGCGCCGGTTGCGAGACCGACCACGGCGGCATCACCGCATCCAGCGAGCGCGCCTGCGCGGCGGGTGCAAGCGCGTACCCAAGGCGCAGACCAGCAAGCGCAAAATCCTTGGTCAGCGAGTAGAGGTTGATTGCGTGGTCGTGGGCAACAAATCGCTTGGCCGGGTCCACAAAGGTGCTGTAGGCGTGGTCGATCACAGGCACGGTGCCCAAGTCCCGGCACTGCGTGATCAAAGCATCGAGTGCGTCGGCTGGCCATAGCCGCCCAGTTGGGTTGTTCGGCTGACACAAAAACACCATCGCTGGCCGAGTACGCGAGACGGCCTCCATGACTGGCGCAAGGTCTGGACTCGCATCAACCTCAACGGCGACCGCCTCCACCCGCCGTGAGAGTGCACGCGCCGCGTCGGCGTACTCACCAAAGCTCGGCGTCACCACCAGCACCGTCTCGCCCTCACGTGAGCTGGCCTGCACTGCGGCGAAAATCAGCTGCGCAGCGCCGGCGGCGGTCACAACCGACTCAATTGGCACACCGTGGCACGCGCTGAGACGCACGCGCAGCGGTGCCGCATCAGGAGAGGGATAATTTTCAATTGACGCAGCGTGCACCGCCGCCTGAATCCGCGGGTGTGCCAGACCGGGCAGGCAGTTGCTGCTGAAGTCGACCACCTTTGCGGGGTCGAGTCCAAGCTCAATCAGTTCATCAACATTGATCGCACCGTGGAGCTCGCTCACAACCAACTGCCGAGCGCGATAAAACCCAGGGTCGCGAGCCACACCAGCACACCCTTGTTTACAAGGTCACAGGCGCGGCCGATATCAATGGCGGCTGGCGCTCGCCCAGAACCGAGCACGGGCCGCGCTTTCAACTCGCCGTCATACACGGCGTCACCGCCGAGTTCGAGCGAGAGCGCGCCGGCGCCGCTCGCCATGACTGCGCCCGCGTTGCTGCTGTACCAGCGGTGCGTCTGCCAAGCACGCCACGCCGACGCACTCTCGCCGATGGCGGTGTAGGTCAATGCGGTGAGCCGCGCGGGCAGCCAATTGAGGACGTCGTCTAAGCGCGCCGCAGCCCAGCCGAAATCGCGGTAGCGAGCGTTGCGGTAACCCCACATTGCATCGAGCGTGTTGCACGCGCGGTAGAGCACCGCGCCGTATGGGCCGAACAAAAGGGTCCAAAAGATCGCGGCAAAGACCGCGTCCGCGCCGTTCTCAAGCACAGATTCCACCGTTGCCCGGCTGATCTCGTCTGAATCAAGCGCACGCGTGTCCCGCGAGACAATACGCCCGAGCGCCGTGCGTGCAGCATCGAGGTTGCCGCGTATGAGCGGGTCTGCCACCGCGCTTGCGTGTTCAACCAAACTGCGGCGGCCAAGCGCCACGAAGAGTGCCAGCGCCGAGAGCAACCACGTCGGCAACACGAGATCGAGCAGGCTCACCGGCAACAACGCCAGCAACACCACAGCCAGCACCGCGAGCACCCCGCGCGCGCGCTGGCGCTGGGGCGCATCTGAGCCGTTTCGCAGCTGCGCCTCCACCCGGTTCGCCGCGTCACCCAGCCACACCAGCGGGTGCCAGCGTACCGGCGGCTCGCCGAGCAGGTGGTCGGCTAATAACGCCACAGCCACAATGAAAAAGAGCGTGATCACGCGTGCGCGTCCTGATGACAGACGCCCAGTATACCGGTCAGCGAACGGGCTGCTGGGCGGTACAGCGTCAGAATCTGCTGCAGCAGCGCCCAGTGGTTACACTGGACACCATGACATCCGGAATCATCATCGCAGCCACCCACTCCGACGCTGGCAAAACAACCGTCACGCTCGCCCTGCTGCGCGCTCTGAGCGCACAGCTCCGTGTGGGTGCATTCAAAGTTGGCCCCGACTACATTGACCCACGCTTTCACGCCGCCGCCGCACGTACCCCTGTTTACAACCTCGACCCTTGGGCGATGGATGACCACAGCTTAGCCGCGACCGCCGCACTCCACGCTGACAAGGCCTTTTGTGTAACCGAAGGCGTAATGGGGTTGTTCGACGGCGCCGCCGACGGCCGCGGCAGCACGGCGGAGTTTGCGCGACGAAGCGGCTGGCCCGTGGTGCTGGTGGTTGACTGCAAGGGACAGTCAGACTCGGTCGCGGCATTGGTCTCTGGATTTCGAGATTTCGATCCCGAGGTCGGTATCAAAGGTGTGATCCTCAACCGGGTTGGCTCCGACAACCACGATGCGCGCCTGCGCCGAGCGCTCGCCGCCATCGGCATGCCGGTCTTGGGCAGCCTCAGACGACTGGAACAGCTCGCGCTGCCCAAACGCCACCTCGGCCTGCTGCAAGCGAGCGAGATCAGCGCACTGGACGCGCATCTAGACGCCGCTGCCAAGTGCGTTCTCAGCGGCCTCGATCTCGAACGTCTGACGGCGCTCGCGCAGCCTTGCGCGCTCAACGTCAGCGCTACAACCTCGCTCTGGGTACCCAATTTTGGCCCGCGCCTCGCGCTCGCCGAGGACACCGCTTTTGCGTTTTGTTACCCACACTGGCGCGCACGATGGGCCGAGGCCGGCGTCACCGTGATGCCCTTCTCGCCACTGGCAGACGAGCCGCCACCACCCGACGCGACCGGCGTCTTTTTGCCTGGCGGCTACCCGGAACTGCACGCCGACACCCTCGCGCAGGCAAATTACTTCAAAGCTGGGCTACGATCTCTGGCCGATGCGCGGGTGCCGGTATACGGCGAGTGCGGCGGCTTTATGGTGCTTGGGAAAACAATTACCGACGCCAACGGTGACGCCCACTCAATGTGCGATTTGCTGCCAATCGCGACTGACTTCTCGTCACCGCGCTTGCATTTAGGCTACCGCCGCTTGCGCGGCAATCTGCCCGCCGCGCTGTCCGCGCGCGCACTGAACGCACACGAATTCCACTACAGCAAACTCACGCAGGGCGACGGGGTAGCGCCGTCTGTCTCGGCTGTGGACGCGCTCGGCGCGCCGATTGATTCAGCTATGCACGCGCGCGGTTCGGTCTTTGGCAGTTACATTCACGCCATCGACCGGGCTGGCGATTGACACAACGCGCGTCACTGGTCACCACCGGTAGCTTGCACGCGTACCACGACATTGGTATACACAACTGCATCTTGTTACGCATTGCCCCCGGTGAACCCATGGCCACGCAGTACCCCGCACTCGATGACAGCCATCGACAATTCATCTCCGCGCAGCATTTGTTTTTTGTCGCGACGGCTGCCCCCGACGGCCGGGTCAACCTCTCACCCAAGGGCCGCGATGCGCTGCGCGTGATTTCAGACAACCGCGTGCTCTGGCTCAATCTCACTGGCAGTGGCAACGAGACCGCGGCCCACCTCAAGCAACATCCGCGCATGACCCTGATGTTCTGCGCCTTTGAAGGCCAGCCGCTGATACTCAGACTCTACGGCACAGCGCGTGCGGTGCACCCAGACCACCCGGATTGGGATGCGCTCTACGCGCATTTTCCTGCGCAAAAAGGTGCCCGGCAGGTGTACGACATGAGTGTTGATCTGGTGCAAAACAGCTGTGGCTTTGCGGTGCCGGAGTTTGCGTTCACAGGTGATCGCGACATCCTCGCCAACTGGGCCGAGAAAAAAGGCGAGAGCGGTATTCAGGACTACTGGCGCGAGCGAAACACAGTATCAATTGACGGTTTTGAAACCGGCATCGTCAGCGACAAGTATTCATTGAGGGCCTCGGCATAGCGCCCTAGCCCCGGGTGCGCTTGCATACGCCAAGCGCAATAGCACGCAAAGCGGAAGTCATAAGCCGCTTGCACGTCGAGCCACTGGGCGTCTAGCGTCACACCCGATGCGTGTAAGAACCGACTTGCCTCGGCGAGTGAGGCGGGTTCAAAGCCGTAGGCAAGCCGCATCCCGCGTGCGAGATAGCACGCCACATCTTCGAGCGGATTGCCAAGGGCGACACTCTGCCAATCGGCCAGCAGTGCCGCCTCTCCGCCGACCCAATTGCCGCGATGGGTGTCGCGGTGCACAACAGAAACCGTGTACGGTGCTATGTGCACTGGCGGTGCGAGCGTACTGAGCGCAAACACAGTCTCGGTTGCAGGCAGCTGCGAGAGCATCGCCGTGCCTTGCGCGACCCACTCACACGGGGTGCCAGCCACCGCCTCGAGGCCCGGCCAAGCCGGCGTTGCGTGCAGGCGTTGCAACTGTGCGGCGGCTTGCTCGGGCGCGTGGGTGTAGTCGCCAGATTCAGCACGCCAGACCAACCAATCTCCGCGCTGCCGCAGCAGTCTGGGCACGAGGTCGGCCGGCAGTCGCCTCGCCGCCTCGGCCTCAGCTTGGGCACAATTTGGGAACAGTGGGTTCGGCGTACCGCCGTCGAGACAGTGTTTGACGATACAATCCGCCACACCAGCCGCGCCGACAATCCAGGCGCGCCAGACGCGGTTGCTGTAAGCGCCAGAGAGGCGTTCACACTGCCAGGAAACGCCAGCGGGCGCGATGTCGAGGCTGTCGAGCAGCGCGAGAACAGTCTTTTCAGGTTCGACCATATGACAACAGAACATTCTGAACAGTCAGGGGCTTTACGCCGGGGTTGGACCACGGGTGCCTGTGCGACGGCGGCCTGCCACGCGGCAGCCTTGGCATTGATTCAGGGCCACATGCCGCGCACGGTGCGCATCACCTTGCCGCGTGGCGAGCAGCCCGAATTCGCCATCGTCGACAGCGCCATCGACGCGTATTCTGCCACCGCCACGGTCGAAAAGGATGCCGGTGATGACCCGGATGTTACCCACGGCGCCTGGATCAGCGTGAAAGTTGAGCGCAACCGCTTGAACTGCGTGCGTTTTTTCGCCGGAAGCGGCGTTGGCACTGTGACCCTGCCCGGGCTGCCAATCGCCGTCGGCGAGCCGGCGATCAACCCCGTTCCGCGCGACATGATGGCAACAACGCTCGCTGGAATTGCCGCTGAGCACGGCGAAGTTGACGGCTGGGACGTGACAGTCTCGGTGCGCGACGGCGAGCGCATAGCACGCGAGACCTGGAACGGCCGCCTCGGCATCGTCGGCGGTTTGTCGATTCTCGGGACCACCGGCATTGTGCGGCCCTACTCCTGTGCAGCGTGGATTCATTCAATACACCGTGGCATCGATGTCGCACGTGCGCGCGGTCGCGAGCACGTCGCCGCGTGCACCGGCGCGACGTCCGAGCGCACAGTGCGCGAGCACTATGCGCTCGACGAGACCGACATGCTCGACATGGGCGATTTCGCCGGTCCCCTGCTCAAATATTTGCGTAGTAACCCTTTACCGCGACTAACCCTCGGCGGCGGCTTTGCCAAGCTCTGCAAGCTCGCGCAGGGTGAGACCGACCTCCACTCAAAACGATCACAAGTGGACTTCGGCTGGCTCGCCGCTCGCGTGCAGGCGCTCGGCGGCAACGCTGAATTGGTAGACGCCACCAAAAGCGCCAACACCGCACTCGACGTGTTGGTTCGCTGCCAGGCCGCAGAGCTCAACATCGCGATTGATATCGCAGAGCGCGCACGGACAACGGCGCAAGCGCTCGCCGATCCATCGACCTCCGTCGAAGTCGCTGTGTGCGCGCGCGACGGTGAACTGCTCGCAATATCCACGCGGTGACCAAACCCAAGCACACGCTGGTAATTGGCGGCACTGCGCGGGCACGGCGGCTGGCGACCCGCCTCGCCCGCCGCGAACGCGTCACCTACAGCCTCGCTGGCGTCACAGAGAACCCGCGCCTGCCACAGGGATGCACTGTGAGGCGCGGACCCTTCGGTGGTGTCGAGGGGTTGATCGCGTATTTGCACAGCGCTCAGATCGACCGGGTGCTCGACGCGAGCCACCCGCACGCCGCGGGCATCAGCGAGAACGTGCAACGCGCCTGCCTCCAAGGCTCGGTGCCTCTTTTGCGTTTGCGCTGGCGTCCCTGGCAAGCCGAACCGGGGGATGTGTGGCGCCACTTCCAAACAACTGACTCACTTTGCGCGGCGCTGGCCGCGCACCGCGCGGAACGGGTGTTTCTCGCACTTGGGGTCAAAGCGTCTGCACCGCTCATGGCGGTGGCCGGCCACCACTACCTGCTGCGCACGGTTGAAGCCCCCGACCCCGCCGTGCTGAGCGCCGACGTGACAGTGGTTCGCGCGCGCGGCCCATTTGACGCGGCCGACGAATACCAACTGCTATCAGACCACCGCATTAATCTCATCGTGTGCAAAAACAGTGGGCTTCCGCAGGGACGTGCCAAACTCGATGCAGCGCGTCGTCTCGGCATTGAGGTGTGGCTGCTCGACGCGTCTTCAACAGAACATTAGAGCAAATCATGACCCCACTCCCCCAACGCCTACGCCACTGCCTACTCGCGCTGCTGCTTGCCAGCACAACGGCAGTCGCACACTCACCTTTGCGCGACAGCCAACCGGCAAATGGTGCGCAACTGACTCAAGCCCCCGAGACTGTCGAGCTGACATTCAACAAACCCGCGATGTTGACCGCGCTCAGCCTCCGCATCGCCGGGGTGGATACCGCGCTCAGCTTTGAGCGAGGACCGGCCGATACCTTGTGGAGCGTGCCCGTGTCCCAATCAGGTCCGGGCGACTACACCCTTATCTGGCGCGCGCTCAGTGCGGATGGTCACCCTGTGCGCGGCGAAATTCATTACACGGTGACACCATGATTGAGCCCTTCTTACAAGACCCGAGTATCGTGCTGAGCGCCGCACTGCGCGCGCTGAGCCTCGGTCTTGCGCTGCTCGCTGCTGGCACCATATTGATCAATGCGCTCTGGCTCGACGAGGACGGCATGCTCGCCTCGCGCAGCCCTCGAACCGCCATATCAGCAAGTTTGGTCGCAATCGTTGCGGCTATCGCCAGTTGGGTCGACACCGTCAATCAGCTCTATGGCGACACCAGCAGTGCATTTGATCTCACGATCATCGAGAGCAGCCTGAGTACACCGCCCGGCCAAGCATTGGCGCTGATGCTTGCGGGCTTGGCGTGGATCATCTTCACCACAATTGGCGCCCGCACCCTGCCAAATCTCGCCCTCGTCGGCGCGGTGGCAGTGGTGATGAGCATTGGTATTGTTGGCCACACCAACAGCGAACCGCGATGGATGCTCTACGGCCTGCTGACGGCGCATTTGTTTATCGCGTCACTGTGGCTTGGCGTACTGCGGCCGCTGGCCAAACTGACGCAGCAGCCGCGCTACCGAGGACACGCAGCGGACCTCGCCGAAGACTTTGGCAAATGGGCGCTGTTGCTGATGCCCGCCCTGTTTGGCCTCGGAGGCTACCTCGGCTGGCAGTTGATGGGGCAACCAACGGAGCTGCCAAGCCACCCCTTCGCACGCTTGATGCAACTCAAAGTTGCGCTGGTGGCGCTGTTACTGGTGATCGGCGCGGTGAACCGTTTTAGCATCGTGCCACGCTTGCACGACGACCCAAGAGCCTGCACCCAATTGCGCTGGGCTGTGAGTGCCGAGGGCGTGGTGTTCGCGCTGATCTTTTTTACTGTGTGCGCGACAACCCTGCAGTACCACCCACTGCCACACTGATTGCGACAACGGGTTTGCGAACAGTCATGATCCCAGGCCGTCGCAGCCACAAAAAAAGCCACCCTATTGGGTGGCTTTTTTGATCCAGCTCTGAACTCAGCCCTTGCCCTTCCAAGGCACCATGAGCCTCTCGGCCCAGCGCATCAACAAGTCGATGCCAAAACCGATTACGCCGATCAGGATAATTCCCATGATGACAATGTCGGTGTTCTGAAATTTGGAGGCCGTCATGATCATCATGCCCGCGCCCTGCTCGGCGGCGACCAGTTCAGCGGCGACAACCGTGCCCCAACACACGCCCATCGCCACCCGCGCGCCGGTAAAAATCTCCGGCAGTGAATTTGGGATGATGACGTAGCGCATGATTTGCGCAGGCTTGGCACCAAGTGAATAGGCCGCGTGCACCTTGGAGATGTTCACACCCGAGACACCGGCACGCGCTGCAATCGCCATGATCCAAAGCGCCGCCAAGAAGAGCAGGATGATCTTGCCCTCCTCACCGATACCAGCCCAAATGATCACAAGCGGAATCAGCGCGAGTGGCGGCACTGGGCGCATGAACTCGACAATCGGGTCAAACCAACCGCGAAACCAATTGCTCAGGCCCATCGCGTAGCCAAGCGGAATGCCGACCAGCGCACCGAGCAGAAAGCCGACGACCACGCGGAACAGTGAGTAACCGAGGTGTTCAGTGAGCGTGAAGTTGCGAAATCCTTCGTCGGCAATTTTAAAGGTGCGCGCCCATACCGCCTCTGGAGAAGGCAGATAGAGCGGCTCCATTTGCCAGCCGCGTGCGGGGTTGAGGTTGGGCGTGCCTTTGTCAGAGATGGTGACTTTCCCGCCCTCTATGCTGACGGTGTCACCAGGCGACACTGAGGTGCCGTTGATCGCGATGACTTTGGCTTTCTCGCCGTCAGCGGTCACGTCGTTCTTGGCGACGTTAATCAACTTGGTGCGCCATTGCGCCACCGTTGCCACATCGTTCTTGGCCCAGCCCTCGCCCTCATCAACAACCGGTTTGTCAGCTGGAGTGTCGCGCGGGTGGACCTCGACCGTCACGCTCGCGTTATCGGTGGCACCGGCGCTGTCCTCGACGGTGTATTCAAAGCTCAAGGTGCCAGTAAACGGCGCTGGTGCGTGCAGGAATTTGGGCAACAACGCCGATCCTGTGAACATGCCCCACAGAAACAAGATGGTCGCAATTGACACCACACTCGCCACACGGTTTGGCCGCACCGCGCTCTCGTCACCAAAGGTCACGGTCTTGAGAGACGTGAAACCGCGCTCGCCGACACTGCGAATGAACTTGGTGACCACGAGATAAGCGGCGACAAAAATCAATACATAGATCAGCAGAGGGATCATGATGCACTCTCCGATGAACCCATGATTTCCTCTTCCATGTCCCAGATCATGTTCAAAATTTCTTCACGTCGCTCGGAGAATTCCGGGTGTTTCTTCACTTCGCGCAAATCTGTGCTCACGCCCAGCTCCGCAAATGGCAGTTGGTATTCTGTGTGAATGCGTCCAGGCCGTGGCGCCATGACAATCAGGCGCTCACCGAGCAACAGGGCCTCTTCAACAGAGTGTGTAATGAGGATGATGGTCTTCCCGGTCTCTTTCCAGAGCTTTAGCACCAGGCTTTGCATTTTCTCGCGCGTGAGCGCGTCGAGCGCGCCGAGTGGCTCGTCCATCAAGATGACGTCTGGGTCATTGGCCAGGCAGCGCGCGAGCGCGACGCGCTGCTGCATGCCACCGGAGAGTTCGTAGACCGCTTTCTCTTTGAAGTCGCTGAGTCCAACAACGTCGAGCAGGTGGTTGACGACTTCAGCCTTCTCTTTCTCGGGCGTCTTCTTCATGAGCAGCCCGAAGCCGACGTTCTCACGGACCGACATCCACTCAAACAGAGCGCCCTGCTGAAACACCATGCCACGTTCCGCGTCGGGGCCGACAATTGGCTTGTCGTTCAACGTGAGTTGTCCGCCAGTTGGCTGCAAGAAACCCGCGACGATGTTCAGCAGTGTCGTCTTGCCGCAACCAGACGGTCCAAGCACGCTCAGCAGTTCACCACCTTGTAGCGTCAGGGAGACATTTTCGAGCGCTTGAACCGCGTCACCGTTTGGCAACTCGAAGCGCATAGAGAGGTTTTCAAGAGAGAGCGTGCCCACGAAGGCTCCTGTTGGAGGACCGGCCGGAACGCGAGTCACGCACCAGTCTGCCAAAAAAACGTAAAAAAAAGCTGGCGCTGCTTAAGCAGCGCCAGCCGCCGGTCACGGTCTTACTGCGCTGCAGCAAGCGGTCCGGTGTTCACAGCATCTTCGTAGCTGTCGAGTGAGGAGTCAATTGACCCAGCCGCGACAAATACGTCCGCCACACCTTTCATGAAGGTTGCTGCGTTGCCACCGAGCCACTTGTCAGAGAGTTGCTCGTCAACTGACGGGAACTTCATGGTGGAAATCGATGCGCGGGTTGCGTCCAGGTCCATACCAGACTCTTTCGCGATCACTGCAAGCAGGTCGTCGCTCTGGTTGGCGTTCCACAGGTCATTCGCCTCTGCGGTGACTTTGAGGAAGGACGAGACAACATCACCGTTTTCAGCGACAAATGACGCAGGCGCTGAGGTCACGTCAAACACCAGAATACCGAGGTCTTCTTTCTCTGCGCCAGTGAGCAGCGTGTTGCCGTGCTCTTTCATGCGAGCGAGTGCTCCACCCCAACCACACGCGAAATCAACCGCGCCCTGGCTCAGAGCAGCTGCACCATCGGGTGGCGCCATGTCGACAACCTGCAAGCTGCCAACGTCCACACCGAAGTGATCCATCTGACGCAAGAAGCCGTAGTGTGCAGCTGTGCCAAGTGGAACCGCGACTTTCTTGCCAGCGAGTTCACCAGCGCTGTCTTTGTCGATTTCCAGAGCAGAGGCGATGACGCAGTTGTCGTTATCTGAGTAGCTGACCGCGACGTCCAGAACCTGGATATCCTGGCCACCAGAGGCGGCAACCACGAAAGGTGGCACACCCTGAGACACTGACAATTGCACATCGCCAGAGGCCATTGCCGCACTCATGGCGGTTCCGGTCTCGAAAGACACCCAGTTCACTTTCATGCCGAGTGCTTCGTCGTAGGCACCTGAAGCTTTGGCAGCGAGGAAGGGCATTGGCCACTCGAGGAAGTAACCCACAGTGATTTCACCGTGACCCGCAGCCATGGCGCTTTGTTGGCCTGCAACGAGTGCCAAAGCACCGGCCAATACCGTTTTCATCAAACGTTTCTTCACAATTCTCTCCTTAGGGGATGGTGTCGAGCTCAGGGTCTCGTTGTGCATCATAATCGAATCCCGAAGTAAGGATATAATTCCGGTTAGAGAGGCGGTGGCTCCAGTTACCAGACAGTCTCGGTGCCACTGACAAGCCATCGGGGCCAGTCCTCAACCCGCAGTGTCAATTCGCGCGGCGTCACCCAAACACAAATCAAAGCCTTCGGGGGTGTCGCCGTTTTGACAACACTCACTTGTAACCCGCGCTCGATAAAAGGTCCTGCACATGATTGCCGTGATTTTTGAAGTCTGGCCGGACCCAAAGCACCGCGACGCCTACCTCGACATCGCTGCGGAGCTGCGCCCACTGCTCGAATCGATCGATGGATTTGTCTCAGTTGAACGTTTCGAGAGCCTCAGCGAAACGGGCAAGATGCTGTCGCTGAGTTTCTTCGAAGACGAGGCCGCGGTCATGGCCTGGCGCAACACGCTGGAGCACCGCAAGGCGCAAGCACTTGGCCGCCAAGGCTACTTTTTGGAGTACCGCCTGCGGGTATGTGATGTGCTGCGCGACTACAGCCTCACTGAACGCAATCAGGTGCCAGACGATAGCCCTCATTAAACCGAGTGCTGCAGCCAACGCCGGCGGGTGACTTCGTCACAAATGCGTAACAACTAGGCCACCGTGACAGCGTACAATCTGTACTCCACGTGTGTGATTGATCAAAACGCCCGTGAGCCTACAATCCATGCCACCAACACAGTTGTTCTTGCACATAAGAACTGTGCCGTGGACTAAGGTTGAGATAGTGGATTTCCACCCGCAGTCTGTGGACAACCAGCCAATCGCGACATCCCGCAAGGCACTAAAACGCGTCAACCATTGCCCCGGCAAAATAGTGCTGATTGCAGCGACGGTCTAGCCGTCTCGGAGAAATTTACGGTGTCATCGCACCACGGAAGTCAAAGCTTAGCCCCACCGCCCCTGCCAATGGGGTTGGTGCCACCGTCGACCTACATCATCCCTTTGGTGGTGACGGCTGTTGTCGCATTGACCGTATCGCTCGTTCTTCCCCATTTTGGCTTTGCCAACAAATGGGGCGGCACAGGACACGACGGCTACCTCGAACTCGCCGCCAACCTCTACGCCGGTAACGGTTTCCGCTTCACAGCGGACGGACCATTGGTGTTCCACCGCCCGCCGCTCTATCCCGCACTGCTGGTGCCGGCGATGGGCTTTGATGTCACGGTTCAAAAAATTTACGTCGCGTTGCTCAACAGCGTTTTTTTCACCGCTGCCTGCTTGTACACCGTGCGCACCACGCGCTTGCTCTACCTGCACCCGTCAGCGGGCATGGTGGCTGTGATTCTGCTTATGGCCAACCCCTGGCTGTACCGCCTTGTGAGCTCACCACTTAGCGCATTGATGCAGATGAGTCTCTACGCTGCGTTGACGTTTTACGTGCTGCGATTCCTCATTCAATACGACCGCATCAAAGTCCTGCCATTGCACCGCCTCGCCGGGCAATTCGCCCGCCTGAGTGTGCTGACAACAGCCCTGTGCTACGCCCACGGCACAAGCATTTACGTCTGCAGCGTGCTGCTGTTTTTCACGCTGACGCTCACCATCGCCACCCAGCGCTGGCGCTTGGTGCTGATGACGCTATTGCTCGCCCTGGTGACAATTACCGCTTTGAGCCCATGGGCATCGCGCAATGAACAATTACTCGGGCGCGCAGAGCCCGTCACCAGCGGCGCTGGCTACACCTACTTTCTTGGCAACATTTATTGGGACATCGACAACGACGCCAACCACGGCAATCCCGGACGAGACGAAGTCGTCTTGCGCCAAGGTGGCATCGCTGAACCAAGCGAAGACATGATCGCGTTTTGGGGGGTCATTGATCCGGCTGTGGACGCGACCCTTCGCGAAGCGATGATCGCGCACATCAAAGCGCATCCCGTCGAGATCGCCAAGAAATCTCTGCTCAATTTCAGCGACATCTTCTTCCCGATCACCCATGTCGCATGGTGCGCAGCTGGCGGAATTAGCAGCTATTGCGTTGAGACACTCTCACCCTATCAAACCGCGACACGCGCCGTGCGCACGGTGTACATGGCCATATTGATTGGCTTTGCGCTCTTTAGCGTGTTCGCAGGCTCGCAGGCGGCGTGGTGGCTGCCAGGCTTCGCCCTGCTCACGGCTGGGCTCTACAGCTTGCCGTATTTTCCCATTGCAACCTACGCGCACCACGGCATCTACTCGCTCGGTGCCCTGCCGTTGCTCAGCGTGCTTGCGGCAGCCGCCATGGTGCGGCTGTTCACGCGCAACCGCGACGTGACCGTACGGCTCTGACCCTACAGCTCAATCGAGCCAGGTGGGTTTGCGTTTCTCCAAAAACGCGCTCAGGCCCTCGCGGCCTTCGGTACCGTCGCGCACGGCGGCGATCAGATCCACTGTGTGCTCAACCAACGTCGCGTCAATGGCCCCGCCGTCAATGTTGCGCACCAACTGTTTGGCCGTGCGCACGGCCGTCGGGGCATTGCGCAAAATGGCGATGACCACGGCCTCCACCGCCTCGTCCAGCGCCTCGGGCTCAACTACCTCCGACACCCAACCAAGTGCCAACGCACGCCACGGCTCGACCGCCTCAGCGGTGACAAACAAACGCCTACACGCTCGCGCGCCAATGGCACGCACAACGTAGGGCCCGATGGTCGCCGGCACCATGCCGATCTTGACTTCGCTGAGCGCGAGTTTGGCACGGGTCGACGCAACCACGACGTCACAACAACTCACAAGCCCGACCCCACCGCCCATCGCAGCGCCGTGCAACCGGCACACAGTGGGCATGGGCAATCCATCGAGCGCCGCAAGCATCGCGGCGAGGCGCGCCGCATCGGCTCGGTTGTCCTCAAGTGAACCCTCGCCCATTCGGCGCATGTAGTTCATGTCGGCACCGGCACTGAAGCTCTTGCCATTGCCCTCGATCAACACCAGACGCACACTGAGGTCCGCTGCAGCCTGATCGAACGCCGCGTGTAAGGCCGAGATCAAGACATCATCAAAGGCATTATGCAAGTCCGGCCGATTCAGCGTCAGGCGCATAACGCCCCGTGAGTCAGTGTGGATCAGCAATGCTTCAGACATGCGGGGCTGCCTCAATTGAAAATTGACTCGAGTGTACCTGAAGTACCGTGACGCACTGCACTTTCAGCGACATTGGAAATTGTGCCGGCAATTTTGCTAGCGCCGTCGCTGTTCGGCGTTGATATTGAGCCAATTGGCGTAACAAATAAGCACCGAGCCAATCAGAACCGAGGCCAGCAATGGCTCGCCGTAGAGCAAGAAACCGACGAGCGCGATCAGCGGCAGGCGCAAAAAGTCGAGCGGCATCACCACCGTGGCCGGTGCCAGCGTCAGTGCTTTGGTCAGAGAGAAATGTGCGATCAATCCGCACACACCGACTGCAACAATCCACGGCAGTGATCGCGTTGTGGGCAATGTGATCTCGCCGTCCCAAAAGACGGTGACAAATCCAAACACCGCTTGAATAACTGTCAGCCAAAAGAGAATGCTGGTGATCGACTCCGTGCGGCTCAAAAGTTTGGTCAACAAGATTGCCCCGGCAAAACCCAGCGCACAGGCAATCGCTGCGAGGGTTGGTGCCGAGAGCGTCATGTTATCTGGTCGGGCGACGATCAAAATACCGACAAAGCCGAGCCCACAGGCAAGCAAGCGCGTGCGAGTCAAGCGCTCACCGAGTACCAGCGGTGCAAACAACGCACCCCAGAGCGGCGTTGAAAATTCGAATGCAAAGAGTTGCGACAGCGGGATAAAGCCGACGGCGTAAAACCACAAATTCTGACCCGCGAAGTGAAACGCGTTGCGGGCGATGTGGGTGCCGAGACGACGGCAACGGATGTCCTGCAAGGTACCGCACAACTTGGCGACAGCGAGCACCACCACCATGCCGATCAGCGAGCGGTAAAACATGATTTCAAAAGTGTCTAGCTGACCGGCGAGTTCACGGCCAGAGACCGCCATCATGCTAAACGACAGCATCGCACCGACCATCCACAACGCGGCTCGCAAAGGCTCACTGCCAGAGAGAGTATTCATCCGACCAAGCTTGCCCCGTCAACCGCGTGCACGCAAGCGATTGCACTCACCGCGAGGCAATCAATTTTTTGCGATCTGCGCAGCGAGGTATTTTGCGTCTTGCCACACGCCCCAAATAAAGGACGATCCGCGCATTGAGAGCCACGGCAGGCCAATAAAATACAATCCCGGCTCCACTGACACGCCACGGTCATGACGTGGCTTTCCATCATCAGAGAAGGCATCGAGTTCCAGCCAATTAAAATCTTGCGCATAACCCGTGGCCCAGACAATGCTGCGCACATTGGCCTGTTCAAAATCGAGCGTGCGTATTGGATTCAGCAAACAGTCCGGGTCGGCACCGATCACGCGTGCCGCGGGGTCTTCGGGCAAATCAAGACCTTCACGCGCAACATAGGCATCGGCTTCGTCGAGCACAGAGAGGTAGTTGGCGTCGCCCGCTGCAACATTGGTCCCAAGGTCATCAGCAAAACGCATGACGCCGTCTTCAAATCCTTCGGACATGCCGAGCAGGCGCATGCCACGCGCCGCGCAATCACGAAAGTCCACGGTTTTGCCACCGTCGACACCACTGACCGCGATAGTCACGTGCTCTCTGCCTGCTTCCGGGGTTTTCATCTCCCACTTGCCGAGCACGCCAAGCCACCAGACAAAGTCGCGGTCACGGTAGCGACGCGGCGGTCGGTCGTGTGGCCCGACATACAGGTACACCTCGCGGCCCGCGCGCAGTAACTCATTGGCAATTTGCGACCCAGATGAGCCCGCACCGACCACCAGCACCGCGCCCTCCGGCAGTTGCTCGGGGTTGTGGTAATCGTGCGAGTGACACTGGTGGAGGCCGGACGCTTGCGGCACCAATGGCGGAATCACTGGGGTTTGAAAGGGTCCCGTTGCAACCACCACCTTGCGCGCCGTGATCTGGCCTGAGGTGGTTTGCACGCTGAAGCCGTCACCGCCAGCGGCGCGTGCCACGCGGGTGACCTCAACCCCGCAGCGAACCGGCGCGTCGATCTGCTCGGCGAAGCCTTCAAAGTACGCAACCACCTCATCGCGGCTGGCAAAGGCGTCGCCCGGCAGGTCAAACTCACGCGAGGGAAAGCGGTCATGCCAGGCCGGACCGTTGGCCACCAGCGAATCCCAACGCGCGGTTCGCCAGCGTTCAACCAAGCGGGCGCGCTCGAGAATCAGGTGTGGCACGCCGGCCGCTGAGAGGTGCTCGCTGGTGGCAAGGCCTGCCTGCCCCGCGCCGATGATCAGCGTGTCCACCGCGTCTGGCAGCGATGCACCAGGGACTGAGCTTTGATTGTCCGTCACGTCGGCAAGTCACCATCATGCAAATACCCGCAGTGTATGCCAAGGCCCGTCCCAGATGCCAAGCAGAGAGCCATACAACCTGATCACGAACAGTGAGCGACGCCGTCAACAGTGTGCACAAGGTAGCGGTCCAACCAGCTTCGCATGCGCCAGTCCTCCAGAAAACCACAATGCCCGCCGTGCGGCACCACCGTGGTTGTCAAACCGGCAATTCGCGCAACGTCACGCAGGCTATCAACTGGGCACACCGGGTCGTCGGCGGCGAGGACTAGGTCTGCGCTGCAACTGAGTTGTCCGAGATTTTCAGCGTTAAGTGCATAGGATGCGAAATAAGCGTCGGCGTTGGCAAAGGCCGTAAAGCGCGGCACAAAAGCCTCGTGCATTGCGATGATATCGTCGATTTCAAGCAATTTTGCGTGTGCGCGCCAGGACGCGAAATGCTGCATCTTCAAGCGGATGGAAGATTTCCATCGCCGCGCAAAGTAGCGGTTAAACAGAGCACTAGATGAAATAGTGTGCGCGGCGTCTCGTGGGTTTATTGGCGGCGACACCGCAACCACGTGCGCAAGAGAGAGCCCGGCGTCGCGGCCAAAAGCTGCGAGACGAACGGCAAAATTTCCGCCGAGTGAATACCCCACCACCACCGTGCGTGTCGCGGGGAATCGCCGCTGCACTTCAGCCACAGCCGCGATGACCTCTGCGTGTTCACTGCCGAGAAAGGGGGCCTCGTTCAAACCGTGGCTATCACCGTGATCACGCAGTTGCAGCCGGCAGACCGAGTGCCCGGCCACGTGCAGCGCAGAGGCGGCAGACAAGACATAGGCCGACTGCGCACTGCCCTCCCATCCGTGAATCAGAATCACTTGCGTGTCTGAGAGACCACCTGTGTAAAACGCGGTCAACCGAACCCCCAGCCCGGCATCTAGCACCAGCGCTCGTTCTGTTGCCAACACGGTAGCCGCGCACTTGCGCGCGCGCCACGACCGCGGCGACAAGCCGCCAACCACCGTGTGCACGATGCCACTGCGAAGGCCCAGTGGCACCGGTGGCCGAGGGAGTTGCCCGGCCACAATTGATCTGCCACCAAAGCTCAAACTGTCTACCGTCATAAAACGCAACCCGTGACCTGGCTTTTTGGCGTACCATCCCGGCGCCAGCCGCAGAGCGCGCGTCCACCGAGCACAGACCACACCCATGCACAGCCATACGGTCGCCATCGCGCAAGTGCTGATCGCCTCGGCCATTCTCGCCGTTGGCGACGGAATCTCAAAGCAGCTCGGACAACACTACCCAGTGACCGAATTTGTCTCGGTGCGGATGTGGACCTTTTTGGTCTTTGTGTTGTGGTTTGCGCACCGCCGCTGCGGCATCCGCGCGGCGCTCGCCACCACTGAACCGTTCAAGCAGGTGCTGCGCTCGTCGATCTGGAGCCTTGAGATAGTGGTGTTCGCCTCGGCGCTGACCACCATCACGCTGGCCGAAGCGCACGCGTTGTTTTCAGTCTACCCACTGGTTGTGACGTTGCTCGCGGTGCCAGTGCTCGGTGAGCGGGTCGGTTGGCGGCGCGTGGTGAGCGTGGCGGTCGGTTTTGCGGGCGCACTCTTGATCATCCGACCCGGCGTGATCAGCCCAGCGCCAGGCACCTTTTTGATTTTGCTCGCGATGCTGATGTGGTGCGGATACCAATTGTTGACGCGTTTGCTGAGCAGCCGTGAGCGCTTCGAAACCAATCTCATCTACATGGCGCTGATCGGCAGTGTGATCGTGCCACTGGCGCCACTTGGCGGCCCCTGGGTGTGGCCGAGCGCACAGGACGCAGGCTTGATGCTGGCGTTGAGCACCACGAGTTTGATCGGCCACATGCTGCTGGTGGCAGCACTCACGCGCGCACCGGCGAGCACACTGCAGCCTTTTAATTTCAGCATCATGGTGTTTGCAATCTTTGTTGGCTACGTCGCCTTCGGTGACCTGCCGGACCGCTACACCGTGATCGGCGCCGGCATTATCGTGGGTGCGAGCCTGTACGTGCTGGCGCGCGAGCGCGCGCTGCAAAAAAGTGGTTGAGCGCGGTCAGCCAACCGACGGCGGCGTCAGTCCGGACTCGGCCAGCAGTTCTTCGGTGATACCACCCGAGCCACCGCCGCGGCCGGTGGTCAACAACCGCTCGATATAACGCGCCACCACATCGACTTCAAGGTTCACCTTGGTGCCCGACTGATAACCGCCCATGACGGTGTGCGCCAGCGTGTGCGGCACTATGTTCACCTCGAAGCTGTCATCGTTGACGCTGTTGACCGTCAGGCTGGTGCCGTCGATGGTGATAGAGCCCTTGGCCGCGATATACGGCATGAGTTCGCGCGCCGCCTTGAAATGAAAGCGCTCGGAGCGGCCGTCGGGGTAGCGCCTGAGCACTTCACCTAAGCCGTCGACATGGCCACTGACAATGTGACCACCGAGCCGGCTGGTTGGCATCAGCGCGAGTTCGAGGTTGACCTTGTCCCCCACCCCGAGAGCGCCGAGGCTGGTGAGCTTCAGGGTCTCGTTAGAGACGTCCGCGATCATGTTGCCATCGTTCAATTCAACCGCCGTCAGGCACACACCATTGACCGCCACGCTGTCGCCGAGCGCGATTTTCTCGTTGGCGAGCGCCCCGAGCGAGACGCCGAGGCGGACGTCGCCGCCAACCGGGGTCAATTGCGTGATGTGTCCAAGCGCCTGAATGATTCCGGTGAACATGTCTTTAAGTCTTTCCAAGAACGTTGAGGGTTTGCAACGTCATTGGCAGTGCCGTTGCGTTGTTGAACTCCGCGCTCGCCTCAATGGCAGCGCGCGCGATCTCCTCGGCGGAGTCGAGGCGGTCATAGAGTGCGTGCATTGCGCCGAGCGCGTAATCCGCGCCCGCGCCAATCGCCCAGAAGCGCTGGTACTGATACACCTCGCGCAGCGAATAGATCCCAAAAATGCCGTGCGCGTTGACCAAGACCGCGTCGAAGCGGATGGATTCGTAGGGGTCATCCTCGGATTCTGAGGGGTTTAGGAAGTAGTCTTCCTTGAGCGTTTTGTGCAATTTAACGAGGGTCTGGAATATCTCCGCCCGGCTGTTCAAGCGCGCGGTGTTGCCGGCGCCCTTGAGCGCGGATTCGACCACCAGCGAATGCGCCGCGCTGCCGACAATCCCAAAGTAACTGTTGTGGATTTTTTGAATTTTATCGCTGTGGCAATCGTATTGCGCGCCCAAGGTCTGGTCGCCGAAGCTGGTGAGGCTGTCGGCGGCAATACAGGCTTTGTGGCCTTTTTGGACCACCACAATCGTTGACATTTCGCTCTCCAGATCGCCGGGCGATCACTCAATTGACGCGGGTATTAGTACCACACGGAGGTCATTACCCACTTGGCCCAGATCACGAATCGCGAAGCGCGGCGCCGCCGCGAGCTGCTCGAGGCCAGGCAGGTACGCCAGTGGCCGCGCGGCCTCTCCGAGCAATGTCGGTGCGAGGTAGACCACCATCTCGTCCACCCAACCGCCGCTCAGCGCCTGCCCGGCGAGTGTCGGGCCACATTCGAGGTGCACAAAGCCAACGCCACGGTCGGCAAGATCGGTCCAGACCGCCTCGAGCGAGACCCCGCCGTCTGCCGGCGCGACGCGAACCACCTCGGCATTGCCAAGTGGCTGTGCCGTTGATGCGGTGGTGTAGACCCGCTTATCCCCCGCAAGTTGTAGCCACTTGGCATCCGGCGGGCAGCGCAGCGCCGTGTCCAGTAATGCACGCATGGGCTGTCGCAAGGTCTCGGCGCCAAGTTCGGCGGCGCTCATGCGCACGGTCATGGCCGGGTCGTCAGCGAGCAGCGTGCCGATGCCGGTCAGCGTGCAATCGGCCTCAGCGCGCAGGCGCTGTACGTCTTCGCGCGCTTGGGGGCCTGTGATCCACTGGCTCTCGCCAGAGGCCATCGCGGT
>CALAMQ010000005.1 GCA_937925815.1 uncultured Granulosicoccaceae bacterium | reverse complement strand
ATTCCTATTAATACATATTTTGTTGGTTTATGTTACACTGGCATCACGGCTTTGGCTTAAACAGCGCACGACGAATAGCACAGCAGCAGCTGTAAGCAGTCCTGATGGTATTCAGCCTGCGCCCTGCAAGCTCTCCACAATGCGCTGACAAGCCCGTCCATCGCCATAGGGATTGTGCGCCACGCTCATCGCTTGATACACCGATTCGTCATCGAGCAGCTGACCAGCGGCAAGGCTGATTTTCTCGGCATCGGTGCCCACCAGTTTCACGGTCCCCGCCTCGACGGCTTCAGGCCGTTCGGTAGTGTCACGCATCACCAAAACCGGTTTACCAAGCGAAGGCGCTTCTTCTTGCACGCCACCTGAGTCGGTGATGATCAAGTGGCTGCGGTTCATCAAGTACACAAACGGCAAGTAGCCTTGCGGTTCGATCAAATGGACATTGGTAGCATCTGACAGTATGCGATTCACAGGCTCTCGGACATTAGGGTTCAGATGCACGGGATAGACGACGTCCACATCGCCTCGTTCGCCTAGCTGTTTCAATGCTTGGCAAATTCGCTCAAATCCATCGCCAAAGCTTTCACGGCGGTGACCCGTCACAAGGATGAGCCGCCGGTCTGGCGAGAGAAAAGGGAAATTGGCTTCGATGTCGGCTCTTAACGCCTCGTCTCTGTCGAGTTTGCCAACCACCCACTGAAGCGCATCGATCACCGTGTTTCCCGTCACAATGATGTTGCTGTCTGGAACGCCTTCCTTAAGCAAGTTCTGCCGAGATTCTTCTGTGGGCGCGTAATGCCGGTCCGCTATCGCGCCAGTGAGCTTCCTGTTCGCTTCTTCAGGCCAAGGGGAGTAGATGTTGCCAGTGCGTAGGCCAGCCTCAACGTGGCCTACTGGCACTTGTGCATAGTAGGCGGCTAAGCTCGTCGCAAGCGTGGTGGTGGTATCGCCGTGCACCAGCAACCTGTCTGGCTTGAAGTCCGCAATGACTTCGCGCAGCCCAAGTATGACGGCGCTTGTCACGTCACTGAGATCCTGGCCGGGCTTCATGATGGCGAGATCGTAGTCCGCGGTCAGTTCAAACAACGACATCACTTGATCGAGCATTTCGCGGTGCTGCCCGGTGACACAGACACGCGCATCAATGCCATCAGCGTCTGCCAGCGTGCGCACCAGTGGCGCCATTTTTATCGCTTCAGGCCGGGTTCCGAACACCAATAGGACTTTCATCACGTCGCTTGTCGCACCATAGGAATACACGAGCTGAAAAATCGCTCGTTGGAAAAAAAGTATGGCGTACTGGCGGGAAAATGCTTGCACGTCAACGCGGCATGCACGCAACTCTATGATGTGACAATCCAACGCGGACAGTACATCTGACACGGAATGCAGCAATCACCCGTCAGTCCACGTCTGGGACGGTTGCTGAATTCGTGCCACATCATTGGTGCAACGCAACTCCAAGCGCCACAGGCTGGACTGTTACATAAGCATCAGCGCTATGGCTTTCTGGCTCAATCAGGAGAGCCCGCTGATTGCGGGCCCTCTACGTTCTGGTAACACTTGCTGTTCTCGCCCTTAGGTGTCACCCGACTCTGGCGCGCACTTCTTGCGCCGCCCCAAAATCTGCCGAAACGACTTGATGTCAGCCCGTTTCGCCCGATGCGCCAGGGCTTCAAGCGATTCTGCTGTAGTGAGCTTCTCGGCAACAGCGATCGCGATGAACTGATTGACTGTGCCGCCTTCTTGGCGCGTCAAAGCGCTGACTTGAGATTGCATGCCGCGGGGCAGGCGTACTCTGCATGTGACGTAATCAGCCATGGTTGAGCCTCCCCACCGCTTGCTGCGGTGACAGCAGGGCAACATCGAATCTGTTGCAGGCTTCACCGTACTGCGGCTGCGCCAGCGACACCACTGCATCGGCGTCACCGTGCACTGCGGTCAACAGAGACAATTCGCAAACCACATCTTTCAGCTTGGGCAGCCATCCAGCTGGAAATGTCACGGTGCGCATCAACGCTGCCAAGCCGTCCAAAAACTCTCCGGCTTGCCATGCTACCAGCCCGCTCGGCTGCCATATCGCAGGTGCCATACAATGTGATTCATACTCTGTAAAAAGCGGACAACTGGTGAGCAACACGACGTTGTCTGACAGCGCTTCTGAAATCAAATAAGCTGATGGGCCATCCGGGTTGCATAACGCAGTTCGGACGACTGTCGCATCGAGAACGTACCTTTCCATTTGATATCTTTCCTTTGAATTAAAATGCCACGTCCGACGTGGTATTACAGATAGCCACAAATGGACAACAACCGTCAACACAGAAAAACGCCAAGTAATGAAAATTGATCAGTCTTTGCATCACGTGCGAAACCGAATGCTGACACAGCGCCAAAAATGCAACACTTTGTACCTTGCAACGCACAACGCAGACGGCAGCTGTGAATCAAGCCATGCGCCTTGCTTGCACTTTGATAGCTCATTTTGGCTATTTATAAGCAGCCTCACAGCGCACACACGCAATATCCAATGCACGGGATCAGTCGGCATCTTGATCATTGCGCCAGAGGATGAAAATACAAATGCGTTTGCACGGCAACGCCAGAGCTTGCAATGCAAGGCAGAGGAAGAAACTAGAAATTCTGAAATGTACAACACCGTTCTCGATGAATTAACAGCCAAGTTTGGTGAGACAGTGTCGGTAATGCGAGAGCTGCAAGATTTCAGTTTATACAGACTCACCCTAATCAGCGGTCGTTATATCGAAGGCTTTGGGCGAGCGTATGAATTGAGCGGCGAGAATTTGTGTGAACTGGATCACATCGGGCCAGATCGTATCCAAGCGGAGCGAGACGGCGAGCCGTAGGTGTAAAGGCACGATCGAGAAGTGCATGCACTCAAGTAACAGACTTAACTGATTGTGAAACCTACCGCGGCCGTGTAACCACCAGACGATCCTAACGTCGGTTACCCGCGCCAGCCTAACGAATTGACGAGAGTGCATACGCCGGTCTGTTGCTCGCGCTCCGCAGCGTGACTCAAACGTGTCTCGCTGCAATCACACCGTGGCGTTTCAGGGCGCCCAGAGTATTCAAAGCGCATGATGCGCTAAGTCATTGAAAAATAAGCTAGTGGGGTGTAAGGGTGGTGGGCGATACTGGGATTGAACCAGTGACCCCTGCCGTGTGAAGGCAGTGCTCTCCCGCTGAGCTAATCGCCCCCTGAACAACTCCGCGTCGAACGCGGGAGCGCAATGTTAGCAGAAGCATTTGCCCGCTACCACAGTCAGCTCACCTTCGAGTGGTGCTAGCAATGAGACTTTGCTCACCTGCTCACCCGCTCTGGGGATACATGACGCCGCTGCACGCAGACAACCACAGAGCGAACTGCTTGAGAACTTGGGCACAACGCAGTTGCTTTCAGTAGCCAAGTGCCAAGCTCACTGGCGCGTCAAACTTGGCAGTGATCTCATCAGACCGGGCGTACCGGCCTGATGATTTCAGTTCACTGAACTCAGTTTCCGCCAATAAGCCCAAGTGATTCGAGCTTCAGGATCACTTGATGCGCAACGAAATCGACATTCTGTCCCTCGGTGTCGAGCACGAGTTCTGCGCTTTCAGGTGCTTCATAAGGATCAGAGATACCCGTGAACTCCTTGATTTTGCCTTCGCGCGCAAGCTTGTAGAGTCCTTTGCGGTCACGCCGCTCGCACTCCTCAAGTGATGTCGCCACGTGCACCTCAACAAAGGCACCGTAAGCCTCGATAGACTCGCGCACTGCCCGGCGGGTGGCCGTGTAAGGCGCAATCGGTGCACAAATCGCGATGCCACCGTTCTTGGTAATTTCTGAGGCCACATACCCAATACGACGGATGTTGAGGTCGCGGTGTTCTTTGGAAAAACCGAGCTCTGAAGACAGGTGCTTGCGCACAACGTCGCCGTCTAGCAGCGTCACCGGCCGTCCACCGAGTTCCATGAGCTTGACCATCAGGGCATTCGCCACTGTGGACTTACCAGACCCAGAGAGCCCGGTGAAAAACACAGTAAAACCCTGCTTAGCGCGTGGCGGCTTGGTCTTGCGCAGCTCTGTAACCACCTCTGGAAACGAAAACCACTCAGGAATGTCAAGCCCTTCGGCAAGCCGGCGACGCAACTCCGTCCCCGAGATGTTCAGGACGGTTGCGCCCTCTTCCACTTCATCGGCGGGCTCGTACTGCACACGCTCTTGCACATACACCATGTGCTTGAAGTCAACCATCTCGATGCCCATCTCGTCCTGGTGAGTACGAAATAGATCCTGAGCATCGTATGGTCCGTAGAAATCGTCGCCATTGCTGTTAGCACCGGGGCCCGCGTGGTCGCGCCCAACAATAAAGTGGGTGCAGCCGAAGTTACGACGGATCAAACCGTGCCACACCGCTTCGCGGGGACCAGCCATTCGCATCGCGAGGTTCAATAAACTCAGTGATGTGGTGCTGGTTGGGTAGTGCTCGAGCACAGCCTCGTAACACCGAACACGCGTAAAGTGGTCAATGTCCCCAGGCTTGGTCAAACCAACCACAGGGTGAATCAACAGGTTCGCTTGCACGTCACGCGCAGCGCGGAAGGTCAATTCTTGGTGCGCCCGGTGCAATGGGTTGCGGGTTTGGAAGGCCACAATGCGCCGCCACCCAAGCTTGCGGAAAAAGGCGCGCATTTCATTGGGGGTATTGCGCAGAGCGCGAAAGTCGTAGTGAACCGGCGACTGAATGCCAGTGATCGGTCCGCCGAGGTACACCGGACCTGCTGTGTTGTGCAGGTAGTTGACAGCCGGGTGAGCGGAGTCATCTGCACCAAACACTTTCTCAGCTTCGCGGGACTTGTCCGGAGTCCAGCGGTCGGACACGGACAGAATCGCGAGAATCACGCCCTCTTGATCTCGCAGTGCAATGTCTTGTCCAAGCTCGAGGCCATCAGCAAACGCTTGCGAGACATCGAGTGTGATTGGCATCGGCCACAACGCGCCATCAGCCAGGCGCATGGAGTCAATGACACCGTTGTAATCCGCTTCACTCAAGAAGCCTTTGAGCGGGTTGAAGCCCCCGTTCATCAGCATATCCAGATCGCAAATCTGTCGCGGTGTCAGGTCCCAACTCGGCAAATCCGCCGCGTCGACTTTGAGTTTTTGTGCGCTGTCTGCAGAGACATACAGCTCTGGAATCGGTCCAAGGTCAATGGGATTGCTCACGCGGGCTCCGGGAAATCTGAAGTGGATAAGGTGCGTTGCGCCGACTCGACGCACTGTTTATTTTAGAGAGAAACTATGCAGTGTCGGCGCGAATTAACGGTTCTTTTTGAACGTGAACTCGCAAGAGTAACGCCACCGTGGCTGGGGCTATCGGCAGCCGCACTTGATGTATTAACGCAATGTGACAGCATGGAACCGGCACCACAGATTCAGTACCGTCAACACCCGTAGATAAGCATAAAAATGCTGAATTCATCCCAATTTGGCAGTGACGATTTCACGCACCGAGAGCCCATTCGCGCAAAGGGGTTACGAGGTGGCGCCCGCCACGACGTCAGAATTCAGGCGTCACGTGCTCGCGCGTCGCCAGGACACACAACAACTCGAACATCAACGACGCACCGAGCCATGCCGTCCCCCCCGCGGCGTCAAAGGGTGGCGACACTTCAACAAGATCAGCACCGATCAAATTAAGCCCGCCCAATTCGCGGACCACCTGTAAAGCCTGGAAGCTGTTGGGACCGCCAACTTCTGGCGTCCCGGTACCCGGTGCAAAGGTTGGGTCAACAAAATCGATGTCATAGGTGCAATAACACGGCGCGGTTCCGAGGATGTCACGCGCTTCTGCCATCACATCAGCTATGCCCCGTGCAAACAGCTCTTCCACCCGGATGATGCGCACCCCTTGGGCCAAACCCCACTCGATGTCATCGTTGTTGTACGCGGTGCCGCGAATGCCAATCTGCACAAACCGGGCTGGATCAACCAGGCCCTCTTCTATAGCCCGCCTGAAAGGTGTGCCGTGGGTGTATCGACTGCCGTTGAAGTAGCTGTCAAAAAGATCGGTATGGCTGTCAAATTGAATCAAGCCAACTGGCTTGTCGGCAGCCAAAGCACGCAACACTGGAAGCGTCACCAAGTGATCGCCGCCGGCCGTAAGCGGCACAATGCACTGGTCAACCAACCCGCGGTAAAAGGCCGAGACACGCTCAAGGCTGTCCAGAATGTCCACAGGGTTTGGCGGCACGTCGCCAAGGTCTGCGCAGTTGACCGCAGCGAAAGGCGCAACGCCTGTGGCCGAATTCATTGCGCGGATCATCGTTGAGCAATCACGCAGCTGTCTCGGCCCGTGGCGTGCACCCGCGCGGTTGGTCGTACCCCCGTCCCACGGGACCCCAACCAGTCCAATGTCGACATCGCAATAGCGCGGATGATCTGGGGTCAAAGCTGGCAACCGCATGAAAGTCGGCACGCCGGCAAAGCGCGCCAACTCCATTGCCGAGACAGGCTGAAAAAAGGGATCGTTGCGCACATCAGTCTCCGATTGGCTGCTTCCACTGCGTCAGCGGTGTGATCATCGCACGCTCCCCACCCCTCAGCCTGGCGCGGGCCCAAGCGAGCCGCGTTCTACCACGGACACTGGCAAGGTGACTGGCGGACCCACGACGCTGCCGTGAATCAGCTTCACCAGTTCTTGGGCCGCTCTGCTACCCATGTCGACGTGCGGCACATTGACCGTGGTGACACCAGGATCAACCAACTGCGCGTGCTCGAGATTGTCAAAGCCAGTCACAGACACGTCAGCAGGCACGCGCA
The DNA here is from genome assembly GCA_937925815.1 of uncultured Granulosicoccaceae bacterium. Classification (GTDB taxonomy): domain Bacteria; phylum Pseudomonadota; class Gammaproteobacteria; order CALCKW01; family CALCKW01; genus CALCKW01. The sequence goes on along the minus strand of CALAMQ010000005.1, from coordinate 34,149 downwards.
GGCCGCGCTGTTGTGCACGACGAATGGCCCCAGCCGCCTGAACGTCATTTCCGCACATGACAATGGTTGGCGACGGTGTCGCAGCCATCAGCCTGTCAAAGGCATCACCCGCGGCATCAAGTTGATAGGGCACCTCCTCAACCTGCAGGGCACTGGGATCGAGGCTTGCTTTCGCCAACGCCGCGCGCACGCCCGCCACGCGATTGCGCGCACGGTCGTTCTGCGCCAAGGACGCTGTGATCACCGCAAAATGCCGGTGCCCCAACGCCAGCGCCTTGCCAGTCATTGCAGCCATCGCACCGGCATTGTCGAAACCAACACAAGCCTGTCCCTCAGGCACGTCCACCGTCCAACCAATCACGTAAGGCATCTGGCGTTTCTCGAGGAAGCGGTAAGTCTCCTCATCTCGCTCAGCACCCACTAACAACAAACCATCAACCCCGCGTGCAGTCAACGCGCGGATTTGACGCGCTTCAGTCTCGCGCTTGCTGTCTGAACTGGCGAGTACCAGCGTCCAACCTGCCACGTCGAGCTCGTTTTGAAAGGCCTGAATGGCGCGCGCGAAGATTGCACTCGCAAGCGTTGGTATGACAGCGCCAACGATGCCGGTGCGACGCAGCACAAGTGCGCGCGCGCCGAAATTGGGTGTGTAGCCCAGCGTGTCCACAGCCGTTTCCACACGCTTTCGGGTTTCAGTTGCGACCCGCTCCGGCGCGTTGAGACAACGCGACACTGTCGCGGTTGAGACACCAGCCAACCGGGCCACGTCTTCGAGAGTGGGCAGTGAGGAATCGGCCATGGAAAAGGTACTTATTGAAGTTTGCGTTGGCGTCCTTTGTAAGCGCTTGCATCGCAGAATGCAAGCGCTTACACTCGCAGTCAGAATTTGCCACGCTGCACCCAACACATCCGTGTTGCCGACAAGGACCACACCGTGACCATCACCTACCTCAAAAAAGCCACCCACACCGCCGCCGGCGACCAGAGCAGTGTCAACGAGCAGGTGCGCGCCATGCTCGACAACATTGAAAGCGGCGGCGACGAAGCTGCCCTCAAGTACGCAAGAGAGCTCGATAAATACGAGGGTGAAGTGATTCTGGACGCCGCAGCGATCCGGGCGGCAACTGAAAAAGTGCCAGCACAGCTGCAACGTGACATCCAATACGCGCACGCCAACGTTGCCCGCTTCGCCGAAGCGCAGCGAGCGTCGTTGCAGGAATTTGAAACGGAAGTGGCACCCGGCGTGATCGCTGGCCAGCGGTGCATACCGTGCCGCGCGGCGGGCTGCTACGTGCCAGGCGGGCGTTATAGCCACATCGCCTCGGCCATCATGACCGTCACCACCGCACAGGTCGCGGGCGTCGATCACATCGTCGCTTGTTCGCCGCCGAGACCAAACGAAGGCATCGCGCCAGCCATCATTTACGCCGCGCACATCGCCGGCGCACATACACTGCTTGCGCTCGGTGGCGTCCAAGGTGTGGCGAGCATGACTTACGGCCTGTTCGGCCTGCCCAAAGCTGACATTCTTGTCGGTCCTGGCAATCAATACGTCGCCGAGGCCAAGCGTATCTTGTTCGGTCAGGTCGGCATCGACATGTTTGCCGGGCCAACCGACAGCCTGATCCTTGCAGACGGCGACGCCGACGCCGAAATCGTGGCCGTTGATCTCGTGAGCCAGGCTGAACACGGATACAACTCTCCTGTCTGGCTGGTCACTGATGACAAAGCGCTCGCAGAAACTGTCATGGCGCGCGTGCCGGAGCTGATCGCAGACCTGCCAACACTGAACGGCGACAACGCCGCCGCAGCGTGGCGCGACTACGCCGAAGTCATACTTTGTAGCGACCGTGAAGAAATGGCGTCCGTCTCAGACGACTACGCCCCAGAGCACTTGACCGTGCAGGCCAAAGATCTCGACTGGTGGCTCGGGCGCCTCAAATGTTACGGCTCGTTGTTTTTGGGCGAGGAAACCACGGTCTCCTACGGTGACAAAGCCGCTGGCACCAACCATGTCCTGCCAACCTCCGGCGCTGCGCGCTACACCGGTGGATTGTCGGTGCACAAATTCATGAAAGTGGTCACCTGGCAGCGCGCAACGCGCGAGGGCTCCATGCCCGTGGCCGAGGCCACCGCACGCATCTCCAGGCTCGAAGGCATGGAAGGCCACGCGCGTGCCGCCGACGTGCGCTTGCACAAATACTTCCCAGACAAAGACTTCGAGCTCGCCCCGTGAGCACCTTGTTCGACCTCAGCAACCGCGTTGCCTGCGTCACAGGCGCGAGCTCTGGACTGGGCCGGGCTGCGGCGGATGCGCTGGTCGCAGCCGGTGCACAGGTCGTCGGTGTGGCCCGCCGCGAAAATGAACTCACCCAGTGGCAAAGCGCCCACGGCGAGCGCGCCGCGTCGGTGATGGCCGATCTCAGCGCGCTGGACACCATTGACAGCGTCGCCGACGCCATCGCACAACCTTTTGGCGCACCGGACATCCTGATCAATGCCGCCGGCATCAACACCCGCCAACCCGCAGATGACGTCGACCCCGCCATGTGGAAGTTGAGTTTAGACCTGAACCTCAGCGCCCCGTTCTATCTTGCCAAAGCGCTGGTGCCAGCAATGCAACAAAAGCAATGGGGGCGCATCGTCAATTTTGCGTCTTTGCAGAGCTTTCGCGCCTTTCATGCCGGCATTGCCTACGGCGCCGCTAAGGGCGGGCTCGCGCAACTCACCCGCGCCATGGCCGAAGCATGGTCTGCACACGGCATCAACGCAAATGCTGTCGCACCAGGTTTTTTTAGAACGCCACTGACAGCACCGGTATTCGAGGACGCTGAACTGTCGGCCAAGCTCGCCGCACAGACTTGCATTGGCCGCAACGGCGAACCCGAAGACCTTATTGGCCCCCTGATTTTTCTGTGCAGTGACGCTTCAGCTTACGTGACCGGCCAAATACTGCCGGTTGATGGCGGCTTCACCGCAAAATGAACAGTCCGACCCTCCCAGGAGAACACCCTATGTCCATCAGTGACAAACTGGTGAACGATTTGGTTGCAAACCAAATTGAATTTGTCACCACTGTGCCCTGCAAGCAGCTGGGCGGTGTGATTGAGGGCGTCGACAAACACGACGCCATCCAACACGTCCCGTGCAACAAGGAAGACGAAGGCATCGGGCTTTGCGCCGGCGCATGGATGGGCGGTAAGCGCCCCGCGATCATCATGCAAAACACAGCCATTGGTGTCACCGTCAACACCTTGGTAACGCTCACGCAATTCTACAGAATGCCTCTGCCGATGCTGATCAGCTACCGAGGCGAACTGCGCGAGCCCGTGTCATGCCAAGTTGAGATGGCGGTGCACACCAAAGCACTGCTCGACCAATTGCTGATTCCAACCTACCACTTTCACCAAGAATCAGACGCCGCAGAATTTGACACCATCTTGAAGTACTGCTTCATGAGCAAGAAACCGGTCGCGATCCTGACCGACGCCAACTTCTGGGGAGGCTACTGAGATGATCCGTTCCGAACTTCTGAAAACGCTCTACCCCATTCTCGAAAAGCACTTCGTTGTGTGCAACATTGGCCTGCCAAGTCAGGAACTCCACCAGCTTGGTGATCGAGAGAACTTTTTTTACATGCTTGGCACTATGGGGTTGTCCTCCTCCATCGGCTTTGGCCTAGCGTTGAGTCAACCACAGACCATCGTCGCCATCGACGGTGACGGTTCGGTCTTAACCAATCTCGGCACGCTCGCAACCATCGGCAATAACACAGCAGATAATTACGTGCTGTTTATCGTCGACAACGGCAGCTACGGGTCCACAGGTGACCAACCGACTTACGCCGGTGGCAACACGTCGCTCGCTGACGTTGCCCGCGCTTGTGGCTGTGAAAATGTGGTCGAGTGCCAAGACACTGAAGGCCGAGCAGCGCTGCAAGCTGCGATCGACTCAAAGCAGAAAACAGTCATTGTCTGCAAGTGTGAGTCAGGCAACATCAAACTACCAGTGATCGACACAGACCCGGTGGTTATCCGCCACCGTTTCATGGCTGCACTGGCCGCGGCCAATGCCTGACAGCGGTCGCCCAGCCGCCTCAACGGCGCTGCTCAAACGGGCAGCGTCGATCCCACACTTGGCGGAGATAGCGCAGCGAAAGTTGCCGCGCTTTGTGTGGGACTACCTCGTGCGCGGGTGCGCGGGCGAGGTCAATGTTGAGGCAAACCGCCAGGCGCTCGATGCGGTTCAGCTCTGCCCACGGTACTTGCAACCTTGCGGCGAGACGACGCTGGACACCTCGCTGTTTGGCACTGCATACAGTGCCCCGTTTGGTGTCGCACCGCTTGGTTTGAGTGGATTGATTTGCCCCTCAGCATCGGTGCACCACGCGCAAGCGGCCACATCACTTGGTCTGCCGTTTATTTTGAGCACGATGTCGACGAGTGCAATCGAAGACATCGCAGACACCATCAAGAGTCCTTTTTGGTTCCAACTCTACCCACCGGCCGACACCCACATCCGTGATGATTTGCTCGCGCGCGCTCGCGAAGCTGGGGTCGATGTGTTGGTGGTCACAGTGGATGTGCCCACACCGGGCAGACGACCGGCAGACATCAGAAGCGGCCTGGCCGTACCACCTCGCATTGATTTAAAATCCATATGGCAAAGCGTGTCACACCCGTGGTGGGCGTTATCACAAGCCCGGCAGGGCTTGCCCGTATTTGCCAACCTCGACCCCTACCTCAATCAAGGCAATCTCAAGCGCACCGCGAGCGAGATCCGATTCGCCCTGCGCACGCCCGTGGATGACAGTGTCATACAAGACTTGAGAGGTCGCTGGCAGGGCCCGCTGGTAGTCAAAGGCATATTGCATCCCGAAGACGCTAAAGCAGCTGTCGCGTGTGGTGCAGACGGTGTCATTGTCTCTAACCACGGCGGCAGGCAAAACGACGCGTCCCCCGCCAGCGCTGACGCGCTGCCTGCAATTGTCGACGCAGTTGGGCGTCAATGCACGGTGATGGTAGATGGCGGCGTTCAAAGCGGGACCGATATCGCGCGTTATCTCTCACTCGGTGCCGAGTCAGTATTTTGCGGCCGCGCGATAGCACACGGTTCCGCCGCACTCGGACAGGTAGGTGCAGACCACAGCTTGCGACTCTTGTGGGAAGAGCTGTTTCAAACAATTATGCAACTGCGTTGCGAGACGCCGCAGGGCTTGCCAAGCAGGTTGCACCCGGTCAGAACTGAAAAGCAGTCTTGACCGGTATAAATCCAAAACGCGCGCGCGCAGTGGCGAGGCTAAGCGACAGAACCCGAGCCTCATCAAGAGCTCAAATCCGGACTAACCGGCGCACAGTAAGCCCAGATACGACTTTCTGCGGTACAAAGTGCACCTTAAGTCTTGGACACGGCTTGACGCATCACTCAAAATATCTATCGAGTGTGTACTAATATCCAATCCGGCGTTCGTTTGGGCACTGAGCGCGTGGATTAACACACGACTTGTAAACACTCTGATTGAACGTGACGTGGGCAGGGGACGCCGAAGCAGAACAGCAGCTTCCCAGGGGTACACATGAATAGGCTCAGGACACTTGCAGCAGCCAGCATTCTGCTCAGCGTTGCGAACAACGCAGCGGCAGAAATCGAGGTCACACACTGGTGGACTTCCGGTGGAGAGGCCGCAGCTGTAAAAGAGTTCGCCAAAGCGTATAACGCCGTTGGAGGAAAGTGGATCGACGGCGCAATTGCAGGATCAAGTGCCAACGCCCGCCCCATTATCATCAGCCGAATTCTCGGCGGCAACCCGATGGGCGCAACCCAACTCAATCACGGTCGGCAAGCCGAAGAATTGATTGAAGCAGGCCTGTTGAGCGATCTCACGGAAGTCGCTGAGCAAGAGAGATGGCGAGACATCATTTATCCACCGTCACTGCTCGACTCCTGCACCTACAATGGTCATGTCTACTGCGCCCCAATCAACATTCATTCTTGGCATTGGTTGTGGTTGAGCCACGCGGCTTACAAGAAAGCAGGCGTACCCGTCCCAACGACCTGGGCAGAGTTTGTTTCTGCTGCACCCAAATTGCGTGACGTGGGCATTGTGCCATTGGCAATGGGTGATCAAGGTTGGCAAAAAGCTGGCGCATTCGACGTCATCACTGCGGCGATCGCAGGTGTTGAGGTACGCAATGCGGTCAACGCTGGCGATACCAACGCCGCTCGCAGTCCGCAATTTGCTGCCGCCTTCGAAGCCGCTGTCATCGCCCGCGGCCTTAAAGCCGGCTCCAATGTTCAAGATTGGAATCAAGCGACCAACATGGTCATCACCGGCATGGCAGGTGGTCAGATAATGGGCGACTGGGCGCAGGGCGAGTTCCAACAAGCTGGCCTGGTCGCAGGCGAAGATTACAGCTGCCTGCCCGGACTTGGCGTCAACAATCTGCTCGACACCGGTGGTGACGCGCTTTACTTCCCAAAAGCTAAAGATGAGAAGACACGGGCTGCACAGATCAGATTGGCATCAGTGGTGGTCTCTAAGGACGCCCAAGTCGCTTTCAATTTGAAAAAAGGGTCACTGCCGATACGAGGTGACATTGAACTTGGCGGGGCGAACAGTTGCATGCAAAAAGGCCTGTCGATTCTCGCCGAGGGCGGTGTGATGAAGTCCGGTGACCAAACACTCGCCGCCGACACTGTCGTTCAACTCGAAGACCTGATGGCTGAATTTTGGTCTACCGATATGACCGCAAGCGATGCACAAACCTACTTTGCACAGATCATAGAAAGCAGCGAGTAATCAGCTTATCAACACGCTAAGAAATTCCACCAAGCCAACGCTGATCAGAAACCGCTGCATATGTTCAGGGGTAAGCATCAGCGTGTCCAGCGCACGTCACTGCGCTGCCCTGTCTCACTGACCCGGTCTATCGCGCACCATGCCAAGACCACGTCGACACCCGTACTGGCGGAACGCTTGGGCCAAGATCGCGTCTATGCCGATGATCTTGACGGCTTTCGTGGTATTCGCCGGTGGAACTGGCTGGACGATCTTTCACTCTTTTACAAGCTCGCGCCTTCTGCCTCGCGCGAACTTCGTCGGACTGGAGCAATATGAGCGTCTGTGGAACAGCCGACGTTGGTTAGAGTCAATGGAGAACATTGTGCTTTTCGGTGTGTGCAGCACAGTGTTTACACTGGTTATGGGCTTCACGCTCGCCGCGCTATTGGATCGAAAAATCCGATTTGAAAACGCATTCCGGACCATTTTCCTCTACCCCCTAGCTCTGTCATCAATTGTCTCCGGCCTGGCATGGCAATGGATTTTGAATCCTGATCTCGGCCTTCAGACAGTGATCCGAGACCTTGGTTGGGAGAGCTTTAGGTTCAACCCCTTGGTGGATCCAGACACAGCCATTTTCGGATTGTTGATTGCGGGCTTGTGGCAGGGCACATGATTGATCATGTGCATCTTGTTGGTTGGAATGCGAAGCGTTGACGGCGATATTTGGAAAGCGGCACGAGTCGACGGCATAGGCACAACCAAAACCTATCTGCTGGTGATACTGCCGACGATTCGCCCGTTCATCGTGACGTCGCTGGTGATTATCGCTTCAACATTCATCAAACTCTACGACTTGGTCGTCGCACAAACCAATGGCGGACCGGGAATCGCGTCTCAAGTCCCCTCCACCTATGTGATTGACTACCTCTTCAAAGCCCAGAACCTGGGCCAAGGCTTCGCAGCATCCACAATGATGCTCGCTTCAGTTGTGATCATTTTCGTGCCCTGGATTTACCTCGAATACGGCCGGAGCAAGAGCCGTGGATAAATCAAATTCCCTTGACGACGGCCCACGCGGGACAAAACCCCACAGAGCACTCACCAGACGGAATATCCTGGTTTATGGCACGCTGACAATCGTCTCAATCTACTACCTGTTGCCACTCTACGTGATGATTGTCACTTCGCTTAAAGGCATGCCAGAAATTCGATGGGGCCATCTATTAGCACCGCCACTTGAAATCACCTTTCAGCCCTGGGTAAAGGCGTGGTCACAAGTGTGCACTGGCCTAAACTGTGATGGCTTGTCGCGCGGCTTTGGGAATTCGGTAAGGATACTCATACCGTCAACCATCCTGTCGATTTTTATAGCAAGTGTTAACGGATACGCCTTGTCAAAGTGGCGTTTTAAAGGTTCGGAGCTGATTTTCACAGTGCTCATCATCGGTGCCTTCATCCCGTACCAAACAATGCTCTACCCAGTCGTTATCATCTTGAGAGAAATTGGCCTGATGGGCTCACTCTGGGGATTGGTGCTGGTCCACACGGTCTTTGGCATGCCCATATTGACTTTAATATTTCGAAATTTCTTCGCATCTATTCCCCAAGAACTGCACAACGCTGCACGGGTCGACGGTGCTGGGTTTTGGGGAATCTATTTTCACATCATGCTGCCAATGGCTGTTCCAGTTTTCGTGGTCGCCACCATCTTGCAAGTCACAGGCATATGGAATGATTTCTTATTTGGAGTGGTCTATACCGAACCCGCTGACTATCCAATGACGGTGCAGCTGAACAACATTGTCAATGCTGTTCAAGGTGTAAAGGAGTACAACGTCAACATGGCCGCCACCCTGATTTCAGGCCTATTGCCACTGACCGTCTATTTCCTGTCAGGTAAGCTCTTTGTGCGCGGCCTGACCTCAGCTTCGATCAAAGGCTAGTTATGGCGAGCGTCTCAGTCCGCGATCTCACCGTCAGATTCGGTGCAGAGAGTATTCTCGAAAGCTTGAATCTCGACATCAAAGCCGGTGAATTTCTTGTGCTCCTAGGCGCGTCTGGCTGTGGTAAGTCAACACTGCTAAATTGTATTGCCGGGCTGGTTGACTTCGAAGACGGACAAATTTTCATCAACGAGCAAAACGTCACTTGGTCAGAACCCAAAGACCGAGGCGTCGGCATGGTCTTCCAGAGCTTTGCGCTCTACCCAAGCATGACGGTAGAAAAAAATCTCTCTTTCAGTTTGCGCAATGCACGCCTGTCAAAGTCTGACATTAACGCTCGTGTACGCCGCGCATCAAAGATTCTGCGAATTGAAAAATTATTGCTGCGAAAGCCCTCTCAACTGTCGGGTGGACAGCGCCAGCGCGTCGCCATTGGCCGCGCATTAGTACGCGATGTCAACGTGTTCCTGCTGGATGAACCCTTGTCAAATCTCGACGCAAAACTTCGGGCTGAATTGCGGGTGGAACTCAATCGCTTGCACAAGCGTTTAGAGAAAACCACAATGGTCTACGTCACGCACGACCAAATTGAAGCCATGACCCTAGCAGACCGAATAGCGGTTATGCGGGACGGCATTATCCAACAACTCGACAGCCCTATAACGGTGTACAACGTTCCTGTAAACCGGTACGTCGCAGAGTTCATCGGCTCGCCCAGCATCAATATGATCGGGGGTGTAATCGACAACCAAGCAAACCAGCTCACTTTTCAGACTAGAGGCATCACCGTTGACCTGTCACGCTATGTCTTCAGTCACAAGGTCCGCACCACTTCCGTGACACTCGGTGTGAGACCCGAGCATATACACGTCGGTGAAAGCCGTGTTCCCGGTGTGTTCAACTGCAGGATTTTTGTTGATCTGGTCGAACCCATGGGGTCTGACACATTGATCTGGGCTACAGTGTTTGGCAACACACTTCGCGTTCGGCTCAACGGGCAGTCTGACGTGCAGCCCGGCGACGCGTTGTCAGTCTATTTTGACCCAGCCAATACATCGCTCTTTGCCAACGACACCAACCTGCGCCTCTGAACGAACCAAATCGAAATTTCATAAAAATGCAAGCACTGTCCTATCAACTCTACTCTTCTCGAAACTTCCCACCCATCGGCGACACGGTGGACATGCTGGCGTCACTGGGTTACACCGAGGTTGAGGGAAACGACCTCGCATTAAGCGACCCAGATGCCTTGGCCACTGCACTGACCAAGAACAACCTGCGCATGCCGACTGCACACATCGCACTCAGCACGCTTGAGGCCGATGCTGCCGGCACCATTGAGCTTGCAAAGCAGCTTGGTATTACGCATTTGTTCGCCCCATACCTTGATCCCAACGACCGCCCAAACAACCGATCAGGTTGGCGGCAACTCGGCCAACGGTTAGCGTCACTTCATGCAGACTACAAACCAAGAGGCATTGTCATTGGCTGGCACAATCACGACTTCGAATTTATCGCCTGTGACGATGGCTCTATGCCCATGACAGAATTGCTAGATGCTGCGCCCGAAATCGCCTGGGAGGCTGATCTCGCGTGGATTCAACGTGCTGACGTCGATCCCAAGACGTGGCTGAATCAATACGCTGGACGCATCCCTGCCATTCACGTCAAGGACATTGCACCCGCTGGCGAATGCGCCGACGAGGATGGATGGGCGGATGTTGGCACTGGGGTAATGGATTGGCCATCGTTGTTCGCCGCTGCACGGGCAGCGAAGGTTCAACATTTCATCATGGAACACGACAACCCCACAGACCATGTGCGTTTTGCCACCCAATCCTTTCACGCCGCACGGCAATGCCTTGAGGGTTAAGCCATGAGCAAAGTATTAAACGTTGGTGTCATTGGTTGCGGCAACATTTCTAAAGCCTATTTGCGCCTGTCTGCACAATTTCGCGACATCGAAGTGATCGCCTGTGCGGACCTCAATGCTGACGCTGCCGCGGCAAGGTCACAAGAATTTGGCGTGCGTGCAATGGGTGTTGACGAGATGCTCGCATCGAAAGACATCGATATCGTCGTCAACCTCACCATCCCCGAGGCACATTTTAGCGTCTCTATGTCCGTACTGAATGCCGGCAAACACGTGTATTCAGAGAAGCCGTTCGTGCTATCTCTCAGCGAAGGCCGCACACTGCTAACACTGGCAAGAGAACGTGGGCTGCGAATTGGATCAGCGCCAGACACTTTTTTAGGCGGCGCGCATCAGCACGCACGTCACTTAGTCGATACCAACACAGTCGGGCGTATCACAAGTGGAACTGCGCACGTGATGGGTCAAGGAATGGAGCACTGGCACCCCAACCCCGACTTCTTCTTTCGTGACGGCGCGGGGCCAATGTTGGATATCGGCCCGTACTATGTGACCAATATGATCCAACTCTTGGGGTCCGTAGAGCGGGTCATGGCAATGAGTAACAGCGCAAAGCCGCACCGTACCATTACGTCCGAGCCGCGCGCCGGCGAGCAGATTCCTGTCGAAACACCAACCACCCTGCACGCCCTACTTGAATTCACTTCTGGCGCCATCGTGACACTGGGCACAAGCTGGGATGTTCAACACCACACCCACAGCCACATGCAGCTCTATGGCGACACAGGCACACTCTACGTGCCAGACCCGAATTTTTTTGGCGGTGAGGTATCGGTATCCAACGGTGAAAGCCCTTTGAGTACATTGCCACCCTACGACCACCCACTGTCGACGCTCAACGAACTCGACGACGATGGCAACCCCGTGGCCAACTACCGCACCATTGGACTGGCAGACATGGCCTGCGCTATAAAAACCAACCGACCGCACCGCTGTTCTGGCGAAATGGCGTTGCATGCAATCGACATCATGGTGTCAATCATTGAATCAGGCTCTACCGGCTCGGCAGTCTCGCTCAGTTCGAAATGCGAACGACCCAAAGCGCTCACTGCGGCAGAGGCCATGGAATTGCTGGCTGTGAAGTAGCGCAAACGCGACTCCATCCTGTCAGCGCACGCCGCTAACGGCTGCATCAATCTTCAGTAGACCTCGGGCCATGCGAGGGCCTAGGCTTGTGTTTGACCACCAGCACTGATGGCAACAATCCAAACCTCTCCGTTTACAGGCGTTAGGTTTCAAGCTGGCCGCCGGGCCAAAGGGCAGCGCCGCCTCAGCGACTCTTATTGGCACACTCGGAGCAATAGCCTACGGCGCTGATCATCAGAGTCGCGCCACTTAATGCCAATACGCATTGCAAGTCGCCTTCCCCGAGCGCGATAATCGCCGCACCGGCAGGCGCAAAGGCTGCCCGGCCCCGAACCCATTCCCCGAACACTCTCACAACACCAAGACGAAGAGAATTCCATGATCGAAAAACGTCAGTTCTACATCAACGGCGAATGGGTCTCGCCCGCCATCGCACGCGATCTCGATGTCATCAATCCGTCCGATGAATCAGTTTGTGCCGTGATCTCATTGGGCGATCAAGCCGACACAGACGCGGCTGTCAAGGCCGCGCGAGATGCTTTCCCAAGCTGGGCAGCAACACCCAAATCGCAGCGTATTGCGATGCTGACCAAACTCGCCGACATCTACGATTCACGCAGTGAGGAAATGGCGCAGGCCATTTCAATGGAGATGGGTGCGCCAATCAGCATGGCGCGCCAATCACAAGCTGGCACCGGCACATTCCACATTCGCAACTTCATTAAGGTTCTCGAAGACTTCGAATTTGAGCGTCCGCTTGGTGACCACGCTCCAGACAATCGCATCATCATGGAACCGATTGGCGTGTGTGGCTTGATTACACCCTGGAACTGGCCCATGAACCAAGTGACATTGAAAGTCGCACCGGCTATCGGGGCGGGTTGCACCATGGTGCTAAAACCATCAGAAATAGCGCCCCTTTCATCGTTGCTGTTCGCAGAGTACATGCACGAGGCAGGATTCCCAGCGGGCGTATTCAACTTAGTTAACGGTGACGGCACTGGGGTTGGCTCGCAACTGTCAGGTCATCCAGAAGTCGATATGATTTCCTTTACTGGCTCGACACGAGCTGGAACGGCAATCACACGCAACGCAGCCGACAGCGTCAAACGCGTAAGCCTCGAACTCGGTGGCAAAGGTGCCAATCTGATTTTTGCAGACGCCGACGAGAAAGCAATCGTTCGCGGAGCACGCCGTTGCTTTAACAACAGTGGTCAATCTTGCAACGCACCCACACGCATGTTGGTTGAGCGCAGCATTTACGATCAAGCTGTGCAAATTGCATCAGAGACAGCCAACAAAACGGCTGTCGAGAATGCGGCCAGTGAAGGCCAACACATCGGGCCAGTCGTATCAGAGCTGCAATACAACAAAATACAAACGATGATCCAAAAGGGCATTGACGAGGGCGCTCGCTTGGTTGCTGGCGGTGTCGGACGCCCAGAAGGCATGGAAAAAGGTTACTACGTACAGCCAACCGTCTTTGCCGACGTGAACAATGACATGAACATTGCACGCGAAGAGATTTTTGGCCCAGTGCTTTCCATCATTCCGTTTGATAGCGAAGAAGAAGCCGTCGCCATCGCCAACGATACCGCTTACGGTTTGACTAACTACCTCCAGACCAGCGACCAAACACGTGCTGGACGCGTTGCGCGTCAACTTCGTTCTGGCATGGTCGAGGTCAATGGTGTTTCACTCGGTGCGCGCTCGCCATTTGGCGGATACAAACAGTCGGGCAATGGCCGTGAAGGTGGAGTCTGGGGACTTGAGGACTTTCTGGAAGTCAAAGCTGTCACAGGTATTTAACTGACCGCTCGTAAAAATAGAGCAGCGGGTGTTATGCCGCCCGCTGCTCAGGCTGTTCAAACTCGTCTACTTGCTCAATCGGTAGTTCAATTTTAAAAACAGTTCCCACGCCGTCTTCACTGTCCACTTTCAAGCTGCCATTGTGGCGCTTGGTGATGATGTCGTACGCAATAGCAAGCCCCTGACCTGTTCCCTTGCCCACTTCCTTGGTGGTAAAGAAGGGATCGAATATGCGGGCTTTCACATGATCCGGCATCCCACACCCGTTGTCAGATATTTCAATTGTCACGGCCGATGGTGTGGCTTTTGTCGTCACTTCAATGCAACCACGCAGGGATGTCTCACCCTCATAGCGCTCTGAAATGGCGTGGGCGGCGTTGACAAGGATATTGACACAAACTTGGTTTATCTCGCCGGGGCTTACAAACACCGCAGGCAATTCATCAAACAGACTCATTTCCAGATTCGCGACGTACTTCCACTCACTGCGTGTCACTGTTAAACAGCTTTCAATGACTCTGTTGAGATCCGTTGATAGCTTATCAGTGCCCGGGTGCGACAGATCTTTCATTGCTCGAACGATTTCTGAGATCCGTACCATGCCGTCCTTCGCCTGGCTCAACGACGCGGGCAGCTCCTCCACAAAAAACCCGATATCCGCACTTTCCCATGACGCACGCAAGACGTCGAGATCCCTGTCAGCCAATTCAGATGCGCCAGATTCATCGCATGCTTTTCGCATCCACTCCACAAAAGGCAGTATTTCTTCCAGTGCTTCATGGAAGAAATTGAGGTTGTCTCCAACAAATTGGCAAGGCGTGTTGATCTCGTGGGCAATGCCAGCAGCCAGTTGTCCCACTGCCTCGAGCTTGCGCGCAGACTGCAACTCTTTCTCAAGCTCAAGGCGCTCAATATGGGCTGTAACATCTCGCTCTATGGCGATAAACCGTACAACTTTGTAATCACCGTCAAATACCGGTGTCAACGCAATCTCGACCCAATAGGGTTTTTGATCTTTGGTGTAATTTAAAATTTCGGTGCGAATTGGGCTCGCCGATTCAACCGCGTCATGCAAGGATTTGCGCGTCTCAGGACAACTTTCTGGTCCTTGCAATATGTCGCCAGGCTTGCAACCGATCAGTTCATCCGCTGAGTAACCTGTCAGCTCCACCATACTCCGATTAACCCATAGCACCTTGCCTGTATTATCGGTAATCACCACACCGTCGTTAGCCGATTCAGCAACCTCTGCGAGCTCACTGGCCCGTTGTTCACTCTTTAGGAGTTCTTGTTGAGACTGAACCAACATTTTCTGTGGCCGCACAATGAGACTTTGGCCGACAAATCCAAGGGCAAGAAAAGCGACTGCTACCGCAACGAACAAACTGCCGGACAGTGACCACACCAGAGCTGCCCTGTCATTGTTTAATTTGGTGTAGTCCCAGCTGGTATTGAGCGTCAGACCTATTTCATCGAGCCGCCGCGACACAACATTTTCCATCGGCAGTATCGACTCAGTGTCACCTGACGCATCTGACAAAATCGCAGATCGCAGGCCGATCTCGGAAAATTCCCGATCAATGAGATCTATATGGAAATTCGCAACCAATGCGCCCTCGACAAGACCACGGTGGATAACGGGCACCGACACCAGAAGAAAGTTCTGATCGAAGCGGTACCGGCTGTTGACCAGAGGCTCGATGCTATCGAGCTGATCATCCGCGAGCGACAGGATTTCCGACCCAGAAAACACCCCGTGCCACCGTGGATCTGGCGTGAACATACCAATTCGGTCGCCCAACACATCAATGACTTCAATGTGGGTGAGACTGCGCAACAGATCAAATTCTTCCAGTGCCGTACGCACCCCAATGTTGTCGCGTGACTCTCCGAGGATTGCCGAAATCACTACCGGTCTCTGAGCGAAGTAACTCAATCCCTCAGTGATTTGACTGAAATGCGATCCGATCGAATTCTCAATCAGTCGATTTTGCATATAGATGAAATCCGCTTTGACATTGTCAAGCGGCTGCTGCGATGAACGCCAAATCGCCGTGACACCAAATGCCAAGGTCGTGACCAAGCCCAGCACAATAAAAAGCCAGAATTTGGTAACCGGTTGTCGCGTGATGTCCGTCGATCTAGTCAATTTACCCACCTCGAATGTACAAATTTGCTGTCATTCGCGCTAGCGCAGAGCTGCCGCGGTGTTGGGGATCATTTGAATGTACCCATCGGAATCCCATCGCGCCATACACAGCGCATCGAGTCCAAGCGCTTCGTGGGCATCAACGCTTTCAGCTCGGCTTGGATCAAAAACATTGAAGGGCTTCTCGTAACGTGACATCAAGCCATCAACTGGCTCATCCAAGGCTTCAAGCGAATCGTGTACGAGAATGCGCAGTGCTCTGATGTCTACAATACCCGGGTGTTTTGCCAGGCTTTTAAGCAGAATTTTTGTTAGATCATATGCGTGAAAGAAGCCGGCCGGCGCCCTCAACTCGGTGATATCGGGGTCTAGGCTTGGATCGATGTTGCGCGCACCATTCCATGCACGAACAACATTTTCTGGCGTGTCTGCGCGATCGAAGGGATAGCAGGTTTGCAGGAAATGCAGATCAACCGCATCTCGCTTCTCAGCAGGCACCACATCCTGGAAGTCAGCACCTGTGATACCCCAGTGGCTGATGACCATGGGTGAGTTTGGCAAGCGCGCCAACTCTGTCACTATCTGAGCGCCTTCTGTCGTTTGCGAGACGAGGAACACACAATCGACCTGTGCCTCGGCCAATTTGTCAGCAAGATGGAAGGCATCGGATTGACGAAGGCTGCCTTGAAAATAAAATGTGGGCACTGCGGAAAATCCAGCAGCAGTTAAGGATTGAGACAGGGTCTTCTCATTGGTCCTTCCCCATCCCGACTCCCAGAGCACCAACGCAGGTTGATCACAACTACCGGCGCGCTGTGCAAACTCCACCAACCGCTCCGCAGCCTTGGTGTCATCCACTGAAAGACGAAATACCCAGTTCTCACCGAACTCAACACGGGTCAGAGGCCCTGCGGCCGACCACGGCAACAACAGCAGCACACGTTGCCAATTGATGAAGTGTTGGTACCTCAAGTAGGGAGGTGAATGCATCCCACCGACAATCGCCAGCGCGCTGTCATCAGCCAAGTACTTGCGCATGGTGAGTTTTGAACGTTTGACATTTCCGCGGTGATCAAACGGCACCACGTTCAAACGGTAACCGGCAATTTCGTAGTCAACTTCTGAAAGCGCCGTGCGAACGCCAAGCTCAATTGCTAGAGCAGACGCCAAATGCCCTTGCCGATCCGCATCGAGATACACGTTTAACTCGATCGTCTCGGCATTCGCCAACACAGAGGATACAAGAGCAAAAGCGCACGCCAAAGTGCGGCTGAGCCTTTTAAGAAAGTCTGGCTTGCAGTGTACGCGGTGCATGCAATCACTCCATCCATGGACTGATAAAAAGGTGGGATCCATCCCAACAGGATATGGCTCAGCGCCACACACCGACTCCGTGCCTGGCTTACCATTGAACGCCATATGGTTATATCAACACACCATCGGTGGTCGGTGTCGCAACTTGAGTAATCTGCATTTAGGGCGAGACAATCGCGCATTAGCAGCACCCCCTCACAAGCGGTCGCCACACTCTCTACTCAGGCCGTGGGAGCGCACCCGCTTGCAATAACAGCGTCAACACCTGATTTTCGGTCAACCACAGAAGCTGATCATCAAAGGCGCACCCTGCAACATCACTCGTTGGCCGACTAACAAAGGTCGCATCACCGTCGGTGTTCTCTCCCTCTGCAGGACTGCGAGCGGACTGCTTGCCCTGAGATGCAACCACCACAACAACGGCTTCGGCACGCGCAACCCGCTCTCCACAGGCACCGTCCACAGCCAACGCGATCACGTTGTCTGCACGCACTTCCAGCGGCACCTGCAATGTCACGCCGCTGGTGACAGCATAGTCAGCACTGCCGTCTAAATTGCTATCAGACGCACTAATACGGTAGAGAAATGGCCGCCCCCATTGATCAATGAGTAGTCCATCTTCATTGGTTGGACCCATTATGCCAAGCGTGGATGATGGCAAAAAACCAGCGTATAGCAGGCAGCCGTGGCTTGCGACTTGTTCACGCCCTGCACTTTCTTTTGACGCCGCACAAGGAAACCGATTCAGTGTCAATAAGTGACCAATCAATGCGGTCTCGATTCGCTGCAGTTGCTGTTGGGTCACAGTCCGATTCATGTATTCGCGTGCACCAACCAAGGGCGTAATCAATCCGCCCAGTAACAGCGACATCACAGCCAGCGCCAGCGCCAATTCAATCAGTGTGAACCCCACCACGTGTTTCATGGTTCCAAACCGTCAAGTACCAGCCACTGGTCATTGCCTCCAGGCAATCGTCGATAGTGCGCGTCGCCGTTTGTATTGACCTCATGATCAAGTAAGTCTGCGACTGATTGGGCATCAGTTGCTTGCACCGCGCCTGAGGGCGCTTGCAACAACACCGGACCCGCACTTGCCAAAACCACACTGACATTCCGACCATCAAGTGAGGGCATATTGGAGTCCCCGTTGGATGGCTTGTGCACCCAGAGACGGGTGTGCCAAAAATTGCGAACTAACCAACCGGGAAGGTCCAAGGCCGGTTGATCGACGCCAACCCCTTGCGCGTCGATACAGGCCACCGACGTCGGCACCGCCAAACCCGCTCTGTAGCGTTCTACTGCGAGCCAACCTGAGACAGTCTCTTGATCACAAGGGACATCACCGGCAGGCGTGAGCGACCCCACAGGCCCGATTCCCGGAAACTGGCCATGGTCAAATGCATAATTGCGCATCGCCGAACGCGCGGCAGCCAACACCTGCCGTTCAACAAGAGGAAGCACGTCTTTCCACAATATTGGCAGCACTTGGTCGTTGCCTGCCGAGCGGCTGAAGTCGCTGTCGCCATCAGCGTTCTCACCTTCAAGGTAATCAACAACATCAAAGGCTTCACCTCGTATCTGTCCGGCCAATGGCGGACCCGGTGCTATGACGAGCCCGATGATGTCGTCTCGGCCGTCGAGTCTCAACGCGCTTAGAGTGCTGCTATTGAGCACCATCGCGTGCGTGGGTGATCCACTGGGTGCCGGTCTATTTCGAAAGGGCCCAGCGACCACCCAGACTAACGGCTCACTGACTATTGAGTCTCCCGGCAGCAGGCGCTGCTCAATGCCGCTTGACGTTGCAAATCCCCGCGGCAGCAAGCCGACGGACACACGCGGACACAGAGGGCCAGGGTCACCGTTTCCATTGCTGTCAGGACACGGAAAACGACCGGGTCCAGAACTGTTCAGCGCGTAATTCTGAGGATAGGTCACCGCGTACTCAATCAGACTACGCCGGGCTTGCATCAGCTGATCTGACAGCCGTTGGGCATCGGCGGCCTCCGCATCGCGATCAGACCATTTCATTGTCGAAAGCGAACTGGCCATCAGCATCACCAACAACATAAGCAACACCACGCCGCCGCGCTCTGTCACGGCGACCGACCAATGATCAGCCGTCGATCTGACAACCGCCCGTGAGACTTACGAGGTATTTCGATCCGCCACGACCCACTGTCAATCCAACCGCGTTTGGAAGGTTGAAACTCTGCAACAGGCATCGGCGGCGGATCACTCACCTCTCGTTCTGCATGAGCGCGTTCAGATGGCGAATAAAACAATCGCAAGCTGTCCAGCGTGTCCGCACTCGCGGATGCAGTGATCAGCATCGACAACACCAGCCATCTCACTGCAATTGCTCCAATGCCTGCTTGTAACCGGTACAGGACAGCAATAGGCGAGCAGGTATCTTCTCCAGCCTACAGCTTTCGACTGTCATACCCCCGAGCGCCACATCCAAGGCGTTGAGCAATTCGACTGCCTCAGGGCCGTGTCGGACTTTGGCATCGAAAGTCCAGACCACCGTGTGCCAGGCCAAAGGCGTATCGCCCGGCGCACCACTGACGTCGGATGTCACAAGTTCAAAGGCATAATCAAATGATGGTCCAGCTGCACGCGTGATGTGATGTTGCACCCGCGCGAGCCATCTCTTCGGGTTCCATGACGCAACTTCGCTATGTGCTGACTCACTTGCAAGCACACGACGAGTTTGTTCCAGCATCACCGAGATAGCATCTCGCGTATGCATCAAGCCAGCTCTCTGCCGAGCCTGCCGTGCATCAATCTCCCCTGCGCGGCGTTGAGCTAACAATACGCTCGCTGATGCCGTCACCAACAAAACACAACTGATGAACACCAAGGTACGATCAGTCTTGTGCACGTGCAACCTCCACGAAATCCAGCGTCAGTTGGTCGGGCAGATCTGCCGGTTCTGTGGCCAGCACTTTCAACAAATCGCTGGATATAGTCCAACCTCGGGCTGCCATGTTCTCTGCAAAGCTTGAAACCGCGCGTGGCCAGCCATTTGGTGCACGCGTCGATACAGCCACTTGCAGCGCCGCCAACTCCTTAATCTCCGTGTCCCGCCACACGACAGCTTCAAGCCCGAGCACCGGCAGTGCTGACAATGACGAGGCGATGTCGACTAGGCCTTCGCTCAACGCCGTTATAGGCTGCCCGCGCACCTCAGCGTGACGCTCGGCCAGCCACTGACGCGTAGCAAATTCATTTGATTGATCTGAGCTGACAGCATCCAGTGTGAACACGGATCTCTCAATCACAGCAAGTTGATGCTGTCGTGCACGCTCGAACTGCCACAACGGCATCGTGAGCAATGCACAGATCAAGGCGATCCCGCACGTGACACCACGCACCCACACCGCACGCTGCCACTGCTGCGAAAGCACCGCAGGCCGTAAATCACTGTGCGATGCGCTCAGCACACTGGCCAACAACACCGGCGCTGTCAGTAGGCCTTCCCGAGACACAGGACGTCTCAACGCGTGCATCAGAGATCGTTCTTCAAGATGGTAATCAACCGGAACACTGGGCTCTGCCATCTCACCAAACCACAACCGCGACACTGGGCGACCTGGGTCAAAAAGCGATTGATGGCCCACATGCTCAATCGTTTCGGTGAAGGCGTTACCAAGGTCCGTACCCGGCACAAGAACCCGGTGCCAAAGTGTCACACCCTGACGCACCGCACAGAGGTGGCTCAGTCCGCCAACTGACCACCCCATAACAGCTTGTGCCGGCGGCTCTCGAAGGCAGCGTATGGTTACGTCAGCAAGCTGAGCGATGTGCCTGATCCGGCGGAAACGCACGCCGTGGGTGGAAAACCAACACAGCAGTTCCACCAAAGCTGGCGCATCTTTGACACACTGAACCACAGGATCCGAGTCCACGAATGCCACCGCACCGCAGCTTCCGTCGGCCATATGAGCTACCTGCTGCGCGAGGTATCGCGTGCGATCACGCTGCGACAAGGGTGGCAAATCGATGGCCGCCGCCTGGAGCGATCCACTGCATATCAAGAGCGTGGCTCCATCGCCTGGACGGACGCCCGGGCGCCACTGTGCCCCAATATCCGACAGTGCCCAGCTGCGAAGACATTGGTCGCGTCGCCACAATGACAACGCCCCACTGTCAAGCACCCACAACCGGCTCACAACGCAGCACCGAAGGACAACAAGCTGCTGTACAGCGGCAACAACAATGCCGCAACCAACCACCCCATCACGCCGGCCACCACTGCCAATAACAAGGGGCCGGCTGAGGAAATCAGCCGATCCGCTTGGCGGTCAGCTGCGCGAGCAAACACGTCACTCGCTTGCAGCAGTGTGATATCGAGGCGACCAGAATGCTCTCCTGTTTGCACAAGTTGACGCATGACACTCGGAAATACCGGGCTGCATGACACCGACTCACTGACTGACTGACCGGAGCGAATTCGCTCAGCCGTCTTGGCAAACGCCAGTTTAAAAACCGGATTTGAAGCGCCTTGTCTGGCTAACAAGAAGCTTTCATCGAGTGACACACCGGCTTTGTATAGCGCGGCAATCTGACGACAAGACAACGCCAGCTGGGTGTTACACAACAGGCGACCGAGAACTGGCAGACACAGTAACCTGTGGCTCCACCAGGTCTCAAATGGGCGACCGGGGCCGCAGAGCAAGACAATAATGACGGCACATAAAACAATAATGCCGATCAACATTCCACCCCAATCAGCAACAAACCGCGAGACCGAAAGCAAGGCGAGGGTGTACCACGGCATTGTCACACCGAGGACATCCAAGAGAGACATCAATTGCGGCACCAGAACAACAAAAAGCACCGGCACAATGACCGCCAGCACAGCCAACGTCAGTACGGGATAGGTCAGCGCTTTGACCAACCGTTGGCGTAATGCGCACCACCACGCATCGGTCTCAGCGAGATTGTGAAGTGCAGCCGCGAGATCCCCGCTCGCCTCTCCTGCACGCACGAATGCCACGGCAGTGGCAGAGAACTGACCTTGTAAGTTTTGCAGTGCTTGTGAGAAAGGCTCACCACCGGCAACCGCATCAGCCAGTACGCGGCTACAACGGGCGCTCGCGCCTGATGCGCGCGCGAGGTGTGTCAGCGCATCATGCAGTGGCAATCCCGCACTGAGCAACACCACCAATTCTTGCAACCAAAACACCCGCTCTGATGACCGCAACACCGTACGAGAGCGTCTGTCACGTTTCGCATCAAGCAAGGTTTCGCCTCTGCCTGCCAACCAGGTTGCCAATGCTTGAACGTCTCGTGCGCGGTGCTCTCCAGCGTGTATCTGGCCCGATGCCGACACCGAACGGTACTGAAAGATCAACATGTCGACACCATGCCCGGTGGCTGGCCTATGACGCGCTTGTATTCCTCAACTGAGGTCTGCCTGGCACAGACTGCCTGCCACGCTGTGTCTGCCAGCGGCCTGTATCCACTGGCGGTGGCGGCGCGTTGCAACTCGGACGATGAGCCGCTGCACTCGATAACCGCTGAAATTCCATCTGACACGTTCAGAACTTCAACCACGGCAAAACGCCCTTTGTAGCCCCGACCAGCGCACACCGAGCACCCCACACCCTCAGGCACCATGGCAGCCGAATTTGGCGAGCACTCTGGGCACAGCCGCCGCATTAAACGCTGGGCGACAACCGCGGCCAACTCGCTCGCCAGCAGCGATTCGCTCAAGCCCAACTCTCGCAAACGCGATACTGCAGAGATCGCACTGTTGGCGTGCACCGTGCTCAACACTCGGTGCCCCGTCATTGACGCACGGAAGGCCATCCGCGCTGAGTCCGGGTCGCGCATTTCACCAATCAACAACACATCGGGGTCTTGTCGCAATGCAGCCCGAACACAATCATGATATTGCAAGCCTGCTTCGGCATTAATGGTGGTTTGTCTGAGCCAAGGCGCGGTGTATTCAACGGGATCTTCCAATGTGAGGATGGTCTGCGAACTGCAACGCATACGCTCAAGCACTGCGTGGAGAGTCGTCGTCTTACCCGACCCAGTCGGCCCCGCCATCAGCAGCAGGCCGTCACGCCGTTGCAGGACAGCACTGAAATCCCGCTTCGCGTTGTCATCTAGGCCCAACTCATCGAGCGAAGGGGCTCGGCGGTGAGAGAGCAGAACCCGCAGCACGATAGACTCACCAGCCTCTGTTGGCATCACCGACACCCTAAAACGGTGATCAGCCGCCGCTACCCTCGCACTGAATCGCCCATCCTGAACGGATCGCGTATCTGCTACATCGAGTTCAGCGAGCACCTTGATGCGCACGCACAGTGCGAGATACAAAGACCAATTCAAATACGCTGCGGTCTCTAGCACGCCGTCAATACGAATGCGCAAGCGCGCAAACCCAGACTCAGGTTGCACATGCAGATCTGATGCTTGCTGGACCACCGCGTCTTCCAACATCTGCTGGCAAACCGCTATGGCGTCTTGCTGCGCAATCTCCACCAATGTGTGAAGTTTGGAATTGCTCGGGAACGCTCGGCAAATGGCCCGCGCCAGCGCCGCCGTGTCAACACGAACCCACTCCACATCTGTGCGGCCCAGCAGGTGCTGAATGGTGTCTCGGGTAGCAAGATCCTCCGGCGTTGCTGTCGCGATGGTCAACGCTGAACCCAGGCCGGGTTGAACCAATGGCAGAAAACCATGCTTGCGGCACATGACGCCGTCGGCCGCAGCATCAATGCGCCATGCACAACCGAGCTGATCGAGATCGACAAAGGGAAAGTTCCCAAGGTTCGCAACCGCAGTGGTCAGGTCACCGTCCGATACCGTGTCGAGCAGTCGCACAGCTTGCTCTTCAGTGACACTCGCTGACACCAGATGCCGTAAGGCGTAGTGCTCGTGCGAGCTCACTAACTCCGCCTTCTCGAGCGCACTCAGCAATCTCGCTCCCCCGTCAGTCACGGTCTCGCTCCCAGACAGGTAGGGGTTCCGTGCGTGCCGGTGCCACCGGGACACGACTTATTTGCGCGGTAGACAGGATTGGGGTTTTGGTTCTCCTGCAGAGTCGTTTCAAACGCAGCGGCAACTCGCTTGGCGCGCTCGGGCAACCCAGCAGCCCAAGTCGTGCGGGCCGCATCCCGCCACGCGTCTCGCGCAGAGACACGGGTACGCACAATGAACAGCTCTGGCGGCGGCAGCGGTTTTGCCGCAACGTACGCCATAACTGGAGGGTCCACATCAGGCGGTTCAGGCAAGACCTGCCACTGCAGCGGGCCGAGAGAAGCCAATTCAGCCACCGCGGCATCACGTTCAATCAGCAGCTGCTCTATTTCAGCACGCAGGGCCAACAACCCCTCAGAATTGGACGTGCCAACCACGTCCCGCGACACCGCGATCGCCGCACCACAGAGCAGGAACACACTGCATGTGATCCCTAACAAGGCCAAGGGAAATGGTCGCCGGATGCGCACCCACTTCACCTCCCTCACGCTGATCCACTCGCAGACAGGACCCGCGGTGTGAGCAAGATCAATAACTCGACTTGCCTGCGCTCAACGTCTCGGGATCGAAAGGCAGAACCAATAAACGGCAATTTTGCCAAACCCGGCACCTCGTCGCGAAGATTGCCGTCACTGAGCTGGCGCAACCCACCAAGCGCCACGGTGTAGCCACTTTTGACTCGCAATGTGGTTTCAATCTCCCGCGTCTGCACTTCGGGAATATCATTTTGAACCCCTGCAAGTGCCAGGCTCGGATTGGGGTCGCGCGCATAGCGCACCACTCGGGTAACACTTGGTCGGATGTTCATCAGCACATCGCCGTGTTCAGAGATCTGCGGCGTGACATGCAACACCAGCCCAATCGGTACGGTATGGATTGCGGTTTCAACAGACTGCCGATCCACTCCGAGATCACCGTTGACAACGCTGTCGACATTGAGTGAGAAGTACACAGCGTTATCAACCACTTTCAGAACGCTCGGCTGGTTGTTGAGCGCCACAATTCGGGGTGACGACACCACCCTCACATCGCCAAATTGCTGCAACAATTTCACAGTGGCAGCTGTTGTGTGGGTCGATGTATTGTCTGCAAATTGCAACACCGCACCACTGCCAGATGGCGGATCAACCAAACCGCCGCCCAGCTGCTGCACCCACCCAATGCCGCCAGCTGTCGCGATCTGCTGCCAATCAATTCCAGTCACATGACGCTCATCAAGCGCCACTTCAATGACACTGGCCTCGATCAACACTTGTCGATGCAAGCGCGCGACAACGCGGGTGAGATAGCGCTCCACTTCGGTATGCTTTGACTGAGTCGCACGCACGGTCACCAAACCAGCCTCTCGATTGGCACCGACTACATCGGGCAACTGTTCGAGCGAGATACCGAGGATCAATGCAAGCCCCTGCAGCACCGTTTGCCAGGGATCTGCTATCGACTGCGCGGCGAGAGCAGTGCTCGACGCGTCGCCTTGAACAGCTGCAGACGACGTTGCGAGGTTGCCAACGCGCGTATCCACACGCAGGTCCGTGTGGAACTCTCGTCGGATATTCAAGTAATCAACTGAGTAACTGTCTAGATAGGGTTCATCTGGCAGGATGTCGAGCCGGTCAGCCAGCAGGCGGTAACGGCAGCCACACTGCCCGGCCACCGCGTCAAGCAATTCACGCAGGGGTCTGTCTTTGAGGTGCAACCAAACAGGATTGGTGAGCGGCAAATGGACTGCAAGCGATAACGATGCGTGTTCTGCAAGCCCGGCGAAGACGTCACCGGCCGCCACACCTTCAGCGAGAACATCAAAACGATCTCGCGTGACATCCACACCGACAAGCTCTTGCATCAGGCGATCAGGGTCGGGATCTGGCGCCGTGGTGTAGATTGGGGGAGTGGAATCCGAGTGGTTCAGCGCCGGCAGGATAGGCCGTGGCCATTCTATTGATGCCGGAGTTTGCGGTGCGCGAAGCGGCGCACAAGCCACACACAAGACCAACGCACAGAGCGCGATCAGACAGCGCTGTTGGTGGTGAGTGGTTACGAACCGGCTCATCGTGTCTGACCCTTCGTCCAGTGGAAGGGCCAGTCAACGCGAATCCAAGAACAAGTGCCAGCAGCCTCGACGGCAAATCAGGCTTATCTTGCTAGACGGTGTGTCAGACCTGCAACGCTAACCGAGGAACGACAATGTGCTCCGTGTGATGCAAGACACACCGGCAGTCAGGGTTTTAAATCGCTTCAATCACGTCGCGCAAGCTGCTGAGGCTACGCACGAAAGGCTGCAAGCGACGCAAGCTGCGAGGCAAATCTTCAATTGCCGCGCGTGCTGTTCCCGCGTCTGGATAGTTGCCAAACACCACTAGCATCAGTTCGCGATCGTCACGCTCTGTGGGGAAAGCATACAGCGAGGCTTTATCGACATTCGCTGGCAGTTGCTCGAGGAAGTCGCGCAATTTGTCAGTGCTGCGAGAGACCAACAGCAGTTGAATGCTGTAACGATCAGCAGCTTCTGCGTCGAGCCAGCTGGCGGACTGCAAGAACCAGTCGTCAATCGAGTCAGCCGGGTTTCCGAGAATATTGACACGCGGCACCGCGATTGCGGAGGTCGGTGAAACACGCTGGCCCAGAGCGAAATTGAGCGGATCAACCCGCTTGACCAATTGCAATACGCTGGGCGTTGCATCGGAAGTGCGAAGCGCAAAGGCGCCATCACCCGCACTGGATACCCGATTTGCAAGCTCGGCTATGGCGCTGCCAAACAACGCCACACGCGGGTCCCCAAGTCGAGCCTCATCAACTGTCTCCGCAGCGACTGAATCATCAGAGGCGATCACAGGCTGCGAATCTGTGGCTGCGGCAGACTGTGTCACAGCTGCCACAGCCGGGTTTTCTGTTGGTGCAACCGGCTCAACGGGCCCATTGGGCTGCGCCGCAATCATCCTAGGCTCTGCAACGACCACTGGGAGTGCAGGCTTCTCAGCGAGCACCACGTTTGACATCTCAGGGGCATCACGCAGTGCCGACCACAAGATCAATGCGCTGACCGCAACGGCGGCGCAAGCGACGGCAGGCAACGCCTTTCGCAACGAGAAAGGAGAACGAAGCAAAGCACGCGTGAAACGATCCACAATCCCAGACAGCGCTGTGAATTGAACAGTCTGTCGCCGCGGCGCGCTCAAGCCGAATTCCTTGACAACCGATTTCAATCCATCGCTGTCGAGCAAGTTGTTGCCGGCTGTCGCGTTGTGCTCAACGGTTGCGGCGGCGAGCAAATTGAGCCGACGAAATGATCCGTTGCACAAGGAATGCAACTCTGTCGCCAGACTATCATCTATCCATTTGGATTCTTCCCACCCCGCGAGCGCGAGCTGTTGGTTGCAGTACGCCTTGACTGATGCCACATCTAGCGACGGCATCTCGAGCATTCTCGCAACAGGCGTCAACAGGCGGGGCAACGCGTCGGTGCCTACAGCATCGGCGTCGGCGAAAACCAAGAGCTGTAACCAAGGATCAGTTCCACCGCTCTGGCACATACGATGAAGCGAGCGAAGCGTCGCAGATGCCGCAGACTGAGCTTCCTCGACCACAACCACCGTGCGCCGCCCAGCAGCACGACGCCGTTTTAGGTTATCTACCAACTGCCGCTCAGCGCCGTCGGTGGTCTGCGCCAAGTCCTCAAGGCCGATCTGCTCCAAGAGTGCGTGGATCAGTTCAGCGACCGGCAACTTCGGCTGGGGTAAGAACAACACATCAGCAACGTGCTCAAACCGCCCTGTCAGTTGCGACACCAACGCACTCTTGCCGCTGCCATTGGACCCTGTCAGCAGGCAAATTGGCGCCCCGCTGTCGACAGCGTCGAACAATTCATCGAGTATCACTCGTCGGCCGGCACCTTCGAAGAACACCACCGGCTCTAATGTCGGGGCAAATGGCGTGTGTGTGTCTGCTGATGCGTTCATGGGTCACCGGCCGCCGTATCATTGACGGAATCACTGGGGTGCCCTTTGCATTGCCAAAATCGGGCCGGAAACGGAGAATCCCGACCGCCCCGGCAACAATTTGCCGCCCAACCGCATACCTGAGACTGCACACCGTGCCCGACATCGTTCTCTACGAGCCAGAAATCCCACAAAACTCCGGCAATTTGATTCGATTGGCCGCCAACACAGGCTACCGTCTTTGCCTGATCGAGCCGCTCGGGTTTCACCTCGATGAGAAGCGATTGCGTCGAGCCGGCCTGGACTACGCTGAATTCGCGCGTGTTCACTCATTTGAGAACTACGCGCATTACACCCAAGCCAACCCCAACACGCGGATTTGGGCGTTCAGCAGCAAGGTTTCAAAGCGCTACACCGACGTCAGTTATGCCGACAATGACGCGCTGTTGTTCGGGCCGGAATCGCGCGGCTTGCCCTCAGATGTACTCTCAAGCATTCCAGCAGATCAGCACCTGACGCTGCCCATGCGCACAGGCGGGCGCAGTCTCAACCTCGCCAATGCCGCCGCCATTGCAACCTACGAGAGCTGGCGTCAGCTGGGATTTTGCAACGCTGTCTGATCAAACCTTGACCGAGCCACGGCCTGCCGATTGCTCTATACCCGTGTCAGGGCAATGCAACCAACTCCGGGGACCCCACCATGACTGACAACACACACCAGCAGCTGTTGCAGCAAGTCACGCGCAAGCTGGTGTTTTTCACTGGCGGCATATTGCTCATCGTCGCGTTGGCCATCTACTCACTGATGGCCCTAAGTGGCGGTGAAAAGCCCCCGATTTTGGTGCTGATTGTCTTTCTCTGCGGCCTGCTCGGTGGATTTGTCAGTATCCAACAGAGGCTGCCCGCTTTTGACTTACCAAGTTTGCGTGCGCTCGCGAGCTCGTGGCTGTCAATTACCCTGATCCCCATCAACGGTGGCGTGTTCGCGATGGTTATGATGTTTGCCTTCATGGGCGGCATACTCGAAGGCGCGCTGTTTCCAACCTACGGCTACCACGCGATCACCGACACCGCGAGTTTTTACAGCTGGATAGAAGACAACTACCCAACCAGCAACCACGGCGTCGCCAAACTGATTTTCTGGGCTTTTGTCGCCGGTTTCAGCGAACGCTTGGTGCCGCAAGTGATCGGCAAAGTGTCAACGGGCCTGGACAAATCGACCGGTGACGACGCACGTTAGGCAGCAGCTGGCCGGGGTGACCGAGACCCAACCGGACTTGCCTCAGAGCTCACCTTCCGCTCTGACCTCCCGCGCCAACAGGCGTTGCACCGCGTCAGCGGGCTCACGTCCCTCATACAACACGGCGTACACCTGCTCCACAATGGGCGCATCCACCACCAACTGAATGGCGAGGTGTCGCGCCTCGCGCGCGGTGCTGTGGCCTTCAACCACTTGTCCAATTTTCGCTTGCGCCTGCTCCGCGCTCTCCCCGGCCGCAAGCGCGAGGCCAAAGCGCCTGTTGCGCGATTGGTCGTCGGTGGCAGTGAGCAGCAAATCACCCAGACCCGTGAGTCCTGCCAAAGTGTCGGCGCGGCCACCGAGCGCGCGGCCAATCCGCGTCAATTCCGCGAGCCCCCGCGTGATCAACGCCGCGCGCGCATTGGCGCCGTATTGCAAGCCGTCGCTGATACCCGCCGCAATGGCGAGCACGTTCTTGAGCGCACCGCCAACCTGCGCACCGACAATGTCATCCGAGGTGTAAGTGCGAAACGCACCAGCGTGCAGCCAGGTTGCAAAGTCGTGAGCCGTTGTGAGATCTCGGCTCGCCACAGTCAACGCCGTCGGCAGGCCCACCGCAACTTCACGCGCGAACGATGGCCCGGTCGCTAAAGCCGCGGGGTGCGCCGGACCGAGCTGCTGTTCAACCACGGTGTGCAAGAGCTGGCCACTGCCCGTATCAAATCCCTTGGTCGCCCAGAGCACTGGCGGCGGCGATGCAGCGCGTGCCACCGCGCCGAGCACGGAGGCAAAGGCGTGGCTGGGCGTTGCGATCACTACGCCATCAGCCGACGCAATCACGCGGTCGATGTCTGCGTCGAGCGCAAGCGACTCAGGGAACACAATACCGGGCAAATACCGCGAATTCTCACGCTGCTCCGACATCAACGCGATGTGCTCGAGAGCCCGCCCCCAGAGCGTCACGCGGTGCCCGGCACGCAGCACCTGCAGGGCGAGTGCCGTGCCGTAGGACCCGGCTCCCAATACGGCGATGTGGCGCAAGGTCAAACCTACTGAAGCGTGGCGTCGCCGCCTGCCGCTTCAGCCTGCTTGGCTTTGAGCTTTTGCTGGTACAGGCCGTCAAAATTGACGGGCTCAAGCAGCAATTGTGGAAACCCGCCGGCCACCGCGGTTTCACAAATGACTTGGCGTGCAAAAGGGAACATCACGTTCGGGCAGTAAGCGCCGAGCATGTGACCAAGCTGAGCGTCTTCGAAACCGGAGAGTTCGAACAATCCCGCGTATTTCACTTCGATCAAGTACGCCGTCTCGTCGGCCTGCTCGACCGTGACAGTCAAGGTCAAGGTGCTCTCGTACAGCGCGTCCTTGACCGGCTTTGACTCGGAGTTGAGCTGGATCTGCACTTTGGGCTGCCAGCCGGCGTTCGCGACGAACAACTCAGGTGAGCGCGGCGACTCAAAGCTCATGTCTTTCACGTAGAGCTTGTGGATGCGGAAATTTGGTGCGGGTGTCTCTTCAGCCATCAGGCAGTACTCAATTCAGGGGGTGGACAGCGCCCACAGGACGCCGGGGAAATTCAACTGCGGTTTGCCGTTGGCAAATTTGCTTTTTGCCACGCAGCCATACCGCCAGCGAGGTGGTGTAGCTTGGAGAATTCGGCTTTTTTCAGCGTTTTGCAGGCGCGCTGCGAGCGCAGACCGTTCTCGCACACAACGACCACGGGGTCGTCTTTGCGCTTATCAATTTCGCCGAGTCGCTTTTCAAGCTGCGCTTGAGGCACGTTGACCGAATCGATTAAATGGCCGTCTTTAAAGCTCGCCTCGTCGCGCACGTCGATAACCAACGCACCGTCGTTCTGCAGCCGTGTTAGCGCTATCGGGCTGAGCGCGCTGGCACCACTGGTCATCCGCTCATATTCAACGTAAACAATCATGCCGATGGTCGCGGCCAGCGCCATGAACATGTAGGGGTGGTTGGTGACAAATTCGATGTACTGGTCCATGGCGGCGCAATCTGAAAAAAGGGGAAACCGAGGGACTTGCCCAAGATCGCGCAGTTTACCACGCCAATTCCCGTCGAACTGACTGGCTTACGGCTGCCGCAACGAGCCCGGGGACCTACACTCTGAATAAGCACGCCGGCTGAGCCCTACACTTGCCAGACCATGCGACGACAGCGGTTTTGCTGGGTTGCTGCGCGCGTGCTCCAATTTGCAGCACAGAGCGCAAAGGACATGCACGACTCCATCCTCTTCCTGTTTTTCCTGATTTTCGCGGGCGCAGCCCTGTTTGCGACCGCCGCGCTCTACGCCCGTCAAGCCCTGATCATCGCCTACATCGCGCTGGGATTAATGCTCGGCCCTGCTGGCGTCAACCTCGTGCCAGACCCGAGCCTAGTCGCCGACATTGCCAACGTTGGCATCATCTTCTTGTTGTTTCTGCTCGGTTTGAACCTCGAGCCGGCAGACCTTGGCAAGCTGTTCCGCGAGGCCGTGGTGGTAACTGTGCTCTCCTGCCTCGGATTTGCCGCCTTCGGTTTTGCCGTTGGCACCGCCTTTGGGTTTGGGTTGGTCGACAGCGTGTTGATCGCGGCGGCGTGCATGTTCTCAAGCACAATCATTGGCCTGAAGCTCATGCCCACCAGCGCGCTGCACCACCAGCGCATGGGCGAGATCATCGTCAGCATCTTGTTGTTGCAGGATTTGATCGCCATTGCGATTTTGCTGCTGCTCCAAGGCCTGAGCCAGCCCGGTGACCCAGGCTTCGCAGTCGCCAAACTCGCCGTCTTGTTGCCCGCACTGGCGGGTTCCGCGTGGCTGCTCTCGCGCTACGTGCTGCACCGCTTGATCGCAAAATTTGACCAAATTCAGGAGTATATTTTCCTGCTCGCCATCGGCTGGTGTCTTGGCATCGCCGAACTCGCCACCGCCATCGGCCTGTCGCATGAGATTGGCGCCTTTGTCGCCGGTGTCACGCTCGCAACCAACCCAATCGCGCGTTACATCGCCGAGAGCCTCAAACCGCTGCGCGACTTCTTCCTGATCATGTTTTTCTTCGCGCTCGGTGCCGGTTTCAATACCGCAGTGTTCGCTGACATCTGGTTCGCAGCCCTGGTGCTCGCAGGCGGCATGCTGGTGCTCAAACCGTGGTTGTTCAGCGTGCTACTCAAACGCGAGCACGAAAACGCGGCTCTGGCCCGTGAGATTGGCGTTCGCATGGGACAGATCAGCGAATTCACCTTGCTGATTGCACTAGTTGGCACCGCAACAGGTTTTCTCAGTGACCGCGCGGCGAGCTTGGTGCAAGCGGCAACCGTGCTGAGCTTCTTGATCTCGAGTTACTGGATTGTGGCGCGCTACCCGACACCCATCGCCGTCGACCCAGCGCTGCGGCGCGACTGACGACACGCTGAGAGGCCGCGCACAAAAAAGCCCGCATTGAGCGGGCTTTTGAGCGTGTGAGTCGTGCCGCTGTCAGTTGTCGACAAACCACTGAACCGCCGCCGCGATTTCCTCATCAGACAGCGCCGATCCACCACGCGCCGGCATACCGCCACGGCCGTTGATCACGCTGGCCACCAAGCCTTCCAAGCCGCGCTCACCCAGGCGCGCCTGCCAAGCGGCTGTATCGCCAGTCTTGGGTGCTCCCGCAACGCCCGCGGTGTGGCAGGCGGCGCAGGCCATCGCCACAAGATCTTCAGGCGCTTTGGCTTCGTCCGCAGACGCCGCGGCAGGAGCAGCCGCCATAGGCGCTGGGTCATCGGCGCTCAAACGCACTTGGCCGACCGGCGCGAGCCGCGCTTCGAGGCGCTCAAGTTCCATTGAACCAGGCACTTTGTCCGCATCGAGCACATTCGCGGCCACCATGATGATGGCAGTGAACAGTGTCAAAGCACCGAGCACAACGCCAAACATTTTGAAAAATTCGACGTCTGACTGACCTTCAGTATCATGCGTACTCACGCGGATTTCCTCACAGAGTAAATAAGGGGATGCGACACGCCGTCCATGGGGCCTGCCCCGGGCATTGTCAAAGCAAGAAGTGTAGCAACCGTGCATCAGTGCGACAAACCCAGCAGCACAAAGCGCGTGGACGACAGCACCCCGACCCGCTAGACTGATCTGCTCAGGCAAGGCTACACGCCGCACCTGAAAGCACCCGTAGCTCAGCTGGATAGAGTACTGCCCTCCGAAGGCAGGGGTCGCAGGTTCGAATCCTGCCGGGTGCGCCAACCAAACAAGGTCTCCCTGCGGGAGGCCTTTTTTGGTTGCGGCACCCGAACAGGATTAGAACCTTCGTTCGACCAAACGGCAGAGCCGTTTAGGACAACCCAGAGGGTTGCCCGCAGGGTGAACAACCGCCCTAGCGGTTGTGAATCCATCCTGCCGGGCGAGAGGCAGCCCTTAGGCTGTCACGAGTAGCTCTTGCCGCCCACTCCACTACAACGCCATCCACCTGACAGCCTTTTTTGGTTGCGACACCCGAACAGGATGAGAACCTTAGTTCGACTAAACGGCAAAGCCGTTTAGGACAACCCAGAGGGTTGCCCGCAGGGTGAACAACCGCCCTAGCGGTTGTGAATCCATCCTGCCGGGCGAGAGACAGCCCTTAGGCTGTCACGAGTAGCTCTTGCCGCCCACTCCACTACAACGCCATCCACCTGACAGCCTTTTTTGGTTGCGGCACCCGAACAGAATGAGAACCTTCGTTCGACTAAACGGCAACGCCGTTTAGGACAACCCGCAGGGTTGCCCGAAGGGCGAGTGACGGCCCTTAGGCCGTCACGAGTCAATCCTGCCGGGTACTCGATCTCAACGCGGCGACCCACCTGACGGCCTTTTTTGGTTGCGGCACCCGAACAGGATGAGAACCTTCGTTCGACCAAACGGCAGAGCCGTTTAGGACAACCCAGAGGGTTGCCCGCAGGGTGAACAACCGCCCTAGCGGTTGTGAATCCATCCTGC
>CALAMQ010000004.1 GCA_937925815.1 uncultured Granulosicoccaceae bacterium | reverse complement strand
CTGGGAGTGTTCGGTGTTGTTGCAATCTTGGGAGTTGCAACTGGTATTGGGTACATATTTGGCTCGCCTTGGGTTGAAATTTCAGCCAGATTTTTATTGTGGACTTTGGCTATGGTTTTTGCCGGGTTGCCAGCTCTTGCCGTACTATTTGTGATTTGGCACAAGATCACGTAAAGCGCATACAAGTAGGTGGAGCCTGTCTTTTGGTGGTTCTAGGGTGGTTGATCTCTGTTGCCGATCCAGTCAATTGGTTCGCTGTGTTGGCAGTTATGCTTACCCCGTAACTGACGTTGGCTACAGTTGTCGAAGCATTATATGCATGCTTTTTTGGAGTGGCGATCATATGAAGTATTCAGTAGTTAAACAGGGATGCCTTAATTTCACGATGCGTGGATAATGAAGTGTGCTGACACTTGCACAACACAAGTTAATTTCTTATAGTTTCGGCAGTGCTACAGGGCGCATCCGGCTCGCGGAAAGGGGATAACCCCGCCTGTTGTTTTGTCTCGTACAATTTTCATTCGGCTTTCTGTGCTCTCGCGAGCTGAGCGCAATCTATTTTTGGAGAGCTCGGATGAAATACCTGCCTGCACGCCCCAGTCTTGACTTCCTTCGTCGCGAAGCCCGCACTCTGCGTGGCTTGCACCGTGCGAGAAACACGTCCGTCGCTGACGTTATTGGTCACTTTGACACGTCTTTTCATGGCCTGGGTCACGAAGAGCTGTTTGCCCGAAAGTTTTCGGTTATTGACGCTCAACGCGTCATAGCGCGGCAATATGGCTTTGCCAGTTGGCGTCGGCTAAAGCTGTTTGTCCGGAAAGACTCTCAAAAATCAAGTGATTATGATCCTGCGCTTCGGGATGAGCTACTTCGGCGCGATGCAATGCGCATAGCCCTCGTTCGACGCGCGAAAAAGGGAGGGCCTGGCTCGATAGCTAAGCTCCGTGATTTCAATGCAGAATCTCAAGCGCTGGCTGTGCGAATTTATGAGCGCTACGGTTGGCCTGGTCCGCAGCTCATCGGGCGTGATGGACTTGAGGCGCTCTATTGGCTTTCCTTAAGTGATCACGGCAACGGCACCTTTCAGTATGAGAGCGCGAAGTTGATGGAAGATGCATTGCCACAAGGTGAGTGCTTCGGATTGGCTTATGCGACCACCATTGATAGGTGGCTTTGCTTGTCGTATCAGCCAACGATATATGGCTGTATCAATGACTTCAATGTGGACACCGGACGTGTTGAATACACTCGAGACTTCAGTGATCCAGCCAATATTAATAAACGGCGTGCTGAGGTCGGTTTACCCGATTTCGAATCCGCCAACAGAGAGTTGAATGAACTCACGGTTGCGCAGAAATGGCCAACGTGCAGTCGAGCTGAATGGGCAGCTAAGAAGCGTCAATGCGCGCTAGAAGGCGGGTATATTTCTGCGTAGTTGGTCGCGTGCGCAAATTGCTCGCTCCAACGGCTTAGCTTTGAATCGCGCGCACGCCGCGTAACTGAATGTGTGTTCAACGCCCGCGATTCTGCGGGCAATGTTCCAACGCGCTTCTCGCTTCTGAAGTGCGCGTTGACTAGGGTAGGAATACTTCAACTTTGCTAAATGCATGGCGTGGCACAGGCGTTCTAGCAGTGTTCAACGTGCGGTTTGAGCCTTGTTGAGTCCTTGCGTGCTGTGTGGTCCTCTTCGCCCAATCGGCCAAGCCCGCGCAGCTAGCTGTAACAGCTCACGCCGCACTCGAGTGAGTCGCTCATCTGATTCAGCGGAGTACTGGCGCTGAAAGCGCAGTGCGCTGAAATCTGTGTTCAGTTGAGTGAGTCTGGCTTGCTGGTTGGGCCAGGCCAGTGCCGCGCGGTTGAGGAATTCACTCATCGATTCATTTGTATTGCGTGTGATGCCTCGGCGGGCGAGCACGCGGCACAGTTGCAGCCAGTGTCGTTCGGTGGGGGGTAGGTGTTTGTGTTGCCAGGATGGCAGGCCGATGATGAGAGCACACCACACGGCGCTGAGTGCGATAAAGCCCACGACGATTTGCATCAAGCTGGGTGTGCCGACGCCGAGTTTTTCCCAGAGCTTTTCTTGGGACGCGTCGTTGAAATTCACCACGAGCGTTTGCCAGCGGTGGTTCATGGCGTCCCAGCGGAGTTGGGCTTCGCGCAGCCAGTTTGCGTCCAGTGTGCCGGTCAGTCCTGTGGCGGTGACTTCGTCTGGCAATGCTGCTGAGAGGCCTTGTTCCACGCGCAGTGGCGAGACGTGTGCGGTGGGGTCAAAGCGCCGCCAGGCGCCGTCGATGTGGGCTTCTGCCCAGGCGTGGGCGTGGGATTGGCGCACGATCATGTAGTCGCCGTTCATCTCACCACCGAGGTAGCCTGTGACCACGCGCGCTGGGATGCCGGCTGCGCGCATCAGCACCACAAAGGCCGCGGAGTAGTGTTCGCAAAAGCCCGCCTGGCTTTGAAACAAAAATTCATCCACCGGCGCGTCGCCGAGCAACTGCGGTTGCAATGTGTAGTGGAATTCGTTCTCGCTAAAGATGTTCAAGACGCGTTGGGCGTAGTCCCAGGGGCCGGTTGTTTTCTCGCGCAAAGACCGCGCGAAGGCGATGGTGCGCGGGTTCTTGCCGGGTAAATAGAGTGTGTGCGGCGCGGGCGGTACGTTAGTCGCGAGTGTGTCGCTGAGCACGGATGACTGGCGGTAACGCAAGACCTGGGTCACTGGCCGCTCGGCAATCATTTGGCCGTCCGACATCAGTTGCCCAAGCACTCGCGGTGTGATGCCGGCTGTGGTGTCGGGGTTGTCTGGGTAGGGCAGTGAGGCGGCGGTGTCCAGCGCGAAGAGCCAGCGCTGGCGGTGCGGCTGCAGCATCACGGTGTAGTCGTGCACCCTTGTGTTGTCACTGGGTGCCTGTGGGTGGGCTTCGACCCGCGTGTCGTGTTCGGTCCACTCTCTGCCGTCAAACTGGCTCAGCACGGGTCCGCGCCAATAGAGCTGTTCAGGGGTTGGCGGTACGCCATCGAACTCGACACGAAACGCGACTTCATTCGATTGCGAGAGCGATCCAATACTCCCCGGTGCCATCGAGTCGGATAAGCCGGTGCGCGCCACGGCGTCGTCTGGCAATGACCAAAGTGGGCCTGGCAAGCGAGGAAAACCCAGAAACAAGATGGCCGCTAACGGCAGGCCCTGTAGCAAGAGCTTGCCGACCAGTTTGATGTGGTCTGTGTTGGTGGCCGGGTTGTCGGCGTCGCGCAAGACGGCCAAGGCAACCCCAAACGCGAAAACGGCGGGCAAGGTCAAGACGGCCGCGAGAATGCTCTGGGCGTAGAAATATTGTGTGAGCAACAAAAAGGCTGAAAGACACAACAACGCGGTCGCGTCATTTGCGCGCTTGAGTTCGGCGTATTTTGCTGCGATCAGCACAAACAAAAACGCCACGCAGGGATCTCGCCCCAGTGAATAGCCGTAGTCCATGCGGATCAATACCGCCGTGGCCGCGGCGATAAAGGTTGCCGCCACAGGGGATGTTAATCGGCGCAGCAGGGCGTCATCCGGTCTGTTGTGTCGCCAGAGTTTGAGTGCGACCAAGGTTGCGCCGGTTAGGCTGACCCAGATCGGCAAGTGAAACACATGTGGGAATTGCACCAGAAAGATCACGGTTGCAAGCGCGGTCAGCGTGCGGCCGTCGAGGGTCTCGGTTGCGGGCTTGTGTTTTTGGCGTGGGAGAAAGCGGTGCCAGGTGCGCGACATCACGTTCATTTGGATGGCCTGCACAGCGCCAGGGCTTCAAGGGCACGCAACCGTTGCGCGTCTCCACCGTCCAGTTCCACTGACTTCCCCGGCAGACTCAGGCTGTAGTCTGCGCCGCTCGCGTGGGCTGCGATGACCCAAGCGCAGAGGCGCTCAAGTTGATCCTCGAGACCGAGCAAAGCGGTTGCCTGGGTGGAGAGTGCCACTGATGTCGGGTGTGTTGTGCTCTCAAAGGTGCGCACATGAAGCCCCGTGCCTTTGGCGGCTTGCTTCCAGGCGATGGCGCCGAGCGAGTCGCCCGGCCGGTAGGCACGAAAGCCTGAGACCTCACCGTCCTGTGCTGCGCGCCGGGTGTCGCCGTCATCGCTTTCGCCGCTCGTTGGCAGTGGCGGTGGGTCGGTTTCGGGTTTGGGGTAGACCAGCGCTTCGCGCGGCGTGTGCAGGTAACTCCACACTGACCAAAGACCAAGTGGCCAATTGCTGTGCAGCGTCAAGCGGCCAAGCGCCAGTCGGCCGCGCGCATGGGCTGGCAGCGTCAGTTGCGCGGTAGCGGTCTCACCTGGCGGGACCGCGACTATGTCGGTGCTGCCGAGGGCGGTGTTGATGCGGATGCCGTGACGGGTGGTGGCTGTGTGGTTGTGGAGCGCGAACCGAAACACAACGGTGTCCCCAACGAATCCGTGCTCAACACCGATGTCGCGCACCTCAATGCCGACGAGGTTTTTGTAGGTGTGGAGCAGGGACGCCGCAAAGAGACCAGTCAGCAGGAAGCTCAGCGCGTAGCCGAGGGACAGGGCGTAGTTTATCGAGGCGATCAGCATCAACAGCAGCGCGCACATCAGCGCAAAGCCGCGCTTGCTCGGCACGATGTACACGCGGTGGTGCGTGGCGGTGTAGGGCAGCGCGTCTTCGGCGCGCGTGCGAAACAGCCGTTGTTGCACGCGCGGACTGAACCAGCCTTGGCGCACTCCAGACCCAGCGGTCGCGCCGGGTGTCATGGCATGGCAACTTGTGCCAGCACC
Organism: uncultured Granulosicoccaceae bacterium; assembly: GCA_937925815.1. Lineage (GTDB taxonomy): Bacteria > Pseudomonadota > Gammaproteobacteria > CALCKW01 > CALCKW01 > CALCKW01. The sequence goes on along the minus strand of CALAMQ010000004.1, from coordinate 78,645 downwards.
GCTTGGGCTGCGCTGTGGCCGCTTTTGACTTGACCGGTCAGGCGGTGTCCCGCGAGTACGGGGAATACGCGCCTGACATCGTCTGGCAGCACGTGGTCGCGCTGCTCAATCACAGCGCAAGCCCGGCCCAGGCGAACAAGGTTCAAGCCAGCGCGCGGGCTCAAGCCCGTGCCGTCGGTGCGGGTGGCGCTTAGCAATGCTTGGATGTAATCGAGCACGGGGTCGCTCAGGTGAACCGCCTCGCAACGTTCCCGCAAACTCTTTAAGCTCGCGTCGTTGAGAAGGGGCTGCAGCGTTTTGGCGTGCTGGCGTTGGTCACCCTGGGCGAGTAATGCGCGCTCACTAGCGGCGTCCGGGTACCCAAGCTCAATGCCGACCAAGAAGCGGTCCAGTTGCGATTGTGGCAGCGGGTAGGCACCTTGTTGGTCGGCTGGGTTCTGAGTTGCGATCACAAAGAAGCCGTCGTCGAGCGCGTGGGTTGTGCCGTCAACGGTCACTTGCCGTTCTTCCATCGCCTCGAGCAGTGCGCTCTGCGCACGCGGCGGTGCGCGGTTGATCTCATCGGCGAGCAGGATGGATGTAAAAACTGGCCCGCGCTGGAAGTGGAAGCGGTTGTCGTGGTTGTCGAGGATTGAAACCCCAACCACGTCAGCGGGCAGCAGATCGCTGGTGAATTGCACGCGCTTCCAGTCCACGCCGAGGGTCGCGCTCAAGGCGTGGGCGAGGGTGGTTTTGCCGACGCCCGGCACATCTTCAATCAGCAGGTGGCCACGCGCGAGCAAACACGCAAGCGCCATGGTCAGTTGCTCGCGTTTGCCAATCAAAACGGTTTCGAGTTGATCGATGACGTCTAGGAGCACGGTGCTCGGTACAACCTCAAGCTGCGTGATGGCAGCTGTAGCGCGGTGGTTCATAGCCAGGTCGGTTCGGGGTATCTGGCAATGTTATCGGCGAGCTGGCGACAACCTTGTGGGATGTTGCCGCTGGCTAGGTGCGGCTGGCAAGGTGCAGCTTGTAAGGCGGGCCCGGCCAAGTGCGCCCCACCGTGTGCGAGGCGCTTTGTGCGAACAGCGTTGTTGCCGTGCTGAACTGGGATCAGCGGTTGTGGGCTGGCAACTCGATCACGTAGGCGTCAACTGAACCCGAGTCGTACCAGTCCGAGCCAAACAGCAACCGTGTGCCGGACGGACTGATCGTGGCGTGTGGCTCGCCAAAATACGGATGGTACTGGTCGGTCTCAGAATCTTTGCCGTAGGAGCGGTGGTGCGCAACGCGACAGACCACTCGGTCGTCCGGGTCGGTGTTCACAAGATTGATTTCTGAAAACAACAACGGTGCTGGCTTGTCGTTGCTGTGGTACTCAAATTCCCTGTAACCAATAGTTGAGACCAGTGCCCAACCAGGGCGACGGTAGGACACAGCTGAGACGTGAGTGCCACTGAGTGGGTAGTTGTAACCCATGGACTCACCGATGATCACTTCACAACTTTTCTTGTCGAAGTTGTGCACAACCAGTGAGCCGATACCTTTGTCCGGGCTGCCGCTGCAGCCCCGTGGTGACTCGTGATACGAGGCGATGAACAACGCATCGTCACCGTTGCCCAGCTGGCCGAGACTGGCGTGGCTGTGCCACTGTCCGGTATCGATCTCATAGTGAACAGACTTGAGGTCTTCGGTAAGCACATGCTCTGTTGCGAAAAAGTAGCGGCCACTTGTCGATGGCTGCGGTGCTGTCCACGGATCGTATGGCGTGCCTTCACCGATCACCAGCGTGCTGACTTTTCCTGTGCTGAGTCTGTAGCTGAATCCGAGTTTTTGGTCGCCTTTGAGGTCGCATCGAAAACCGAGAAGGTCGTCTGAGATGGGTGACATCATCACACCGTTACCGGATTCAGGGACCGATTTTTCACCACACAATGGGTCAAAAGACGCCAGTGGGGTATTGGTGTCGGTGCGTACGTTGTATTCCATGAGTTTGCCAAGGTATTCCCCGTGGCCAGACATGTAATACAAAATATCCGGGTCTCGGTGGTGCCAGAAGAATTGTTCTAGATCCACTGGATTGATATTGAGTCTGCGCTTGTGCTTGTAATTCTCGCCATCATACAGGTGGTGCCCTGAATCGCTGCCACCACTGTGGTACAGGATCAGATGGGATTCGTCAGCATTCCAGGCTTGCATAGTGCTGTACACGGGCTTGGCGACTTCACCAAAGCCCATGGCGCTGATGCGGGTGATCTGCGTGCCAAATGTTGAGTCGGTGACGGTCTCGCCAGGCGCGGGCTTTGGCAGGCGTTTGACGGAGACTTCTTCCATGTCGGCGCGCAGGCCGTGGCAGAGGTCCATATCATCCAGACGCAGGTCATCGTCGCTTGCGCCCACAGATGACGCCAGCGCATACATGGCAAACAGGCTCATGCCAGTCAGGGTTTCACGTGTTTTCACAAGTACTCCTCGTCTTGTTTAATGCGGCTCACTCGGCGGGTGTCAGCTTGACTAGACTGCCGGGCTCGTATTGTTGAACGAAGGTATCGGCTGACGGGTGAAATCGTTGATCAGTCAATGAGTTCGTCGGTACATCCAGGTAGACTGCGGCACCCGTCGCCGGTGTTTGAATGCGGGTGAGAAAGTCTGACCACGGCTCCCGCTCTGCACTGTAGGGCTCGCGAAAGGGCCGGCGATTGTGCAGTGTTGGGAAGAGGTAGTTAAAGTGAATCGGAGCGAAGAGCACGATGTCACCGTCTTGCAGATCGGCAAACCGGCTTTCCACTCGGTCAACCGTTTCTTGGTAGGTGCCGAGCTTGGCGTCTCGGATGCCTTCGTACACCAGCACGAACGCGGCAGACAACACAACAAAAGTCAGGGTGACGGCTGCAATCACTTTTTTGGGACCGCTTGCTGGCAACCGCTGGTACACCATGATGGCGGCGTAGAACAGCAACAGTGATCCTGGCGCCAAGAAGCGAAAGCTGATTGCGTCAAATTGATTGAAAAATCGTGACCCCATGATTGCGGTCATGTACACCACGGCGGTGGTGATAAAAAGCGCAAACAAGCGGTTGTTGGCGTCGCCTTGTGGCACCAACACTGTGCGGTATCGCCAGCAGAAAATGCCACCCGCAATGAGCATCACCAACGCTATGGCCGTGGTGCCGTTTGAGGCGTAGGGGCGCCAGGGCACCAGTTCCGCGGCAATAGCATGCAGGTAGGTGAGCACGAGTTCTGTGGCTGTTTCCGGTGCGCTGATGCGCGGCATGCCGGTTGGGTAACCCGTCATCTGGTAGTTGTTGTAGAGGTAGGCGCCGATCAACGCTGTGCAGAGTGTCGCGACAACGCCCAAGCCAAAAAAACGGCCGTACTGACGCTGCGCCAGGCCACAGTACAGCGCCACCAAGCCCACCATGCCGACACTGAAAGCGCCGATGTAGCGCAACAGAAATAGCGCCATGACGCTCAACACCACGGCGAGGTAGCTTGTCACGCGTGGCCGTTCTTCCTGGACCACACGGTTTAATGACAGCACCAGTGCCACCAGGCTGACCATAAACGGGGCTTCGGTTGCGGTCTCGCTGAAGGTGTAGAAATTGGCGACAAAAAACAGTGGCAGCACAAAGTGGTGCACGGTTTTGAATTGCGTGCGAAGGGCCAGCAACATGCCGCCAACCAGCAGGATGTGCAGGGTTTTGGATGCCCAGAAAACGCTCAGGCCTGTGACTTTGGCGACGGCCGCTATAAGCGTTGGATAGCCAACTGGCCAAATCGCAAACATCACAGGTGTGTTGCCGCCCTGGCCGGTCACGTCAAAGGGTGCTGTGACGTAGCTGCCGCCATCGAGCAACTGTTGCGCCATGCGCAGGTAGTTTGAGCCGTCGCGCGAGATGAATCCGTCGTGGTTGATGACAGAGTTGACGATGATCCCCGCTGCCAGACACGCAAACCACGCGAGCAACCACAGGTCGTCGCTGATGGTTCGAGCCAAGGGGCGGGAGGGCTGCCCGACCGTGGGATTTGAGCTTGTGTTCACAGAGAAGTCTTTTTGAAGATGAACTCCGGGATGTGCGTAATCACGAACATCACCAGGCGCCAAATTGGCAGGGTGTACACCACGTTTTTTTGTTTTTCCACGGCATTGAAAATGGCATTGCCAACATCTGACGGCTGAGCGAGCAGTTTCGCTGGCAGATCCATGCCCTCGGTCATGCGGGTGTTGACGAAGCCCGGTAACACTGTCACGACGTGTACGTTTTGCTTGGTCACGCGGTTGCGCAGTCCAGACAGAAACGCCGTGAAGCCTGCTTTGGCTGAGCCGTAGACGTAGTTGGATGCACGACCGCGCTCGCCGGCAACCGAGCTCACGCCAACCAAGCTGCCGTTGCCACGCGCGACAAAAGCGTTGGCAAAGTGCGCCATCAGGCAGGCTGGGCCTTCATAATTACTGCGCATGACCGTGCGAGCGGCCGGCGCGTTGGTTTCGCTCTCGCTTTGATCGCCCATAAAGCCGATCACGCAAACGACTGTCTCTGGCAGCGTCTCAAGCGAGGCCACAAAGCCGTCACACTGCGCGTCGTCGAGTACGTCCAGTTCGAGCAACTCAACGGCCACATTGTGCCGAACGCTGAGATCCGTCTTGGCAGCCTCTAGGCGGCTGACGTTGCGCGCTGCAAGTTGGATTGGGTGGCCTGACTCGGCAAACCGGTGCGCAGTGGCCATGCCGATATCAGACGCACCACCGAGGATCAGTACGCTGTTTTTGCTCACAGTTCGAGTCTCCGAGATTGAATTGACGCGACGCGGTTGTGCAAGTCGCGTTGCGCGCGAAATGCGCGCAATCGCTCGCTCCGCGCGTCCATGTTGTGGAATTGACTGGCCTGCATCACGGCGTCTTTTGCAAGGTAAATGCGACCACCGTGGTCGGCAGTAAGCTGGTTCAGCCGCGCAACCAGTTTGAGGTTTGATGGGGTTGCCGGGAAGTCGAGGGCCAGGGTGTAGCCTTCCATTGGAAAGGCAATGCCGTCATTACGGCCCTGGCCCATGCGCTTTAACACCGCGAGGAAAGACCCAGCACCGGCGTTGGAAATGGCGTCAAGCAGCGCGTTGATGCCGCGTTCGGATTCAGCCAAGGGCAGCACGCATTGAAATTGCACGAAGCCTTTGCGACCGTAGATTTTGTTCCAGCCGAGGATCGCGTCCAGCGGGTAGAAGTAGCTGTCCCACGGCACCAATCTCTGCGCGGGTTGGCGTGAGCCCAGGTGGTAGTAGAGGGTGTTAAAGGCCGTCACTGACCACTTATTTAGCGCAAAGCGCGGGAAGTCGACGGGCACGCTTTTTTTCTTGCGAACCGTCATCGCGTAGCGGTCAGCGTGTTCTGCTGGGCCGAGGGCTGATACCGGCGCGTGTTCACCGAGCATCACCAAGGAGCGGCCAAGTGACGCGCCACGGCTCAGGCAGTCAATCCACGCCACGGAATAGGTGTGATCGGCCGAGCGCTCGAAGACGGCCATGGCGTCTCGAAAATTGGCAGCCGGCACCGTTGTTTGATCAATCCAACCGCTCTCGACGCGTTGCAGTCGGATTGACGCGCGCAGAATCACGCCGGTTAAGCCCATGCCGCCCAGCGTGAAGTTGAACAGTTCTTGCTCATGCTCTGGTGAGCAGCGGTGCACGTGTCCGTCTGGTGTGAGCACGTCTATCCACAATACGCAGGCCGCCATGCTGCCGTCGCGGTGGTGGTTCTTGCCGTGCACGTCAGCTGCGATCATGCCGCCGAGCGTCACGTATTTTGTGCCGGGTGTGACCGCTGGAAACCAGCCGCGCGGCAAAAAGCACTTGATCACGTCCGCGAGTGTCATGCCGGCCTCTGCCACCAACACGCCGGTCGTGTCATCGAAACTGATGACGTGGTTGAGGTGCTGAGTGATCAGGGTGTGTTCAGTGCCGAGCGCGCAATCACCGTAGCCACGCCCCATGCCGTGCGCGATTGTGCCCTCCCGGCTGAGCGCTTCAGTCATCCCAAGCGTGTCTCTGGGACGGCTAACGTCGGTGTCGACAACCGGAAAACGCCCCCAACCGCTGAGTCTCACGGTGACTCCGGCGTGGCCAAATCAGGCTGGGGTGACAAAGATGTAAAAACGTAGCGTCGGTCTAGCCAGAATTTGATGATGTATCCGATGGCCAGGCCACCAATGGCGCCGATTTCGCGCATGGTCTGGTTGCCGGTGGTGAACCAGAAAAAGGCCTCTGATGCCCAGAATATCGCAGTCGTCAGTACGCCTGTGGTGGTGTAGAGCACGAAGCGGCGCGCGTTCTTGTTAATGTCTTTGTCAAACTGGTTGAAGATCCAAAGGCTGTCGAGCACGTATTTGACGACCAAGCCAACCCCAGTTCCGATGGCGAGCGCGATCAGGAAATATGTGGTTCCGTTATTAATTGCAAGCACGGAACGCTGCGCGGCGAGATTTGCCACGGTTGCAGCGACTGCAAACAGTGCGTACTTCAAGGCGAGTGATTTCATGCTAGCCCGTGGTCGCAAACAGTGCGAAAGCAGCAATCACTACCAAGCAGCCGTAACTGACCGGGTCTTTTGCGGCAAAGACAATTGGGTCGTCGTGCATGTCACCTCGGTGTGTGATCATCGAGACGCGAGTAATCCAATACAGCAGCACAACACAGGTGCCGAGCAGCGCCAGCGGCTGTTGGTAGAGGGCGGCGACGTCGGGTGACTGAACGTAGAGCACCATCACCAACACAGACACGTAGCCCGATGCGATCGACAGCTGCGAGATCATTGGCAAATCTTCGGTGTTGTACCCACGACCAGCGATCAACTTCTTACCGCGGCTCAGGTTGTCTGAAATCTCGGCCTGGCGTTTGACCGCGGCGAGAGACAAAAAGAAAAACCCGGAAAAAGCCAGCAGCCAAATAGAGATCTCAGTGCCTGTGGCGACACCGCCGGCGATGACCCGGATGGTGTAGAGCGCTGACAGCGCAATGATGTCGATGACCACCTGGCGTTTCAAAAAGACCGAGTAGGTGGTTGTGATCACGAAATACAGCGCGATCACGGCTAAAAATTGTGCGCTCAACAGCGCGGACATCACAAGGCCTGTAAACAAGAGCGCAAAGGCGAGCGCCGTGCCGTGGGCTATCGGCAAGTCTCCGCTCGCCAGGGGCCGAAACCGTTTTCGGAGGTGGCGCCTGTCGGCCGAGAGGTCGAGTAAGTCGTTGAAGAGGTAGACGCTCGAGGCGATGACACAAAATGCCGCGAATGCGAGCAGAGAACTTTGCAATCCGCTGAATGCCGTGTCGTGCGCGGCAATGAAGGGGATGAAGATCAACAAATTCTTCAACCACTGGTGTGGACGCAAGCCTTTGAGATACGGTTTGAGCGAATTGGATGTGTCACGGCTGAGGTGCTCCACCTCAACGTTCAATGCTTCAGCCTGTTCGCGTGTACTGGAGGAGGCGCCCACCGTAACAGCGAGGCTCGCCGACTCCCACACCGGCAAGTCTGCTGAGCTGTCACCCATGTAGGCGTAGCCGTCCGCTCCGTACCTTTCGGTTAGGAACTTGGACTTTTCTTCGCCTTTCAGATTCACGTCACCGTTTGAGCCGTGCGCTTCATCGAAAAGGCCAAGGTGGTCTGCGATGGCGGTGGCAAGGTGTGTATCGCTGGCGGTCACCAGGGCGGTGGGCCCACGGTTTTCTTCACGCCACGCTTTGATGTATTCGAGCACTGCTGGGTTGTACGGCAGCGTGGTGACGTCGACCTGAGAACACCGGTAGAGCTCGCGTTTTAATTGTGGAATGCCCTTTGAAAGGGCCGAGACGGCGCGGATCGATTGTGTCCAGTCTCTGGCCACTGCGTCCCAGAAGGTCTCGAACAACATGTCTGAGCGGATCAGTGTGCCGTCCAGATCAACAACCAAGACTTTGGCTTCCGTTTGAACGCGTATATCCCTAGCGGAATTTTCCATGTCAGTCTTGGGTCCGGTTCAAAAGCCGTGGTTTGATGGACAATATAGCGGCCTCAATTCAACAACTTGAGACGACGCGTTGTACTCTTTCAACTAACTGCGTCTGTTGGCCATCACATTTGGTGATTTTGTGGTGCTTGCCGTCAGCGGCCTCATTTCCGGGTGCTTAAGGACGCGCTCAGGGACGGCGGCCCAAGGCCGACTCTGTGGACCGTTTGATTGCCTAATCCGTCGCAACAACCCAGTTGTGTAAGGTGCTGTCTTGCAAATCTCGCGCAGGTTAGCAGCGCCGCGGACGGTTGGTTGTTGCCATGCTGACATGTGGCGAATCGGGCGCGAATAGACGGCTCGTCCGTGGTGCTTTGTGAACGAATGGTTGACTGGCGGGCTCTTATAGGTTGGTGTGATGTGCCCGTGCCGTCTGTCCCCGGCACTTCTTCCGTGTCGCGGTGATAGTTGCGCTCTCCGCCGTAGTGAAATAGTGCTTAAAGAGGCTGATCGATGGACTGGACACGCGTGATCTCTGCTGTTTTCGCCCTTTGCGTGGTTCTCGTAAGTCCCGTATCGCGCGCCGATCAAACCGATCCTGATCTGGCGAATCTCTTTCTGGCCTTGCACAGCACGCAAGACAACCGCACCGCCGCACGCATCACGCAGCAAATTTGGGCGGCGTGGCTGCACGTGGATGACACGGACGTCGCCAATCAGCTCAACGCGGGCACCGCCCAGATGGCCTCGGCACGTTATGAAGAGGCCATGGCGTCTTTTGATGCGGTGATCGATGCGCGCCCAGACATCGCGGAAGGGTGGAACAAGCGCGCGACGCTGAACTTCCTGATCGGACGTTATGTAGAGTCAGCTGAGGACATTGCCCAAACCCTCAAACGCGAACCACGCCATTTTGGTGCGGTATCGGGCCAAGGCTACATCCACATGCAGCAAGGCCGTGCCGACGAGGCGCTGGTGTGGTTTAAGCGAGCGCTCGCGCTCAATCCGCACCTGACCGTGATCAAGGCAATGGTGTTGCAGCTAGAAGGCGCGCAGACCGAGATTTAGTCCCGACTTGCGTGACATCGGGTGCGCCTGCTGTTCAGCAAGCGATCCAGCTGTCATTTCACAATAATTTTTTAGTCGCACTAAAATTTCTTGAACAATGAGTGAAATTGGCCGAAAATTTCACTATGACTAAAAAAAGTACCTTGCAGGCTGAACCACCGTCGCTCACTGGCGCCTCCCCCGACATGGGGCAGCGTCTGCGCGCACAACGTCGCGCGCTGAAGCTCACCCTGCAAACAGTCGCCGACCGCGCCGGCTTGTCTGTGGGTTTTATCAGCCAGATCGAACGCGGCATCACCCAGCCGTCGCTCGCGTCACTCGCGTCTGTGGCGCAGGTGCTCGAGCTGCCGCTGGCACACCTGCTGGCGCAACCCGGCGGTGAGCAGCGCTTCACCGTCGCCGGCGAGCGGCCGGTTTATGGCATCAGCGAAGGGGCGAGCCAATTTGAACGCCTCTCGTCTGAGTTCGCTGGCAACACCTTGCACAGCCTGATCATTCACGAGCCACCCGGCCACCGCATTGCACCGATTCGCCATGAGGGCGAAGAAATGCTGTTGGTGCTCGACGGTGAAATCACGGTTGAGATCGAGGGTGATCAGCGCGTCTTGCGGCGCGGTGACTCGGTGCATCACCCCTCTAACCATGTACACAGCAGTTGGAACCACACCGACAGCGAGGCAACCCTGCTCTGGGTCGGCACATTCGACGTGTTTGGTGGCAAGCCTGCAAGCACGCACTTTGGCGAGAAAAAATAATGACCACTGACAAGCTGACTTCCTTGCGCGACCTCATTGACAGCGTCCACGTGCGCGCCGAGCCGGATGCGATTGCTGCGCTGCTCGCGAGCGCTGAGCTAGACGCCGCTCTGCGGGCGCGAATTGGCGACCGTGCAACGGCGCTGGTGACACGCATTCGGTCCGCAGAAGACCCCGGGCTCATGGAGGTGTTCCTCGCCGAGTACGGCCTGTCGACTACAGAAGGCGTAGCGCTGATGTGCTTGGCTGAGGCGCTTTTGCGAGTGCCGGACGCCGAGACCATCGACGCGTTGATCGAGGACAAAATTGCGCCGTCGGCGTGGGGCGAGCACCTTGGCAAATCGAGTTCATCGTTGGTTAATGCCTCGACTTGGGGCTTGTTACTCACCGGCAAAGTGTTGCGTGAAGAAGAGGAGACCGGACTCATTGGCGCGCTGCACGGGGTGGTCAAACGATTGGGTGAGCCGGTCATACGCGTGGCTGTGGGACGCGCAATGCGCGAACTCGGCTCGCAGTTTGTGCTCGGCCAGACCATTGAAGAGGCGATGACCCGCGCCGCACCTCGGGAGGCGGCGGGGTACAGCTATTCCTACGACATGCTCGGCGAAGCGGCGCGCACCGAGGCCGACGCGCGCCGCTACCACCTCGCGTACTCTGAGGCCATCGGCGAACTCGCCAAGGCGTGTCGCGTTGACAGCATTCGGGCCAACCCTGGCATTTCGATCAAGCTCTCGGCCTTGCACCCGCGATATGAAGTCGCGCAGCGGCAGCGGGTTATGGAAGAGCTGGTGCCGCGCACCCGTTCGCTCGCCTTGCTCGCCAAATCTGCCGGCATGGGCCTGAATATCGACGCCGAAGAAGCCGACCGGCTGTCACTCTCTCTCGACGTGATTGAAGCGGTGGTTTCAGACCCGTCGCTCGCCGGGTGGGACGGTTTTGGCGTGGTGGTACAAGCCTATGGGCAACGGGCCGCCTATGTGATCGATTGGCTCTACGCGCTTTCTGCGAAGCTCGACCGCCGGATCATGGTGCGCTTGGTTAAGGGCGCGTACTGGGACAGTGAGATCAAACTGGCTCAAGCTGAGGGCCTGGACGGCTTTCCGGTGTACACGCGAAAGGCGGCAACGGATGTGTCGTACTTGTGTTGTGCGCGCAAATTACTCGGCATGACTGACAGACTCTACCCGCAGTTTGCAACCCACAACGCGCACACCGTTGCCGCGGTGCTCGAGATGTCTGAAGACAAAACGGCCTTTGAATTTCAGCGTCTGCACGGAATGGGTGAGTCACTGCACCAAGCGGTGCTAGCTGACTCTGGTACTGCGTGCCGCATCTACGCACCGGTGGGTGCGCACCGAGATTTGCTTGCCTACCTCGTGCGTCGCTTGCTCGAGAACGGCGCCAACAGTTCTTTTGTCAATCAAATCGTGGACACGGATATTCCGCCGGAAGAGGTGGCGGCTGACCCAGTAACGGCGTTTCTGGCGCTCGGCGGTGCGGTTGCCAATGCAAGCATTGCGGCGCCGCGCGAACTCTATGGCGATGAACGCGTCAATGCCAAAGGCTTTGATCTCTCCGATACGCCAACCCTCGCGTCGATTGACACTGGGCGTGACCAATACATTGAACAGCAATGGGATGCGGGCCCGATGCTTGCCGCGCGCGACCTGCGTGACCGCGAGTGCATCACAATCACAAACCCGGCGTCATCTACTGAGGTCGTCGGCTGTGTGGCCCAAGCGGATCTCAGTGATGTGGAGTCGGCGCTTGCGGCGGCAACCGGTGCACAATGGTGTGAATGCCCCGCAGCCGAGCGCGCGCGCATCTTGCGTCGCGCGTCGGACTTGTATGAACGTGACTACGCGGAACTCTTTGCGTTGCTTGCACGTGAAGCTGGGAAAACCTTGCTCGATTGCGTTGGAGAGCTGCGCGAAGCTGTGGATTTTCTGCGCTACTACGCCAGTGCGTGCGAGCAAACTGAGACAGACAGCCAAGCGCGTGGCCGAGCGCGTGGCGTAATCAGCTGCATCTCACCGTGGAATTTTCCACTCGCAATCTTCACGGGCCAAGTGTCAGCGGCGCTCGCTGCGGGCAACGCCGTCTTGGCCAAACCCGCCGAGGCGACGACGCTTGTCGCCGCCAAAGCCGTGAGCTTGTTGTACGAGGCAGGTGTGCCGGTCGATGCGCTCCAGCTTTTGCCGGGCCCCGGCCGCGTGGTTGGGGCCGCAATGTGCTCAGACCCGCGGGTGTCGGGTGTGTGTTTTACCGGGTCTACAGCAACCGCGCAGCACATCAACCGCGGCATGGCCGAAACCCTGGCACCAGAGGCCCCGTTGATTGCTGAGACCGGTGGACTGAACGCGATGATTGTTGACAGCACCGCGCTGCCGGAGCAAGCGGTGCGCGATATTATTGCCTCGAGCTTTCAATCGGCGGGGCAGCGCTGCTCTGCGCTTCGCGTGTTGTACCTGCAGGCAGACATCGCAGACAAAGTGTTGGACATGCTGTTCGGCGCGATGGACGAGCTGGCACTTGGCGCGCCGTGGGCGCTCTCGACTGATGTCGGCCCGGTGATCGATGCGGCGTCGCGTGATCGCATCAACCAACACATTGAGAACGCGCGCAAGACTGGGCGACTGCTCAAGCAGCTCGATGTGCCGGCGGAGGGTCACTTTGTTGGGCCTGCTGTGATCGGGGTCGGTGGCATTGCGGACTTGCAAGAAGAGATCTTCGGGCCAGTGTTGCATGTTGCGCGTTTCACCTCCGATGAGATTGATGATGTTGTGGACGCGGTCAACGCCTCTGGCTACGGCCTGACTTTTGGCCTGCACACGCGTATAGATGATCGGGTGCAGCAAGTCGTTGGGCGTATTCGAGCGGGCAATGTGTACATTAACCGTAACCAGATTGGCGCCATCGTCGGCAGTCAGCCTTTCGGTGGTGAAGGGTTATCTGGCACTGGCCCCAAGGCGGGTGGTCCGAACTACCTGCCGCGTTTTTACGCCGAGCCGCTGGCGAGTGCGTCCAGCGACTCGAGTGGTGCGGCGATAGATGATCAGGCACTCGCTTGCGCACTGGCCTCAGCGCAAGCCAACGCAGCGGTATCTGACGAGAACTGGCGGCACGCAGAGCAGATGCCATCGCTGAATCTGCCAGGTCCAACCGGAGAATCCAATTGTTTGCGGGCGTATCCGCGCGGTGTGGTGCTCTGTCTGGGACCAAGTGCCCAAGCAACGCGCGAGCAAGTGACTGCCGCACGCGCATTGGGCAACGCGGCAATTGGTGTGGCACCGGGGCTGGACCAAGAATATGGCTTGGACGGTGAGTTGACGCCTAAACAACTGACAGCCGCCTCGCCGCTCGACGCGGTGATGTCGCACGCGGACAGCGACACGCGGCGGGCACTGCGCGCGGCATTGGCGGCGCGTGATGGCGCACTGGTGCCGTTGCTGCAAGCACAAGACGATACCCCGCGATTGCTGGTGGAGCGCCATGTGTGCATCGACACGACAGCGGCAGGTGGCAACGCGAGTCTGCTGGCGGCAACTGCCGAGGGTTAATCCTCGGCAGTTCAGAGCCAGTGCGGCGCGGGCTCGGTGCTCAAGTCTCGCCGCTGCGTGCCGTCACCCGATATGGACTCGGGAGAACTTCCAGAATGCACAGCTCAGGTCGCGGTTTTTCATTGATCGAACTCATGATCACGCTTGCGGTGGCGGCGTTGCTCGCATCGATTGCGGTGCCCAGTTACCGTGGTTACGTCCAGAAGGGCGTGGTGACAAATGGCTTGACCATGTTGACATCGCAAAAAAACGCCCTGATGAACGAGTTCGATCTCGAGGGATCTTTTCCAGCCGCAGATGAGGTCTATTTCGAGGATTTGTCCTCGGATGCAGACATCATTCGCATCAAGTGGGCACCGAATAACGGTTCACTTGAAGCGTGGTTTGGCCCAGGCGCCGGGGCCAGTTTGGAAAACAAAATCATTTTCCTGACGCCCGACACCTCGTCAGATTATGCGGTGACCTGGAGCTGCCAGAATCACAGTCTCGCTTCTTCGGCAGTGCCAGAAGACGCACTGCCTAGCGAGTGCAGTTAAGGGTTCTAAAACGCCCAGGACCCAAGCTCAAAGAAGTCGAATCCACTGCTTCGCCCACCGAGGCAATCGGCGAGAAAGTCTTCCACGTCTCGGAAGTAGGCAAGCTGGTTTTTCCAATGTGAAAAGCCGTGCCCCTCGTCTTCCACGGTTTTGTAAATCACATCTTTTCCAGCCTCTCGCAGCGCCTTGACCATGCGGTCTGATTGATCGATTTTGACCCGTGGGTCATTGCGGCCGTGCACGATCATAACGGGGCTTTGCACGTGGCTTGCGCGGTACAGTGGTGAGCGGCTGTCGAGCGCCGTGCGCTCTGCTGGGACGGCGGGGTCACCGACAAAGGCGTGCCAAAATGGCATGTGCGGTTGCCAGTGTGCGGGCGCGTCCTCGAGCAGTGAGGCGAGATCCGATGGTCCAACCACGTCGATGCCACACGCAAAGCGCTCCGGTGTGAAAGCCAAGCCAACGAGCGTGGCGTAGCCGCCGTAACTGCCGCCCATGATGGCCACTTTGTCGGGGTCCGCAACACCAGAGGCCACCGCCCAATCCAACGCATCAGTTAAGTCTGTGTGCATCTTGCCGGCAAACTCACCCTTGGCAGCGTCGCGGTGCGCACGGCCGTAGCCTGTGGACCCACGGAAGTTCACCTGCAAAACCGCGTAGCCGCGGTTTGCGAGCATCTGGCGCATGTCGCCGTAACCCCAGTAGTCGCGCGCCCACGGGCCGCCGTGAACGTGCACCACGGTGGGTACCGGGCCGGCAACTGGCGAAAGCTTGGGGCGCGTGAGGTAACCGTGCAGCATCAGTCCGTCTCGCGCCGGAATGCTGAAGGGTTCGGTGTTGGTCCAGACATCCGCGCGCTTGCGACTCGGTGACTGCCCGAGTTCAGTGAGTGATGTGCCGCCGCCTTCGATCAAATAGTGAGTTGAACCCGTGTGGTCGTAGTGCTGGACGGTGCCAGTCTTGCGGTCACGGCTGATGCTCGTGATGTTGATGCTGTGTGGCGAGTCGCTTCGCAATGGTGCGAGCAATTGCTTGATAGCAGGGTCAACCGCGACGTCTTGTGGGTAGCCGTCGTAGTTTTGATAGTAGACGAGCTCCTTAGTGTCATAGTTTATTGAGACATTGCCAATGTCCACACGCGGGTGTTCTAGCAGCACAGACTCGCGTCCGTCCGAGAGTCGCGTTGACACCAAAGCGAGCTTGTCGCGGTTACGGTTGCTCAGCGCCAACACACTGCTTTCATCTTGGCTTAAATCGATGGGGTACCAATTGCTAAAGTGATCATGACGCAGCAGTTCGCGGAATGTGCCGTGTTCATTGATTTCGGCAATGAAGTCGTCACCGTCTAGTCGCACGCGCAAGCGTTCACGACCACTGTCATCGACCATGCGTGTGACGACGGCGTCTAGGTTCTCACTTTGCAGTACGACTTTTTGAGTCGCGAGGTTGTAGCGGTAGAGGTCAAACCACTGCCGGTCGCGGCCGTTGTGCGCGATATAAATGTCTTCAGATGCCGCGTGGGGCACGTGCACGACGTAGGCGACAACGTCACCGGGTGGCGTGATCGCCGCCTGCGTGTTGCTGGCGGTGTCCCAGGCCACAACCCGGTAGTTCTCGCGGCCTCCGTTGTCTGAGCTGTAGAGAATGTGTTGACTGTCAGCCGCCCAAAACGCGTTGGGCGAGCGCGATTTGAAACGTTTTACGCCGGTCTCGCCGGTTTCGAGATCGCGCCACTTGAGCGCTGGCCGCAAGCGACTGACGCCGTTCCAGAGCAGCTTGCGGCCGTCAGGTGACACTTCGAAGCCGTCGATGTGGTCGACATTGGCGGTGAATGCGCGAATGGGCACGAGTTCTGGAAGGGCGGCGTCGTTGAGCGTGGGGCGCGTGGGTGCGACGCTGCATGCACCGAGCGCGAATACCGCCAACAGGCCGCAACACAGGTGACGAAACGTGTTCAGGTTTGAACTGGGGGCGGGAGGCATTACATCGGTTCCTCGCGGTGGCAGGTATGAAAACTTTAGGGTGTTACGCGCCCGAATTCGACAGCAAACGTCTGTTGCTGATCAAAGTTGGTCAGGCGGTTTGATGATGATGCACGATCAACACAGGGTGGTGACAAAGTCACCTCGCAGGGCCACTTCCAACAACTCGAGGTCGTCGCTGCAATCGGTGTATTGCGCTGCGAGGCCAGGCGGGATCACAAACGCATCGCCGGCCTCGAGTTGCACTGACGGCTGGCCTGCTGCGATCAACGTCAGCCCGCCAGTCATCACGAAGGTGAAATGAATGTCGGCGTCGTGCACAGCTGCGCGGGTGTCACCGCCGTCGAAGGTTGCGATGTGGATGCCAGCGACGCCTTTGGTGCCATGCGTCACACCGGTGTCGCGGGCGACAAAACCCGGCAGGCGAAACGGTGCCCAGCGCGCGTTAGCCTTGACGTGATGCACGAAGGTTTGGCCCTCCCATTCGCGGCTGGGGTCGCCCTTGCCATTTGGCAGCGTGAAGTCGTGGTCAATTGTGGTGATGTGTTCCGCTGGCACACCGATTTCAATGACCTCGATCTCCGCCGACGCTTCGACCACACGGTGGCGTATGCCAGGGGGCTGGGTGACGCAGTCACCTGCGTGCAGGCGGAGGGTGTCGCCCTGGTCTTCGTAGAGCACGTCCACCCAGCCCTTGTAACAGAAGATCAATTGGAAGCCGACGGTGTGGTAGTGCACCGAGTCTGGCACCGGGCCGCCATCTGGGATGCGGATGTGGCTTGCGATGATCGAACCGCCCAAGCGTGATTCGATGAGGTCGCGGTAGTGCATGCCGGCGCGCCCGATAATCCACGGCGCGTTGTCTTTGAGCCGTCTGACCGTGAATTCGTGTTGTATCTCAGGAATCTGCGCCACGGGCGTCTTGGGGACAACGACCACTTCGGTGCCGTTGGGTGCGGTCAGCTTTAACGTGCCGCCGGCGAATTGCTCGGGGTGGTCGGTCATAATACGAATGCGACCGGGCGGCACGTCAGCGCCTTTTTCTATTCGCACGCGCAGGCCGTGACCTGAGAAGCTCGCAACAGATGGGTCGTCGGCTGGGAAGATTGTCTCAAGTCGCATACCCAGTACTTGGGTGAAAAACGGCAAGTCGTCGCGCAACTCTTGCGTTGGCAGCAACACTTCGGCGATACAGTCAGATGACATAGTGCCTCCTTTTGAACCTCGCGCGTGGCGGTTCAACTTGGCGTCTGGTGAAGCCAAGTGGGTCGCCGTCACTCAGCTGGGTTAGGGGTAGAGTAGGCCTGGCAACCACAGGGACAGCGCGGGAATGGCGACAAGCAGCGCGAGGCGCACGATGTCTACAATCCAGAACGGCACCACTCCCCGGAAAATGGTGCGCGTCTTGATGTCAGGCACCATCGCCGACAGCACAAACACATTTAACCCAACAGGTGGCGTGATCAAGCTGATCTCAGTGACCACTACGACAACGATACCAAACCACACTGGATCGAATCCGAGCTGTTGCACGATTGGGAAGAACACTGGCAGGGTGAGCAACAGCATCGACAAGCTCTCGAGGATCATGCCGAGCAGGATGTAAATCGCGAGCATAGCGAGCAGCGTCACCATGGCGGGTACGCCAAGGGATGCGAGCCATTCACCGAGTAGGTTTGGAAAACCGGTACGCGTGACAAAGCTTGAGAGCGTCAGGGCGCCAATCAAGATCGCAAACAGCATGGTGGATGTCTTGACCGAATCGCGCAAAATCTCCATCAGAACGGGGATAGTTAAACTGCGTTTGGCGAGCGCAATCAAAAACGCGCCGCTCGCGCCAATGCCTGCAGCTTCGGTGGGTGTGAATATCCCGGCGTAGATGCCGCCAATGACGAGGATAAACAGCGCGAGCACACCGTAGACGCGCGCCAGTGCCCGCCAGCGCTCGGCGCGCGGCGTGGCGTCCCCAGGTGGACCAGCTTCAGGGTTGCGCCAGACGACGTAGCGCACCGCCAAGACGTATAGCAAAATCCCGAGCAGGCCCGGCACTACGCCGGCTGCGAAAAGCTCTCGGATACTGGTTTCGGTGAAGACACCGTAGATGATCAAAATCACGCTTGGTGGAATCAAAATGCCAAGGGTGCCGCCCGCTGCGATGGACGCTGTGGCAAGTGAATCGTGGTACTGAAATTTTCGCATCGGTGGAATGGCGACGCGTGACATGGTGGCGGCGGTTGCAAGCGAGGAGCCGCAAATGGCGGAAAAGCCACCACAGGCCAGCACGGTAGACATGGCAAGCCCGCCTCTGCGGTGGCCGAGCCATGCATAGGCTGCGCCGTAGAGTTCAGCGGCCAATCCAGAGCGACCCACAAAATTGCCCATGAGCACGAAGAGTGGGATGACGGACAGGCCGTATTCCTGCGTGGTGTAGACCACGTGGCTTGAGACCATCGACAACGGGACTTTCCAGCGGAAATCAAAAAACGTCTCGAAGGTCAGGCCGCGCTCGATGGCGAAGCCAAAAAACCCCACCAACCCCATGGCGAAGGCAATTGGCACCCGCGCAAGTATCAGGACACCCAGAATGGCGAATCCGATGAGAGCGGTAATCATGGGCGTATCACTGGACAGTTCATCAAGAGAGGGGAGGTGTGACGTCAGTTGAGTTGTCAGGGGCCAGGCATTTCCACGCGCACAGCAGCGCTGTTATTGCGAGGCAGCCAACAGCGATGTATTGCACGTAGCCCACTGGAATTTGCAGGTACTCGGAGAGTTCGTTGCGCTTGACCGAACGCGCAGCGAGTTTGTACACGCCCCATGCGAGCGCGCCTGAGACGGTGGCGATCATGGCGAACAGCAGCCGATTGGCGCGCGCGGCCCACACTTTGGACACGCGCCAATTGAGCAGCTCAACAACCACGTGACCGCCGGTCAGCGTAACGATGGGCAGCGCGCAGAAAATCAACGCGGAGAGCGCAAATTCGGTCAGCTCGGTGCCGCCTTTGAGTGGGCTGTTAAAACCGTAGCGACCGACCACGTCCACGCTAGTCATGATCATCAGCGCCATCAAAATGATGGCGCTGATATTTTGCAACAACGCGGAGAGTCCGTTAACTATCTGACGCATTGGCCTCAACCGTGTTGTTGATTGTCGGTGTCACTCAGTTTTCAAGTGACTGTGCAGTTTCGCGGAAAAACGCCATGGCCGCCTCGACGTCTACGCCGGTGTCTTCGACTTTGGCCTTGAAGCTGTCGTCGAGGTCAGCGGTGAGTTCTGCAAGCGCGTCGATGTCAGCTTGACCCATCTCAACAACGTTGTTGCCAGAGTTTTTGGCTTGCTCGAGCCCAGCTTTGTCGTTGGCCTCCCACACAGTGCCTGCGAGCTTTGACAGGGATTCACCAGACACGCTCATCAGCGCCTCTTGGTCTTCCGGCGAGAGATCGGCGAAGAAGTCTTCGTTCATGAAAATGCCGAAGCTGCCAAGGTACATGCCACCTGGAAAAAGGTAGAGGTTCGGTGCCACTTCAGACAACCGCAAGGTCGCTTGCTCACCGGCAGGCATGAACACGCCGTCGGCCACGCCCTGTTGCAGAATTTCATAAACCTTCGAGCCCGGTGCTGGCACCGCGGTGATCCCCATGCGCTCGGCGAGCACAGACTGAATGCCGCCGCCGACCCGAATTTTCTTGCCCTGCATGTCGGCGAGTGACTCGATTGGCTGCGTCATGTGTATTTGACCCGGTCCGTGAGTGAACAGGCCGATCAGTTTGAGGCCGTCGTGCTCACCGGCACCGGCGAGAAATTGCTCGTGGGTGCGCCAGTAGGCGACCGAGGCTGCACCCGCACCTGCGTTAGCGCCTGGCAGCTCCGCGAGCTCAGTTAAACGAAAACGGCCCGGCACATAGCCGTGGAAGCTCCAGCCGACGTCGTAGGTGCCGTCTTCGACTTGGTCAAACACGGCTTTTGGGTGGCCGTTGTGGTACTCAAGCGTGGCAGTCAGGCGGCCGTCACTGGCCTCTTCGAGCTGCGTCTTCCAAGTCTCGAGCACGATAGCGTTTTGCGGGTGCGCCGGAGACAACCATGTGCCGATGTTGATGGTGGTTTGAGCGTGCGCCTGTGTGCTGAGTAACAGGCCCGCGATAAGACTGAGATTGCGTTTCATGGTGTTCTCCTCGGAAAAAGCTGGGTTCTACCCGTTGATGATGCCGCACAATCTGTGCGTTGTCTTGCTCAGGCCGCCAGTCTCTTATGACGTTGTGGCGAAAGTCTTTCACAATTGTTTGTTTGCCAGAGCATCGCGTGCGCCGCCGAGAATCAACGTGCACGCGAGTTGGCTGTATTGAGAGCGGTTCATTTTGCCACCGGGGCGAAACCACATGTAATGCCAGTTGAGCATGCCAAACAGTGACATGGTCACAGGTTTTAGCAAATGCATTTGCTGCCTGAATTCCGGCAGTGCCACCGTCAGCGCGTGTGAAAAACTGTCCACGATTTGCCGTTCAAGTCTTTTCAAGTCTCGCAACAAATCGTCTGGCAGGCAGCCCATGTCGTGCACTTGGATTCGGTGTTGTGCGTCAGCGTTGCGGTAGGTGTCGAGCAAAGCTGTGATGTTGGCGGCGAGTTGATCATCGCCGCTGTGTTTCGGATCTTGTGCTGCATCAAGCGCGTTGATGATGTCACTCAGGTGGCGGTGAATCACCGCGTGCAGCAATTGATCCTTGTTGGTGTAGTAGTGGTAGAGGGTGGCTTTTGACGTTGCCGCTTCAACTGCGACGTCGCTGATGCTCGAACCGTGGTAGCCGTCGCGAGCGAATACGACAGTTGCGGCCTGCAAAATGGCGTCGCGTTTATCCTGCCAGTCTTGTGCGCGGGGTCTGGCCACGGTCAGTCCTTGGAGCGGTTGTCGACAACACGCACGGCTTTGCCCTGGCTGCGTGCAACGCTGCCGGGCGCGCCGACGTCCACCGTGCAACTGACCCCGACAACCGATTTGATGTGGTCTTGCAATTGCTGCCCGGCCGCGCGACCTTCGTGCTCGGTTCCAGGCTCGCTCTCAACGCGCACGGTCAAGGTGTCGAGTCGGTCTACGCGGTCAAGTTGCAATTGGTAGTGGGGTGAGAGCGCTTGGACTTTAAGCACTTGCTCTTCGATTTGAGTTGGGAACACATTCACGCCGCGCAAAATCAACATGTCGTCAGACCGGCCTGTGACTTTCTCCATGCGGCGCATGCTGCGTGCTGTGCCGGGCAGCAACCGTGTCAGGTCACGCGTGCGGTAGCGTATGATCGGGCAGGCTTGCTTGGTTAGCGACGTGAAAACCAGCTCACCTTGTTCACCGTCCGGTAGCACCTCGCCGGTCTCTGGGTTGATGACTTCTGGGTAGAAAAAGTCTTCCCAGATGTGCAGGCCGTCTTTGGTCTCAACGCATTCGTTTGCAACCCCGGGACCGATGATCTCTGACAGGCCGTAGATATCAACTGCGTGCATATCGAAAGCGTCTTCAATTTCCCGGCGCATCGCGGGTGTCCAGGGTTCAGCGCCGAATATCCCGACTTGTAAATTGGTGTCTCGTGGGTCGATGCCCTGAGCTTGGAAGGCGTCGAGTAAATTCAGTGCGTAGGACGGCGTGACCATGATCACTTCGGGGCGGAAATCTTGAATCAGCGTCACTTGGCGCTCTGTCATGCCGCCAGAGACGGGGATCACAGTGCAGCCGAGCTTCTCGGCGCCATAGTGTGCACCGAGGCCGCCGGTAAAAAGACCGTAGCCGTAGGCGACGTGCACTTTGTCGCCGGGCTTGCCGCCCGAGGCGCGTATTGAGCGCGCCACCACCTGCGCCCAGAGGTCGATGTCTGCTTGGGTGTAGCCAACGACTGTTGGCTTGCCGGTGGTGCCGCTCGACGCGTGTACGCGTGCGACGTCTGATTCGGGCACGGCGAACATGCCAAAGGGGTAGTTGTCGCGCAGGTCTTGCTTGGCTGTGAACGGAAATTTCGCGAGATCTGAAAGGTGTGTGAGGTCGCTTGGGTGTACGCCTGCGTCGTCAAAGCTCTTGGTGTAGTGGGGGACGTTATCGTAGGCGTGTTGCAGCGACCAGCGCATGCGTGTCAGTTGCAGCGCCTCGATTTCATCTCGTGAAGCGACTTCGATTGGCTCGAGTGTGCTGCGGTCCGGGGTCAAATCTTTCATGTCTGGGGCTCCGTCAATCAGCGGCCGAGAGCGCGAGGGCAATGCCCTGGCCGACGCCGATACACATGGTACACAGGGCGCGCTCGGCGCCGCGGGCTTGCAACTCCAGTGCGGCGGTGCCAACCAATCTCGCGCCGGACATGCCAAGTGGGTGACCCAATGCGATTGCCCCGCCGTTGGGGTTGACGTGGTCTGCGTCGTCGTCGATGCCGAGTTCTCGCAGTACCGCCAGTCCCTGTGCTGCGAACGCTTCGTTCAACTCAATCACGTCAAAGTCACCAACGCTGCAATTCATCAGTGCGAGCAACTTGCGCGTCGCCGGCAGTGGACCGACGCCCATAATGCGCGGTTCGTTGCCGGCAGTCGCCATAGCATCAATGCGGGCGATCGGCGTGAGATGGTGTTGCCGGACCGCCTCGTCCGACGCGATCAACAGCGCTGCGGCGCCGTCGTTTACCCCTGACGCGTTGCCAGCTGTAACAGAACCGTTTTCCTTAAATGGCGTCTTGAGCTTTGCGAGCACTTCCAACGTGGTTTGGCGCGGGTGTTCATCTTGGTTGACCACAAGGTCATCGCCGCGCCGCTGAGGAAGGGTGATCGGTGTGATCTCGCGCGCGAGCCTGCCATTTACTTGCGCGGTGGCAGCCTTGTCTTGTGAGCGCAGTGCGAAGGCGTCTTGGTCAGCACGCCCGATATTAAATTGCGCAGCCACGTTCTCGGCGGTCTCGGGCATTGAATCAATGCCGAACTGCGCTTTGAGTTGGGGGTTCACAAAGCGCCAGCCAATGGTGGTATCAAATACGGTGTTGTCGCGGCTGAAAGCGCTTGTCGCCTTGGGCATCACAAAGGGCGCCCGGCTCATCGACTCCACGCCGCCTGCGATCACGAGATTGGCCTCGCCGCATTTTATTGCGCGCGCAGCGGTGCCAACAGCATCCATGCCCGAACCGCACAGTCG
Source organism: uncultured Granulosicoccaceae bacterium (assembly GCA_937925815.1). Classification (GTDB taxonomy): domain Bacteria; phylum Pseudomonadota; class Gammaproteobacteria; order CALCKW01; family CALCKW01; genus CALCKW01. The sequence goes on along the minus strand of CALAMQ010000004.1, from coordinate 55,635 downwards.
GTTGATTGTCGCGCCGGGCACCGAGACGGGGAGTCCCGCGAGCAGCGCCGCCATGCGCGCGACATTGCGGTTATCTTCACCTGCTTGATTGGCGCAACCGAGCAGCAGCTCGTCAACTGCATCCGTGGGCGCTCCACTTTGTGCCATCAGCGCGCGCACCGCGTGAGCCGCGAGATCATCCGGGCGCACACTGGCGAGTGCACCGCCGTAGCGTCCAATGGGGGTGCGGGTGTAGCCGCAAATCCACGCGCGGTGACTCATTCTGGTGTCTCCACGTGTTGACCCGGCACGGTGCGAGAGTGGCCTCGGAACTGCGCGATGAGGTCGCCGGCGGGGTTGTGCACGGCGACATCATAGAGTCCCGAGCGACCCGTCAACGCACATTCAGTGGCAGTGGCTGTCAGACGCTCACCCTTGTGGGCGGGCTTGAGGTAGGTGATGGAGCAGTGTTGCGCAACAGCCTTTTGATTGCGTGCGTTGCAGGCAAAAGCGAACGCGCTGTCGGCGAGGGTGAAGACGAAGCCACCGTGGCAGGTGCCGTGGCCGTTTAGCATGTCTTGGCGCACTGTCATGGCCAGCGTGGCTGTGCCGGGTGCAACGCTGATGACCTCTTGGTCTGTGCCCTGCGAGGCGTGGTCATTTGCCCACATGGCGTCTCGTGCGGCTTCGGCGAGTTGTTGCGCGTCCATGGTGATCAGATTCCGTTAAATTGCGGTGTGCGTTTCGCCTTGAACGCGGCCACGCCCTCGGCGTACTCCGCACCTGCGCCCGCCACGCGCTGGGTGTCGCGCTCGACATCGAGCTGCGCATCGAGGGTGTTATCGCTGGCTTGTTGCAACAATGACTTGGTCAGCCCCAATCCGCGGGTCGGCCCAGCGGCCAGGCGCTCGGCGAGGGCGGTTGCGTCGGCGATGAGCGTGGCGTCGTCGCTGACTTGGTACACCAGGCCCCAGCGCTCTGCGTCTTCAGCTGACAGTGGGTCGCCCGTCAAGCAGAGCGCTTTGGCGCGCGATTCACCGATCAAGGCTGGCAGCGACCAGCTGCCACCGGCGTCGGGCACTAGGCCAAGCTTGGCAAAGGATTGAATGAAGCGTGCAGAGCGTGCGGCGAGCACGATGTCACAGGCAAATGCGATGTTGGCGCCGGCACCGGCCGCGACGCCGTTGACCGCACACAGCACTGGCATAGGCAGTGCGCGCAATTGGCGAATCAACGGGTTGTAATAGTCTTCTAGCGATTCGCCGAGATCCGGTGGACCAGCAGCGGTGTCGCGCATGCCCAGATCTTGGCCTGCACAAAAACCTCTCCCAGCGCCTGTCAAGAGTACCGCGCGCACGCCGCGTTCCAGGCTTGCGCCATTGAGTGCATCTCGCAGCGCGAGGTGGAGCTCCGGTGTGAAGGCGTTGAGCTTGTCTGGTCGGTTGAGTACGACGTGCAACACGGCGTTCTCGATACGTTGTTGCAAGAGTGGGGCTGACACAGAGCGCGCTCCTTTAATTAACCGACCGACCGGTTGACTTACTATAATCACCGTGGTGTGATTGTCAACCTGTCAGTGCCAAGGGGTTTCGATGCCTGTATCCACTCTTCAGAGTTATTTAGCCGGCCAGTGGGTTGAGGGTGTTGGCGACGCGCAGCCTCTGCAAAGTGCCATTGATGGTTCAGTGGTGGCGCAATTGCGGGGGCCAGCACCTAATCTGGCAGACGCGGCGGACTTCGCACGCACACGTGGTGGTCCGGCGCTTGCGTCGATGACCTTTCATCAGCGCGCCACGCTTGTGAAAAAGCTCGCTCTGGCAATTGCCGAGCAAAAAGAAACACTTTACTCGCTCAGTTGCCACACCGGCGCCACCCGCGCTGATAGTTGGATCGATATTGAAGGCGGAACCGGCACCATGTTGGTGTTGGCCTCAAAGACCAAGCGCGAGCTTCCCGATGAGCACCATATTCTCGACGGCGACGTCGAACAGCTCTCGCGCAACGGCAGCTTCTTAGGTCAGCACCTCTACACCACGCCACCCGGTGTTGTGGTGCAGGTCAACGCCTACAATTTCCCGATCTGGGGCATGCTTGAAAAACTCGCGCCAGCCTTGCTGGCGGGCTTGCCCGTGATTGCCAAGACCGCCACGGTTGGCAGCTACCTCGCCGAAGCGTGCGCACGCATTATTGTGTCGAGCGGATTGTTGCCCGAGGGCGCGTTTCAGTTTGTTGCAGGTCCAGTGGGTGATTTGTTCGATCCATTGGGTGTGCACGACACGATCGCTTTTACCGGCTCCGCCTCGACGGCTGGGCGGCTTCGGCACCACGCCGCCGTGCTTGAGCGTGGGGCTGCACTCAATGCTGAACAAGATTCACTCAACTGTTCAATACTCGGTCCGGACGCCAAGCCTGGTACGCCCGAGTTTGATCTCTTTGTGCGTGAAGTACAACGAGAGATGACCACCAAAGCCGGACAAAAATGCACGGCGATCCGTCGCGTGTTGGTGCCAGACAGGCACCTTGATGCGGTGGTCGAAGCGGTGTCGGTGCGTCTTGGGAAAGTGCGCATCGGCGACCCGCGCGAAGAGTCAACGCGCATGGGTGCGCTGGCTGGGCAAGCGCAACGCGAAGACGTGCGCGAGCGCGTCGGTGCCTTGCTTGGGGAAGCGGATCTTGTGTGCGGTGACCCAGAGCGCCTTGACGCGAGCGTTGACGCCGTGAACGGTGCCTATCTCGCGCCGCTGCTGTTGGTCGCACGCGATGCAGACTCAGCGCAGCGCGTTCACGACACCGAGGCCTTTGGTCCAGTTTCAACGGTTGTTGGCTATCGCGATGTGGGTCACGCAGTGTCGCTGGCTAACCGCGGCGGCGGTAGCTTGGTTGGGTCACTGTTTACACACGACCCAGATGTGGCAGTGGAAGTGGCGCTGGGTGCGGCGCCGTGGCACGGCAGGTTCATGGTCATGGACCGGGACGCCGCTGGCGAATCGACTGGTCACGGTTCGCCGCTCGCGCATTTGACACACGGCGGGCCCGGGCGCGCTGGAGGTGGAGAGGAGCTCGGCGGTGTGCGCGCGATCAAGCACTTGATGCAACGCAGCGCGCTGCAAGGCAGTCCGCGCATGCTAGCCGCGGTGGGCAGGCGTTGGTTGCCGGGCGCACCCGAGCGCACACCGAGTCGTCACCCGTTTCAAGCACCGTTTGGTGAGTTGCAGCTTGGCGACACCTTCAACACGCCCACGCGCACAGTCAGCAAAGAGGACGTTGAGCATTTCGCGCGTTTCACAGGCGACACCTTCTACGCGCACATGGACGAGGCGGCCGTCGCCGACCATCCCTTTTTTCCAGGTCGGGTCGCACACGGCTATTTGCTGCTGTCTTTTGCCGCAGGCCTGTTTGTGTCACCTGAGAAGGGGCCAACCCTTGCAAACTTTGGATTGGACAACTTACGTTTCATGAAGCCGGTGGTGTTTGGTGACACCATTTCTGTTCGGTTGACCGTCAAGTCCAAAAAGCCGCGCAACCCGGAATACGGTGAAGTGCGCTGGGATGTTGAGATACGGGTTGGTGAATCAGGTGAGATTGCCGCAGCGTACGAGCTGCTCACGCTCAACGCGTACCGACTGGATGGCGCAGAGTAAGGTTCGAATTTCACGCGGTTGTTAGGTGTTAATGCCGTCGCCAGGGCATTGCCGCATGTCAGTCTGTTTTTGCGTGAACCCAACTGACTAGCTCAAGCCGATCTCTGTCGCAGTGTGTGATTTGTGTGCGCTGTAGTATTGAATGACGGGTGTATGCCAATTTGTCCCGGGTGTTTTGCACAGTGCCTGTGAACTGTTTGACAGGGTGTGCACAAGTGGAATTGTTCCTGCTTTGACCGAAATCAGGCTGCAGCACATCGCTGCGGCAATGTGACATGGAAGGCACATGGGCAAGGCACTTGAGAAAGCCGTTGACTTCGGCGAATTGGTGAACACCAGTGGGAGCCAGCGAATGCTCTCGCACAAAGTGGTGATGTATCTGGCTGTTGCTGCGCGGAGTGAGAATGAATCGGAGTTGCAATCTCTGATTGAGAAGATTCAAAAAGCGTACTCAACACTCAATAAGAACACCCAAGACATCGCTGTCGGTCTTGCGGCAATGTCCGCTAGTGACGGCAGTGAATCACCTGTTAGCGGTGAATACAATCTCGAACTGGCGCACCCGACGATCATTGAGTTCGAACGGCGCGGCGCCAAGTTGATTGACCGATTGGTTGAAGGGTCCACGCTTTCTCACGTGGAACTCGGCAGTTTGGCGGATCTTGTGGCTGGCCCCTTGGCCAAGAGCTTCAACGGCATTAAGAGAGAATTCTACGCGCGTTATCGCCATGACCGCGACCAGCAGGCGCAAGAGATGAACGAATCAATGGAGTTTCTCAACCGCACGCTGAGCAACGTTGAATCCATTTCATCTCGCATCAAAATGATCTCGCTCAACGCTGCCGTCGAGGCGGCGAGATTGGGCCAGAACGGTGCGGCCTTCGCAGTGATTGCCACAGCGGTGCGCAACCTCAGCATTGAAACCGAGCATGCTGTCACCAGCATGCGCGAGACACTTTCGGTGCACCGCAAGTCTGAGCGTTAGCGGCGGCTAGCTGATCGCACTCCCGCTACGCGGTGTTGTTCAAAGGCAGCGGCAGCTGCGCGGGAAGGGCGGTGTCGGCGTCGATCAATGCCGACACTGACACCCCAAGCAGGCGCACACCCAGCTGCATGGCCTCGGTGCGTTCAAGCAGTAAAGGCAACAACGGCAGCACGGCTTTGTGTTGGTCGGTGGGCGGTGAGAGAGGGCATTGTCGCGTCACTGAGCTGAAGTCCGGGTAACGCACTTTAATGGCGAGGGTGCCGGCGAGTAGATTGTGTTTTTGCAAGCTCGACGCGACTTCTTCAGCCTGATCTTGCAGGCTCGTGATCATCGCTTCGCGGTTGTGCTCGTCTGACAAAAAAGTGGTTTCGCTGCCGATAGAACGCCGTTCATGGTGCGGTTCGACCGGTCGTTCATCAACGCCACGCGCAATCCGGTGCAACCACCGCCCGTGTTTGCCCAGCTGCCGTTCGAGAGCGGCTTCCCCCCAGCGCGCGAGATCGGCACCAGTCTCGATTCCGAGCGCGTGCAATCTCGCTTCAGTTGCGCGGCCAACACCGTGGAATTTACCGACCGGCAGTTGCGCGATAAACCGTTCAGCTCGCTCCGGTGGGATCACACACTGTCCGTTGGGCTTGTTGATGTCGGAGGCGACTTTGGCGAGAAACTTGTTGTACGAGACGCCCGCCGACGCGGTCAGAGAGGTGTCTTCAAAGATGTGTTCGCGGATGCGTTTGGCGAGTTCGCTCGCTGTGCCTTGGCCCACGGTCTCAGTGACATCAAGGTAGGCCTCGTCGAGCGAGAGCGGCTCGATCAGGTCTGTGTAGTGCTGAAAGACTGCACGAATTTGCGAGGAGACTGCGCGGTAGTGGTCAAAGCGGGGACGCACGAAAACCGCATCCGGGCACAGGCGAACCGCGGTGGCAGTGGGCATTGCCGAGCGCAGCCCGAAGGTGCGCGCCTCGTAACTTGCCGCTGCGACCACGCCGCGCTTGCCTGGCTGGCCACCGACCACAACCGGCTTGCCACGCAGTGCGGGGTTATCGCGTTGCTCGACTGACGCGTAAAACGCGTCCATATCGATGTGGATGATCTTGCGTGTCATGGTTCGGGTGAAGCCAGGTGGGTGCGAGCAGGTCGCCGTCAATCAGGTCGAAACCCGCGTGCGCCTTCGCAGCCCCATCGCAGCCGTGGAAAGTTCAAGCCCTAGTGTACGTCGCTTCCACGCTGGGGACATTCGACCGCTATGATGGTAGGCATCCCGCGTGTGAGACCCCGCCGTGCCCTGGCGCATTGTGTTCTTTGGTTTTTTGCTCAGCTTCACCAGCAGCTTTGGTCAAACCCATTTCATCTCCCTGTTCAACGAGCACTTTCGCGACGCCTTTTCGCTCAGTCACGGCGACATCGGTTTGCTGTACGCCATTGGCACGCTCGCAAGTGCGGCAACGCTGGTGTGGCTTGGGCGGCTGATTGATTCGATGGATCTTCGCCACTTCACAGCGTTGGTGATGGCTGGGCTGGTGGTGGCCTGCCTCACGGCGGCGGCCGTGCCCGGCGCGCTGGCACTCGCCGCGGTTTTCTTTCTGTTGCGGTTGTTTGGCCAGGGCTTGTCCAGTCACGTCGCTGTCACGACGGTCAGCCGCTATACCGATGCGGTGCGCGGGCGAGCACTCAGTGTCACTGGCATGGGGCACTCGCTTGGCGAGGTGGTGTTTCCAGCGCTGGTGGTGGCCGCGATTGCCGCCGTTGGCTGGCGCGCAACTTGGACGCTCGCAGCGGGTTTACAGTGTGCCTTACTGGTGGTGGCTTTGGCGTTGATCTGGCCGCACCGCGCGCAGAGGTCAAAGGCCGATTGTCCGGCCAGTGAGCGCAGTGGTTCAAGTTGGCAACTCAAGCAAGTGCTGCGTGACCGGCGCTACCACTGCCTGTTGCCCATGATGTTGGCTCAGCCTTGTATTGTGACCGCGCTCTTTTTTCACCAGCAGAGTCTCGCCACCCACGAGGGCGTACCTTTTTTGTTTTGGGCGTCGGGCATCGCACTTTATTCGCTCGCCGTGGTTGTGGTCTCGCTCGGGGCGGGTGCATTGGTGGACAGATACAGTGGTGGGCAAATTGTGCGCTACGGGCTGTTGCCGCTTGTTGTGAGCCCACTGATTCTGCTCGCGTTCGACCTGCCTGGTAGCCACTACGGCTACTTCTTGCTGATGGGCAGCTGTGTGGGTTTCATGAGCCCAAGCCTCAGCGCGCTCTGGGTGGAGCTCTATGGCACAGCGCACCTCGGCGCGGTGCGCGCGTTTAATCACGCGTTCATGGTGTTCAGCTCAGCGGTCGGCCCGGTGGTGTTTGGTGGACTGCTCGACATTGGGATGAGTTGGGACACCTTGTTGCTGGGCAGTGTGGTGTTTTGTGCCGCGTCCTGCGCTCTTGTCTGGCGCGTGCGCTTTGACTACCAGGCGCCGGTTGCAACGCCTTAGCCGGTGGCTTTTGTGCGCACTACTGCGCGAGCAATGTGATCGGCGCTTCGGCGGCGCGTGATGCCCGCGTGCCTGTGAGCAGCGCTTTGATCAAGCGGTGCACGGCTGGGTGATTGAGGTGGTAGAGGTGGCCGGATGCACCTCGCATCGGCAGCGCACTGAGGTCGAAGACGTTGGCGCCTGGCATGGGCAGCAGCGCGTCTCCGGCTTGGCCAAGCCGCGCTGCGCCGTGCAGCTCTTGTGACAACTTGAGCGGCAAGTCTTGGTCGTTGACAATCACACTCACGCGCTCGGCCGCGCGCGTCATGGCAGGCAGAGCGCGACGAAAGACGTCCGTGTCGACGTCGCTTGCGATAAACAATAACTGGCCAATCGCGGGCTTGTTGCGCGTGTCGTCGGCGCCGAGCTCGGCACTGACGCGCATCACGGCGCGGCTGCCGAGGCTGTGGGCGATCACATCAAAACCGCCTTCACCAAAGCGGTGTTGCATGTCGAGCAGCGTCTTGGCGAGCCCGTCTTCACTCCAGCCGATGTCCGCTTCATCGCGGGTGTAGCGCGTGGGGTTGCCATCGGACGGCCAGCTAAAGAGGATCATGCGCTCGTGGCAGTTGATCGCGTATTGCAACTGCGAGAGCCGCCGGCAACTGCGGGCAAAGCTCTCGTTGTAGCCGTGGATGTAGAGAACCGGCCGCTCGCCGTTTGCACGCTTGGCAACCCGCTGCCAAAAGGGGTCGGGTTCGAGCGCTTGGACACCAGTGACTTGGGTGTAACCCTCGGGGATGGACACAGGCAGCGCACTGTTGGCTTCGCGTAGCCAGAACAGGTTGGTGTCCTCGGTCACGCACACACCGAACCGCCTGTCGCTACGCTGCCCGCCAAAGCGGTCCGGCGGGTCTCGATCCGGACGGAGATTTCGCAAGGTCACAAACGGCACCTCGGTGGTGCGGCGTTCGATGATGTCGGCGGCGATCGCGGGGGGTAAAGGTGCGGCCCACATTGCAAGCGCGCACAGCGCTGCGAACACAACAGCCGTCAATGATGGCCGCCGACGGCTCATAGGGCCGCGGCTTGGATCAGCCAGACGTTGTGGATTTTCGGGTTGCGTTGAAAATCGCGTGGCAAGGTTTTGCGGCTGATGTTCTCGATCTGGCAGTCAGCAAGCGCGTCGGTGTCGAGTTTGAACCGGCGGTTGTTGTTGGAGAAAACCAAGGTCCCGCCCGGTGCGAGGCAAGACAGGGCGTCGCGGATTACCGCGACATGATCTCGCTGCACGTCGAAGGTGTCGGCCATGCTCTTGGAGTTTGAAAAAGTGGGTGGGTCGAGGAAGATCAGGTCGTAGTGTTCGCGGTGGGTGTTGAGCCACGTCAGCACGTCTGCGCGTTCCAGGCGATGCTCAGGGCCGAGCTTGTTGAGCGAGAAATTTCGACCCGCCCAGTCGAGGTAGGTTTGCGACAAATCAACCGTCAGGCTGCTGGTGGCGCCTGCGAGCGCCGCTTGCACCGTGACAGAACCGGTGTAACCAAAGAGGTTGAGCAGGCTCTTGCCGTGCGCCATGGACGCGACAAGTGCGCGGGTGTCGCGGTGGTCGAGGAAGAGGCCGGTGTCGAGGTAGTCGTGCAGATTGACCGCGAAAGTTGCACCGGCCTCGGTGACGCGCATGAACTCCCCCGAGTTTGCGTGCTTGCGGTATTGGGCGTCGCCGCGCTGTCGCCTGCGTTCTTTGAAAACGCAGTGGTCGGGCGCAATGCCAAGTGCGCCCGGCAACACGGCTTTGGCGTCGATCAGCCGCTGCGCTGCGCGTTCGGGGTCGATACTCGACGGCGCAGCGTATTCCTGAATATGGGCGTGATCTTCGTAGATGTCGATTGCGAGCGCGTATTCGGGCAAGTCGGCGTCGTAGAGCCGGTAACAACTGATGCCGCTGCGCTGCGCCCACTTACCGAGCGTGCGCTGGTTCTTGGCAATGCGATTCATCAGGGCGTCAGCGCCGCGCGCTAGCGCATCGCTGTGCTCACGCGCGCGCTGGCGCTCTGCGGCAGCCTCGCGGTCGACGACATTCTCTTCACTGAGCGAGAACTGAAACCAGCTGTGGGTGTCGTCTGCAACCTGATACTGGTTGCGCTTGTGTGCGCGGAACCCAAGTTGTTTGCCGTGTTCTGGAGTCGATACCAGGACGCCCGCTGAGCAGCCCAGTGCGCGCTGCTTGAAACATTGCCCAAGGGCCGACAGCAAGCTTGGGTCCTCGGCTGCGGCGTCAAGTGGCGTGGCTAAAACGGTGCTCTGTGGTGCCAAGCTTGTTGTGTTAAGCCAGTCGATTGGGTTGGCGTTCTCGACCGCGATATCTAGACCGCTCGCGCTGACCGCGGCGCGAGCCACGGCAGCGCGACGGCGATCAGGCTCGATCACAACAATATCTGGGTCGAAGTGGGGCGCTGGTCCAAGGGTTGATTGTTGCTCAGCCGCCCAGACGCTGTCGTCATGGTGTTGCCAGCCGAAAAACCCCCAGTGGGTGCGGTCGCGGTTGGCGGCCAAGCCACCTGCAATTTCAGCAGCTTCAATGGCAAGAGTCGCGTCCTGACCCCAGAGACTGATTAGGCTCGGTGAGGCCGCATTCGTATCTGGCCAGCCCAATTTCTGCAGTAAAGCTGCGGCCACATTGGCGGGAAGTGCCGGGCGTCCGCCCTCGGCGAGCCAGGGCCTGCGGTGCAGCGCGCCGCCGCCGAGGTCTAGAGAAAGGCTCAATCGGTTGTCGAAGAGGTAGGCGTTGATGCGGCAGTCGGGTTGTGCGCGGTCCACATCGGGGCGTTCGCCGCGCGCCGCGCGCAAGTTGTCGACGATGCCGTCTTTCACGCGTTGTGCGCCAAAACGGCTGTGGGTGAGCTTGGAGCGCGAGCTTGTGAAATCCACTGCAATGGTGGCACCGGCTGACAAGTGGTTTGACCAGTCAACGTCGACGGTGCCAGCGTAGAGCGCTGCCTCGTCGCCCGCGGCAAACTCTGCCAGCGGCAACAACACGCGGCTCACGAGCCGAGCGCGGTGGCAGAGGCGGTAGAGTGTGGCGAGATCGGCCGAGCAACGCACGCCGCCACGCATGACGCGGGCGTCGTTGGCGCCCAACGCCGTGGCTTCGTCGGCGAGTTGCGGTTCGAGGCTTCTGGCGGCGGAGAGGAACAGTGGCCAGGTGTCAGGGTTGTCAGTCACACAGCGTCCTGGGTGGTTGGCATCAGGCGCGCCTGCGCGCAGAACGGGATGCGTGGTCTGGGTTCAGCGGCTCAGTTGGGTGACGCCGTCGTCACCCGCGAGCAACAACAAGTCAGCGGGCCGGCTGGCGAACAACCCGACGGTTACCACGCCCGGTATCTGATTGATCTCTGTTTCCATCGCGACCGGGTCTGTGATCGTCAAGTTGTGCACGTCGATGATCAGGTTGCCGTTGTCAGTGATGACATCTTCTCTGAGCGCTGGGTCGCCGCCGAGCTTGACCATGGCACGCCCGACCAGACTGCGCGCCATTGGGATGACTTCGACTGGCAGCGGGAAGGCACCGAGCGTGTCGACGAGCTTGCTGTTGTCGGCGATGCACACAAAGCGCGTGCTCGCCGCCGCGACGATTTTCTCACGCGTCAGCGCCGCGCCGCCGCCTTTGATCAGCCGCAGGTGCTTATCGGATTCGTCAGCGCCGTCGACGTAGACCGCGAGCGTGCCTGCGGCGTTGAGGTCGAGCACCTCGATACCGTGGCCGCGCAGTCGTGCGGCGCTGGCGTCAGAGCTCGCGACAGTTTGGCGGATGTCCGGTCTTTGAGTTGCCAGCAAGTCGATGAAGTGGTTTGCGGTCGAGCCTGTGCCGATGCCAACCAAGCTGTCTTCTGGGACTTCTTTGAGCGCGGCTTGGGCCGCAGCAATTTTCTTCTCGTCGGGGGTCATGTCGGCACGCTGCTGGCGAAAACACAATCATACCAAGCGGGCTTGGCAGACGCTCTATCATATGGATCTAACCGCTGCGAACAGATGGCCTGAGTTCCATGGATCACTACATCGAGAAAATCCTCAGTGCGCGTGTGTACGACGTCGCCAAAGAGACCGCGCTCGATACCGCGCGCAATCTCAGTCGGCGGCTCGACAACACGGTTTTACTCAAGCGCGAGGACCAACAACCAGTCCACTCGTTCAAGATTCGCGGCGCGTACAACTGTATCCACCGCCTAAAGAGCGAAAACCCCGATCTGCCCGGTGTGATCACGGCGTCGGCTGGGAACCACGCACAAGGTGTGGCCTATGCCTCGACCAAGCTCGGACTGAAATCGATCATTGTGATGCCGCGCACCACGCCCTCTATCAAGGTGCAGGCGGTGCGCGACTACGGTGGCAAGACGGTGCTTCACGGCGATGCCTTCGATGACGCGCTCAGTCACGCGCTCGTGCTCGCTGAGGAGAAGGGATACACCTTTGTACCGCCGTTTGATAACCCGGACGTGATCGCGGGCCAGGGCACCGTTGGGCTCGAACTGTGCCGACAGCACCCGGACCCGATCCACGCGGTGTTTGTGCCTGTTGGTGGGGGTGGACTCGCGGCGGGGGTCGCGGTGTTTATGAAGTACTTGCGGCCCGATGTGCGTGTGATTGGAGTAGAGCCCGTGGACGCGGCGTCGATGCAAGCGTCGATCAAACGCGGCCGTCGCACAGACATTGGTGAGGTCGGGTTATTCGCCGACGGCGTTGCCGTGAAAGTGCCCGGAAAAGAGAACTTTCGACTCTGCAGGCGGTCTCTCGATGATGTGATCACTTGCACCGTTGATGAGATTTGCGCGGCAGTGAAAGACGTGTTTGACGACACCCGCACGCTCGCCGAACCCTCGGGTGCGCTGGCTGTTGCGGGGCTGAAAAAGTATGTCGCGCAGCACGGCATCAGCTCGTCCAACCTGATCGCAGTGGTCAGTGGCGCAAACGTCAATTTCGACCGCTTGCGGCACGTGGCTGAGCGCGCAGAGATCGGTGAACGCCGCGAGGCGCTGTTTGCAGTGGAGCTGCAAGAAAAGCCCGGTGCGTTTCGGAAGTTTTGTCAAACCATCGGACGGCGCGGTGTCACCGAGTTCAACTACCGCTACGCGCACAACGACCGAGCCGTGGTGTTTGCGGGCATTCAGCTCGCCAACGGTGACAGCGAACGTGTTGAGGTGTTGGAGAAGCTTGTCGCGGGAGGGTACACAGTGCAGGATTTGACCGATGACGACGTGGCCAAGAACCATGTGCGTTACATGATTGGTGGAAGCGGTGAGGGCGCTGATAACGAACACCTGGTGCGTTTTCGTTTCCCAGAGCGGCCAGGCGCCTTGCTCGACTTCCTGGCCCGATTGCAGCGTGGATGGAACATCAGTCTCTTTCACTACCGCAACCACGGCGCAGCTTATGGCCGTGTGCTCTGTGGGGTGCAGTTGCCAGAAGCCGATGAAAAGCGTTTCTACGCCTTTCTGAAATCGCTCGGCTATGACTATTTTCTCGAATCCGACAACCCGGCTTACCGGGCCTTTTTGCGCTGATGCGCTGGCTCAGGCACGTTGGGTTGATTGGACTCTTGGGGCTGGTAGGCGTCTTCTCGCTGGCTTCTGCGGGGCTGTGGCAGGCAGCTGGCTCGGCGCTGTCATCACAGGAGGCAGCGGGCGCAGCGTCGCCATTGTTGCGCGTGGCTGCGGCGCCGCTTGGCCCACTGCGCCAAAATGCCGGGCAGTCAACTCGAGCCTGGCGGGTACCGGCTGAGGCGATAAAACCCACGCAGTCATTCTTGTGGCGTGTGAGCGCGCGCGCTGTTGCGGACAAGTCCATTGAGCTGCAGTTGTATCGCGTGCGCCGGCACCAGGTTCTCAGGCCATTGCATCCTCGAGTGGAAATGGCCGTGCCAATTGGCAAGCCTGTCACAGTGTGAGCATAGACCATGCAGTCGCTCGATCTTCCCGGTGGTTTACCGGTGCCGCAAGACGACGGCGGTGCTGATCACTTAGAGCGTGCAACCGTTCCGTCGCTTGTGCTTGCGGCCACAGACGGTCAACGCCACGACCTCAGTGCTTTCAGTGGGTTCACAGTGCTCTATGTCTACCCCATGACCGGTCGCCCAGACCGCGCATTGCCCGAGGGCTGGGACGCCATTCCCGGCGCCCGTGGGTGCACGCCGCAGTCGTGTTCATTCCGCGATCACCACGCTGAAATCGCAAGGCTCGGTGCGCGGGTATTCGGTGTGAGCACGCAGTCCTCGGCCTATCAACGCGAGGCTCGGGACCGCCTGCATTTGCCGTTTCAATTGCTGAGCGACCCCGACCGCCAGCTCGCTGAGATTATGTCTCTGCCGACATTTGAAGACGCGGGAGAGCCGTTGTACAAGCGCCTGACAATGGTGCTGAACGCGGATCGTGTGGTGAAGGTGTTCTACCCAGTGTTCCCACCAGATCAAAATGCATCGGCTGTGATCGATTGGCTCGGCGGCCAGTGCTGATCGCGCGTCAGGTGCGAGCGCGACGCCTGCCCTGGTGTTGAGCTGAGACGCGGTGCGTGATCAGCGCAATCAACAGCACCGCCGCTGCAAAAATGTACAAGCCTGCGTGAATTTGAACTTGTGCTAGTGCGCCGAGTTTTAGCGTGACAAGCAACACTGCCACGACCATTACATCGAGCATTGCCCAGCGGCCGTAGTCGTGCATGAGCCGCAGCGCGCGCTGCATTCGCGCTTTGCCGCGCGGTGGCTTAAAAACCACGCGGTATAACACCGCAAGTTTGAGTCCGGGCAACACCACACTGAACACTGCCATCAACAGCAACAAGAGATAGTGCCCGCCTTGCCATAACCCGTTCAGCGTGCTGACAACTGACAAAGTGTTCTTCCAAAGCACCATTTTTTGCACGGTGAGCAAGGGCAAAAACAGGCCGGCTGCGAGCAACGCCGTGGTGAGCACAAGCGCGCATTGCAAGGCACGCTGTTCAATTTGCTTGGTGCTCATCTAGACCCGGCCTCGCGTGGTGAGGATAGATTCGACAAGCCGCAAAAGGTGACGCCACGGTGTCAGACCGAGTGCCACCCCTGAGATTGCGCCCAAGGTGTTTGCCAGAGCGTCGAGCGCTTCGCGGCTGCGGCCTGCGACAAAACCCTGCCCAAACTCAATGCCGACCCCCAACGCAATCAACCCGATCAGTACCCACAGCAAGTGGGCGCGTGGCACGAGCGCGGCGTACCACGCCGCGATGATTGCGTAGCCAACAAAGTGCATGAGCTTGTCCCACCACAAAAACACGAGGTAGGGCGCGTCAGAAGGGCTGAGTGATAACACCGTGATCGCGAGCAGCATGGCGGCGCCCACAGCATGCCAGAGCACTGGCCATTTCAAATGGTTGTCGTGCACGCTCATGTTTCGCTGGACGGGTCGGGCGTGCGTTTTCGAGTGGTCGCGAACACAGCACCGACAGCGAGTCCCGCGATTGCGCCGTAGAGGTGGGAGTTGACCACGACCTTGCCGCCCACTGCCCACTCAGAACCGGGCACTGCGCCTTGCCACTGCTCAAAACCGAGTTTGCCGATCACCGCGATCATCAGTATCCAACCGCTCTTGGGGTAGCGCACAACTTCCATGACAAGTCCCGCGAGCAGCAAGCCGTGCAGAGCGCCGCTCAGACCGACGTAGTAGTTGAGGTCGGGGTCTCGAAAATAGAGTCCGGCACCGACAGCCAGCGCACTCACGACCAGGCACAGCATCCACTGCACAGCGTTCAGGTAGTGCCAGACGAGCATCGCGATCACACCGACACCGAGCAGGTTCATCAGCAGGTGGTTGGTATTGAGGTGCACGAAGTTGCCCGAGAGCAACAGCCACCAGTGGCCGGTGTCGATCAGATCGCGGTCAAATCGCCAGGTGTCGCGCAGGCCCGTGAACTGGAGCGCAGCGCACAGCGCGCACAAGCACAGAGGCAGCCACCAACGGCGAAAAGGGGAGAGTAAGTGGTATGGCGACACAGTAATTATCGAGGCCCGGTGCGGTAGTGCCCGCGTCACGGTGGCGCAGGCGTGATGTGATCCGGCAATTGGCACACCCACTGGCCATTTTATTGGGAGACAAACGGTGCGCAATACCCCGCGCGC
The DNA here is from genome assembly GCA_937925815.1 of uncultured Granulosicoccaceae bacterium. Taxonomy (GTDB): domain Bacteria; phylum Pseudomonadota; class Gammaproteobacteria; order CALCKW01; family CALCKW01; genus CALCKW01. Next base: position 40,437 of record CALAMQ010000004.1, on the reverse strand, counting down.
CGCATCGCAAAGTCCCAGCGGGAATACATCTGGATCACCCTGCTAAGCTTAGCTCCACATAGCTGTTCCTTGCTGGAGAAATGACATGTCGACCACTGGCCTCGTTGCCGCCAAGCAACGCGGATTCACGCTTCTTGAAATCATGATTGTTGTCGTGATCCTCGGTGTGCTCGGCACGCTTATCTTGCCCAACATTCTCGGTCGCCCCGACGAGGCGCGTGTGGTCAAGGCAAAGCAGGACATCAGCGCTATCGAATCGGCACTTGAGATTTATCGCCTCGACAATTTCAACTACCCCAGTGCCGATGTTGGCCTGCAGGCATTGGTTGATAACCCCGGCGACGAAGCCCCCAACTGGAAAGACGGTGGTTACCTCAAACGCTTGAGTAAAGATCCTTGGGACCGCGATTACGTCTACCTAAACCCCGGTGAGAACGGTGAGATCGACATCTACACCCTCGGTCGAGACGGTGCGCCAGGTGGCGAGGGCCCCGATGCCGATATCGGCAACTGGAACCCCTGAAACCGCCGCACACTCCGTGGCCTCGCCTGTGATGCCCGCCTACCTGCGGCCGGCGCTCGGCCGTGGTTTTACCCTGATCGAAATCCTCGTGGTGATGGTGATCATCGGGGTGCTTGGCAGCGTTGCGGTCACGCGGGTCAATTTTGGCGGTGGCCGCGATCAACAGCGTGATCACGCCCGGCGCCTGCACGTGATGTTGCAGCTGGCTGTGGATGAAGCCTTGCTCAACAACGCAACCTTGGGTTTGCTCGTCACCACTGACAGTTACCGTTTTCTCCAGCGCCAGAAAGCTGACGGTGACGATTGGAGTTGGGTTGATTACGACGCCGATGGCAAACTCCAGGGCACGCGGTTTGAAGACGACGGCGAACTCTTCCTCGACCTCGAGCTCGAAGCACAACAGGTCGCGTTGAATACACTCGCGGAACTCGAAGCAGACGATGAGCCTGTCGTGCCGCATATTTGGTTTTTACCCGATGGTGAACTCTTGCCGCAGTATCGCCTGATCGTCAACGCACGCGAGTCTGAGCGGCTGTTCTATCTCGAGCCAACGCCGCTCGAACCCGTCTCGCTCAGCACCGTGGCGCGCTGAAGCCGGTGGTGACACGCATCTCGCGCAGCCGGGCCTTTACGTTGATCGAAGTGCTGTTTGCACTCGCGATTGTCGCAACTGCGATCACCGCACTGACCAAGGCTGGCGTCGATTACGCCAACAGCGCCAATTACCTGCGTGACAAAACGTTCGCGCGTTGGGTGGCCACGGACAAATTGACTGAAATGCAGATCGAAAATGCCTGGCCGGACCTCGGCAAGGAGGAGGGTGAACGGGTGCTTGCAGGCCAGACCTGGTTCTGGCGAGTGCAAACTGAGCGCGTAGAAGATGCGCTCTTGAGGCAGGTCACGATTCAAGTCCGGCTGCGGGAATCAGCCAGCGGCGCGCTGGCAACCGTGACGGGCTTTATGGGTGACCCGAGCGTGGTGCTTCAGCCATGACAGCCCGGGGTTTCACCTTGATCGAATTGTTGATCGCGATGGTGATCACCGTGATTGTCAGTGCCGCCGCGATAGCAGGCTGGCGCAGTGTGACGGGAGTTGAGCGTTCTCTTGACGCCTTGCAGACAGAAATTGCAAGCCTGGAGAGGACGTTCTTGACGTTGACTCGCGACCTGAGTCAGCTCACCGCGCGCCCGGTTACAGACGAGCTTGGCGGCGAGCGGCGCGCTGTCGAGTACAGTGATTTTGATGGCAGTGTGCTCGAATTCACGCGCGGTGGTTGGTTCAATCCGGCACCTGAGCTGACGCCGCCACGCAGTGAGTTACAACGCGTGGCCTACCGCGTTGAGGACGACCGTTTATTGCGGCGCAGCTGGTTTCACCTCGATCGCATGGTCGAGGGCAGTTTTGTCGACCGTTTGTTGTTGGCTGAGATCGATCAAATCACCTGGCGCTTCCTCGATCGCTCGGGCGAGTGGCACAGCACATGGCCGCCAGTTGATATTGACCCAGAAGCGGCTTTCCTGTTGCCTGCGGCGGTGGAGGTTGAATTGGCGCACCAGCGGCTGGGCACGCTCAACAGACTGTTTGCAGTGCCATGATGCAGCGTCCTGGAAAGCAAACAGGGGTGGTCATGTTGGTGGTGCTCGGTATCGTCGCTGTCACCACCATTTCAGCTGTGAACATGCAGAGCACCCAGAGCCTGACGGTGCGGCGGTTCCAGGGGTATCAAAACATCGATCAAGCCGCGGCGATTGCTTCTGCCGCTGAACGCTTTGCCGCCGCCACGCTCTCACGTGATGCGCCAGAGGACGATGCAATTGACTCGCGCGAAGACAGTTGGGCGATCAGTATCCCGCCGCTGCCGGTTGCCGGTGGCACTATCAGCGGCTGCGTGTACGACCTCGATGGCCACTTCAACGTCAACAATTTGGTCGACGCCAACGGCGTTGTGGACACCGAGCAGCTCGCGGTTTTTATGCGCCTGCTCGACGCGCTCACGCTCGACCGCGATATAGCCCGCGCACTCGTTGATTGGATCGACAGTGATAGCGAACCCCAGCTTGAGGGCGGTGGCGCTGAGCTCGAGACCTACGTTGCCCAAGATCCGCCCTACCGGCCGGCCAACGGACCGTTGGTCTCAACCACGGAACTTCGCCAAGTGCACGGACTCAACGGGCGTGACAAGGACGCCATCGAGGCCTACGAGACCTTGCTGCCCTATGTTGTGGCCTTGCCGCGCGGCACGCTCATCAACGTCAACACCGCGTCTCCGGAATTGCTCAGTGCATTGAGTGACAACCTCAGCTCGCACGGCGACACCTTGCACCGTTGGCCAGATGACGGCTGGACGCGTTACCCGCAGTGCGGTGAGGGGGTGGATGTCGCCGATGCGTTGAGTGGTTCGGTCGACGAGGACGTTGAAGACCGCAGCCCCTACGAGAGTGTTGAAGACTTTGTGGCGGCGAGCACCGTGGAAGTGGACGGTGAGAATCAAGCGCTGCCCGATGCCGTCAAAAATTTGTTGTCAGTCGGAAGCTCACACTTCTTGGTCCGCGCTGACATAGAATTCGGTGGATCATTTATGACACAGTACAGTGTGTTGCAGCGGGCGGACGACGGCCGCAGTGCGGTATTGCGCCGCTGGCAAGCGCTGAATTGAAATTAACCGTGATATGAGCCTGTGCCCGACATCCTGATCCTACACATCGCAGACCCGGTCGCTGACCTCGACGAGGTCGTTGTGAGCTGGTGCGTCACCCCAGAGCGTCCGTCGCTTGGGGATACGCCCTTTGTCGAGATGGGTACGCTCGCCGATGCCGCGAAAGCCGCGTCGGGCTACCGCGTGATCCTCGCGCTCGGTGCGTCGGTTGTCACGCTGACACGCGCCACGGTGCCGGGTGGGCGCCGCGGACTCGCCGCGCTGCCCTGGGCACTTGAGGAAGAACTCGCCGACGACGTCGAGGACTTGCATTTTGCCTTGGCCCCGGCGGAGAACGACGACGGCGTGCCCGTGGCCGTCGTCGCCAAAGCGGTACTGCGGCGCGTGATTGACGCCGTGCAGGCGCACGGCATGGTGTTGCGCGAAGTGGTGCCGGACGTGCAGCTGTTGCCGCTGGGCGAGAGTGACGAGTGGGAAGTCTGGTTCGACCAGCACGCGGCACTGATCCGCCAGAGTCGGCACCGCGGACTGTGGTGTCAACGCGGATTGCTCGACACCCTGCTGCCAAAGATGATGGCGGAGGCTGGTGAAAGTGCGCCAATGCAGATCACGTGGTACAGCGACAGTTCGTTGCACGTACCCGAAATCAAATTGCTGTCTGACCGGGTCGCAACTGAGGCGGCTGTTGCCGCCTTTGCACGCGGGCTCGCGTCACCGCGTATCAACCTCCTACAAGGGGAATTTGGGCCGCAGCAGCAACTGGGCAAGGCGCTCACACCCTGGCGGGTACCGGCCATTTTGGCGGCGGTTTTGGTTGTGTGCCTCGCGGTTGCGAGCGTGTTCGAATTGAATCAACTCAAAGCCACCGATTCTGCCCAGCGCGCGCAGATGGTGGCGCTGTATCAGCGCGCTTTTCCCAGCGCGCGAACGGTCCAGGAACCGGTCGGTCAGATGCGCAGCCGTCTCAGCGCGCTCAAAGCCGGCAGTGAGGTCGGCGTATTTGATTTACTCGCGGTGCTGGGTGAGGCGCTCAACGCCGCGCCTGGAGCGGCGCTCAACAGCGTCAACTACCGCCAGGGCCGCGCCGATGTCGAATTGATAGTCACCAGTTTGCAAGAGCTCGATCGCCTGAAATCGTTGATAGAGCAAAGCGGTGCAGTGCAGGCGACGGTGCAGTCGGCCAACCAGCAGCAGGGCGGTGTGCGTGGACGTTTGCGTTTGGAGTCTCGGGTATGACCGCGCGCGATGTCTTAGCGATGTTTCAAGCCCGCGCACCGCGCGAACAGATCCTGATCGTGCTCTGCGCTGTGACCTTGTTGTTGTTGGCGCTCTACCTGCTCGCGATCCGCCCGTTTGTCGACACTTTGACCCTCACGCGGGCGCGCGTTGACGGCAACGTGAGGTCAATCAGTTACATGCAGGTTGCCGCCGGTGAGGCCATCAGTTTGCAATCATCTGGCGGCAGCGCGGCGTCGGCCGCCGATCGCAATACAAGCCCGCTTGCCGCACTTGATCAGACATTTCGCGAGGCGGGCCTCGGTCAGCCGAGCCGCATTGAACCGCTTGGCCAAGACGGCGCCCGCGTGCAGTTCTCGGACATTGTCATGGACGATCTGATGCGGGCGCTCGGTGTGGCCGAGCAGCGCTATGGCCTGCGCGTGACCCAACTCAACCTCAGCCGCCGGCAGCCGGGATTGGTGAGCGCGCGCATATCACTGGAGCGTTGAGGTGCGATTGATTGGATTGGCGGTGCTGTTTGTCCTGGCCCTTCTGGCAACCCTGCTGTTGCAAACGCCGCTGAGTCGGGTGCAACCGTGGATGCCAGAGATGCTGCGCGACGGCGAGCGTTTTAACGGCACGCTTGCGCGCGGATCGGTGTTCGGATTGCACACCGTCAACGGCATGCTCGATCTCGACTGGGATCTGACCCCTACGAGTTTGTTGCGCGGTGCACTGGGCGCCGACGTCACCTTTGACTGGGACGGAGAAGTAGACGGGGCGGGCTGGGCCTCAGTTGGGCTAGGCCGTGTGCTGACACTGCGTGAGGTGCTGGTGACTGGTCGCGCGCAGCAGTTGGACAAACTGGTGTTGCCTGGCGTGCTGCAATTCATAGGTGACATGCGCGTTGAACTCAGCGACGCTACGCTCGGTGAGCAACAGTTTGGACCGGTGACGGGCGTCGTGCAGTGGTCTCAGTCGCAGGTTATCGGTCAGATCTCTGTGTCACTTGGCGACATCTCGCTGACCCTCGAAGAGCGCGACGGAGACACACACGGCGTGTTGCAAAATCAAGGTGGTGACGTCGCCTTGAGTGGGACCGTGGTGCTCGCCCCAAACGGCGACTACCAGACTGATATTGTCGCGGTGCCATCACCAGACGCCGACCGCGGCGTGCAATTCACACTTGATTCAATTGCGACGCCTGAATCGGGCAACCGCTACCGCATACGCGAGAGCGGAAACCTCACACAGTTGAACTGATTCGCCGTCGTTAGCGGGACGCGCGCGGGCTTGCGTGACATTGCGGTCTCGAAAAAACTGCAAAAAATGCTGGGATTGACCGATACATTGGGTGACAGTTGAAAACTGCTGTGAATTTCCACCCTGTTTTTGAATCCATGTGCCAAGCTGTAGCAAACCGTGATTGTCGAGTGTGGGCCAACTCCCGTGGCTGAGTCGCCAAGTCAGACGCTAAACAGTTTTGATCCCGACGAGCTGAACCGCTTGGTGCCGCGTGTGATCGCGATTGCGCGTCATGCCGGTGATGTGATCACCACGATTTACCGTGGCGATTACGAAATCACCGAAAAGTCTGATGAGACGCCGTTGACCACGGCCGATCTCGAAGCGCACCGCGACATCTCCTGCGCACTCGAGCAACTCACGCCGAACATTCCCGTGCTCTCAGAAGAGTCGGCCGCGGCCGTGCCGTTTGCCGAGCGCAACGGCTGGGACACCTATTGGCTGGTCGACCCGCTCGATGGCACGCGTGAATTTATCAAAGGCTCGGGTGAATTCAGCGTCAACATCGCGCTGGTGCATTTTGGTGAACCCTGCCTCGGTGTGATCTACGCACCGGTGATGGACTGGCTCTATTACGGCACGCGGGGCAACGGTGCTTGGAAAGTGCCGGCGCTCAACGCTGAGCCCGAGCAAATTCACTGCCGCAAGACGCCCGATGACCGAGTCACGGTTGCGCGCAGCCGTGCGCCAGTTGCGGGGCCGAATTTGCAATATTTTCTCGATCAACTCGGCGCGCACGACGAAGTGGCAATGGGCAGTGCGCTCAAATCCTGTCTGGTGGCCGAGGGGCGCGCTGACGTCTACGCCCGGCTCGGACCCACCTCTGAGTGGGACACCGCGGCGGCGCAGTGCATTGTTGAAGAGGCGGGGGGGCATATCACCGACACCGCCATGCATGAGTTGCGCTACAACACCAAAGAATCCCTGCTCAACCCGCACTTCTTTGTCACCGGCGAGAGCGCGGTTGACTGGAGTGCGTATCTGCCAGAGACCTTGCGAAAACAGGGCTGATCCGAAGGTCTGAAGGCTGCGCTCGCGCCGCTTAGAGCGAGCGTGTCCAGTGCGCTTAACGACCAACTCCGCTATAGTTGCCGCTCACGTTAGGAGCCCTGTCTTGCCCGAATATAAGTCCCCAGAGGACGCCGAAATGGCGTTTTACGTTGCCATCGAAAACCGTGACGTCGACGCGATGATGGACGTGTGGTCCGGCAGCGATGATGTGGTCTGCATCCACCCTGGTGCACCTCGGCTCGAGGGCCGAGAGATTATCCACGACAGTTGGCAGCAGATATTCGAGTCTGGAGAATCTTTGCGTTTTCGGCTCACGGACTTGCGCTGCCTGCGCGAGGATCGCCTCTCGGTGCACACCGTGCGCGAGGAGATTGAAGTGGACGGCGAGTTGGTGGACATCATGCTGACCACCAACATCTACGCCTACACGGATGAGGGCTGGCACCTGATTCTGCACCACGCCTCTGCCGAACCCGATTTTGAAGACGGCGAAGGCGACACCTTTGACTCCCTCGATGACAGTCAGCCCGATGGGCCAATTACGCTGCACTGAAACCAAGCGGTGAGCGCGCCAATGCCGTCATATCACTGGCTCGACGCCGCTCGCCACGCCATCGCCGCGCGCGACACGGCGGTCCTCGTCAGCATTTTGCGCCACCCGCCATTGTTGCCAGTGCCAGTGGGCCCGGTGGCAGTCGTGTCCGCATCCGGCGTTCATGGCTCGCTGCACCTGGGGTCTGCGAGAGAGGCCGTGCTCGAGGCCTGCCGCGCGCAGTTCGACGGCGCGCCGGGTGGCGTGCCACAGACGCTCGGCGTGACCCTCAATCCCTGGGCCGGATCCGCTGCGGACCACACCGTTACCCTGCAATTGCGGTGCTTGTCACCTGACGACGCGGCTGCGCTCGACGGCTTGCATCACGCACTGCTCGGCGGTCACGGTGCGACGCTCGATCTTGAAGGACAGGCTCTGGCGGTTCAGCGTGATGACAACCGTGACAGCTTGCCGCTCTCGGTGCAGGCCAGCGGCATGCAAGCGCATATGGCGCGCTTTGAGGCCCCTGCGCGCACGGCGTTGATTGTTGGCGCAGGGGTGCTTGCCCACCGCGTGGTCGAGTGTCTGGCGGACACGCCCCTGCGTGTTGCGTGGTTGGCGCTCGCAGCGCCGGCGTCGCTCGCGGCGTGGCCTGCCAACGCCGTGCCACTCGACGGTGCGTTTGTGCTCGGTGAGTCGTGCATGCCGGCGTGTTGCCACGTGTTGGTGATGACGCATGACCACAACCTGGACATTGATCTGTGTCACCGCGTGTTGCAGCAGGGTGAAGTACAGACGCTTGGGATGGTTGGCAGCGCGCGCAAGCGCAGCCTGTTACAGGCGGCGCTGCGCGAACGTGGCGTAGATCAGGCGCGGATTGAGAGCGTCAGATGCCCAATCGGCGGTGGCAACCACGACAACCTCGAACACGCGAGTGTCGCCATTGCCGCGGAGTTACTCGCTCAGCGCTGAGCGGCTGCCGACTCGCTCTGCCGCGCGCTGATGACCCAGGCTGCGGCCAGTGTGATGGTGGTTGCAGTCAACACAAATGACAAGTGTGGTGTCTCGGCGTAGAGCCAGTATGCGAGCAGTCCTGCAAACACAAACTGCAACAGGTTTACCAGCGCCACGTGCTGGCCGCTGAACACCCGCATGCCCCAGTTGAGAATCGAGTGCCCAATCACCATGGGCACCACTGCGATCGCGAGCAACTGTGTGCCCTGGTAGCCAGAGCTGGGCCAATAGCCGCCCTCGAGCAGGGCGCCGGCGGCGAGACAGAGCAAGCCTGACACGGCGTAGAGTGGCACGAGGTAGAGCCACAGTGACGTCCCGTCCGCGTTCTTGCGGCTGTAGACGAGGTAGACCGCCATCAACGCCATCGACCCAAAACACACCATGTCGCCGAGCAGCCAGGCTGGGCTTGCGTCAAAGTCTGTGATGGCGAGAATCACCAAGCCTGCACTCGCAACAGCTGTTGCGATGCGCTCGCGGTGCGAAATTCGCTCGCGCAGCATCACCCACAAAACGATCGGCATCGCCAGTGGCACCAGCGAGACGATCAGCGTGGCGTTAGCGGCCGGGGTCAGGCGCGCGCCGATATTCCAACTGATGAAGTGCAGCGCGAGCACCAGCGCGGGCCAGCCTGTTGCCAGGATTGTGTCGCGCAGGCGCGGCTGTGTCTGGCGCCACGCCCGGTAGGCGAGCGGTGACAAAATCAACGCGGCAATCAGGCAGCGGTAGGCTGCGAGCATGATCGGCGGCGCCTCGCTCTCGCGAATAAACACCACCGAACTCGCGCTCGCGAACACGCCACACAACAGGCCAATTTGTCTGCGCACGGCTCAGACGCTGTGGCGTTTTGCGAGCCAGTAAATCAGCACCAGGACCGGCATGCCGAGCAGCGCTGAACCAAGGAAAAAGTGGCTGTATCCAAAGGCGTCAACTGCGCTGCCCGAGTAACCGCCGAGCAGTTTGGGAAACAGCGTCATGACCGAGCTGAACACCGCGTACTGCGTGGCGGTGAAACGCACGTTGGTTAATGCTGAGAGCCAGGCAATAAAAGCGGCGCTGGCGAGGCCGGCGCTGAGGTTGTCAAAACCGATCACGATTGCGAGTTTGGTGATGTTGGGTTCGCCGTTTGCGAGCCACATGAACGCAAGGTTGGTCACTGCGCTGAGCAGTGCGCCAACAAACAGCATGCGCATGACGCCAAATCGAAGGCTCGCGATCCCGCCGAGGAATCCGCCGAGAATGGTCATGAGCAAGCCGAAAACCTTGGAGACAGACGCAATGTTTTCTTTGGTGTAGCCCATATCGAGGTAGAAGACGTTGGCGATCACACCCATGACAATGTCGGCGATGCGGTAGGTGCCAATCAACAACACAATCCACAGTGCAAGTTTGCCGTAGCGTGCGAAGAAGTCTGTGGTGGGTGCAATGTAGGTGGTGTGCAACATCTCGTTGGGCACTGCACCAAATCTCACAAGCAACCGCCCGGCGCTCAGTGCCACGGCCAGTGAGAGCAGCATGCGCCCAGTGCCAAGCAAGAAACTCTTGATGCCATCGCTCGCTTTGTCGCCGGTGTGCCAGGCAGACTTGAGCGAGTCGAGTGGTGTGCTGAGCACCCAAAAGCAGGCGATAAATGCCGCAACTATGCAGACAAATAGCAGAACAAATCGGGCGTAGTCGGTGGCGGCATAGCCGTCATCGTTGAGCCCAGGGCGCGACGGCTCGGTGATAAAGAACGTGGTGGCAACGCCAATCAGCATGCACAGCGCCATGGCTTGATAGGTTGTCACCCAAGCGCTGTGAACGTAGACATCCGAAGTCGTGCCGAGCGCGGCTGCAAGGTAGAGCGCGCCCGCGCCTGCGACCAACATGCCGATGCGGTAGCCCGCGATGTAGGTGGCTGAGAGCAGCGCCTGCACGTCGCTGTCTCCAATTTCAATGCGGTAGGCGTCGATCACAATGTCTTGGGTGGCCGAGGAAAAGCCAAGCGCGACGGCGGCGACTGCGAGCGCGGCGAGACCGCCTGAGGCCGGGTCTTGTGCCGCCATACCGAGAATGGCGAGAATGATTGCGCCCTGCGAGAGCAAAAGCCAGGCACGGCGCCGTCCGAGCCAGCGACTGAGAATCGGCAGAGGCAGTTTGTCGACCAGCGGTGCCCAGACAAACTTAAACGAGTAACCCAGCGCCGCCCAACTGAAAAAGGTCACCGCGCTGCGCGAGACGCCCGCTTCGCGCAGCCACAGCGACAGTGTGCTGAAGATAAGCAAAATGGGCAGGCCGGCTGAAAACCCGAGGAATAACAGCGCAAGTACGCGCTGCCAGTGTTGTGCAAGCAAGGGCATCAGTCGGGTGTCAGTTGTCATCGCGGGGCCTCGAAGTCGTAATCGACAATGTAGGGTGCATGGTCGGAGAAACGCGGTTCGGTGTGAATGTGGGTTGTACGCACAGCATCACGCAACGATTTTGTCACAATTTGGTAATCGAGCCGCCATCCAACATTGTTGGCGTAGGCCTGGCCCCGGTTCGACCACCAGGTGTAGCTGTGCTCGGGTTGGTCGAGTTCGCGGAAGCTGTCAACCCACCGGCGGCGCGCAAACAAGCTGTCGAGCCAGGCCCGCTCCTCGGGCAGGAAGCCTGAGTTCTTGCGGTTGCCACGCCAGTTGCGGATGTCTTGCTCGGTGTGGGCGATGTTGAAGTCGCCGCAGATCACCGTCGGGGTGCGGCGCCGCGACAGGGCTGCGAGGTGGCCGTCTAGGTGTGCCAGGCAATCCATCTTGACCGCTTGCCTTGGATCACCTGAGCTGCCGCTTGGCAGATACAGCGACACAACCGATAGCGTGGGGTAGCGAAACTCGATCCAGCGGGCTTCGTTGTCCAAAGTGTCGTGGCCGACGTTTCGTATTATTTTGGTGGGTTCGGCACGGGCAAAGATCGCAACCCCGCTGTAACCCTTGCGCTCGGGGTTGTGGTAGACGCAGTGGTACCCAGCTGGCCAGTACAGCGGGTCGGTGATTTGGTCCGCTTGCGCGCGCACCTCTTGCAGGCACACAAAGTCGGCATTGCAGGACAGTAACCAGTCAAATACGCCTTTTCGGCCTGCTGACCGCACGCCGTTTAGGTTCAAAGTCACGATTCTCATGGCGTTTGCTCTCGGCGGGGCTTGGGCTTGCGGGAGGTCAGATTGTGTCACAACTGTTCAAGAGTCTTGCTCTCGGTGCCGATACGAGGAGGACTTGCGAGATGCTGTGGAATTCTCAAGCGTGATGTTTGTTGTTGTTCGTCGTCCAGTTAGCCGAGCCTGCGTCATGGCTCTTATAACGGGTATGGTGTTATTCACCAGCCCGTCGGCCGACGCACGCCTGTACAAATGGGTCGATTCCGAAGGCAACATCATCTATTCGCAGACCCCGCCACCCAAAGAGGCGCAATCAGGGCACGTCGAGCTCAACCGGCGCGGTTTGAAACTGCGTGAAGTCGATGCCCCTCTGACCGACGCCGAGCGCGAAGAGCGCGAAGAGCAAGACCGCGAGCGCGCCAAGACCGCTGCTTTGCTCGAACTTAAAGCGCAGCGGGATGACAGACTGCTCAAGACGTTTCCGTCACTCAATGCCTTGGACCAGGCGCGGGACTATCGGCTTGAGACGCTGGATCAAAAGCTCCGTTACCTTGAATCCCGCGTGAATGACTGCACTGACAAGCTCGAGCTCAACGGCGATCGCGTGGCCAATTTTCGGCGCAAGAATCTCGCAGTGCCGCAGCAGCTGGTTGTCGAAAAAGCCGCATTGGATCTGGAACTTGCCGACCTCATGTCGCGAGTAGACAGTGCGCAAGCCGAGCGCGACGGCGTTTCAGCCTCGTACGCGGCCGACCGCGAGCGGTACATTGAATTGTCTGCCAGCCGCAAGCGCGTGGCCTCAGGCAGCTGACATCGCTACGCGCGGATCAGCGTGCCGACGCCACTGTCTGTGAACAGCTCGAGCAACAAGGCGTTCTCTACCCGGCCGTCAATTATCTGAACGGCGCCCACGCCGCTTTCGACCGCCTCGAGTGCGCAATGGACCTTGGGCAACATGCCACCGGAAATCGTGCCGTCCTGTATCAGACCTGACACCCGCTCGCGATCCAGGCCGGTCAGGAGATCGCCTTCGCGGTTGAGAATGCCGGGCGTGTTGGTCAACAGCAGCAATTTCTCAGCGTTCATGACCATGGCGACTCGGCTGGCCACGAGGTCGGCGTTGATGTTGTACGGGTTGCCGTCGGCATCGACCCCAATCGGCGCAATCACGGGGATGTATTCAGCGTGTTGCAGGCTCTGCACCAGCGATGGGTCAACCGACACCACCTCACCGACAAAGCCGAGGTCTGCCGCGTGCCCTGGGTTGTCTGGGTCGTCCATGTGCATTGGGGCTGCGCGGATGCAGCCGTTGTCGCGCCCGGTGATACCAACTGCCTGGCCGCCTTCATTGCACAGCAGACTCACGATGTGTTTATTGACCTGCCCGCCGAGCACCATCTCGACCACGGACATGGTGGCTTGGTCAGTCACCCGCATGCCACCGATGAATTTGGAGGCGATGCCGAGGCTGTCGAGCATGGCGCCAATTTGCGGCCCACCGCCGTGCACCACGACCGGGTAAATGCCGCAGTGTTTCATCAGCGCTATGTTGCGCGCGAAGCCGCGTTGCAGGGTTTCGTCGGTCATGGCGTTGCCGCCGTACTTAATCACCACGGTCTTGCCCGCGTGTTGACGAATGTACGGCAGTGCTTCATTGAGCACGGCACCGGTCAGGTCACTGGTGGTCACGGTTTGGTCCTTGAATGGGTAGCGGCGACAGCGTTCACGATGGCGTCGGGGAGTTGTAGGTTGGGTGCGACCCCGCGCAGCACGGCGAGAACTCGATCGCGGATTCGTTGCAATGCGTCGGTTGTGTCGCCTTCAAATCGAAGTACCAAGCTTGCAGTGGTGTTTGAGGCGCGCACAAGGCCCCAGCCGTCTGAGAAATTGATGCGCAGCCCGTCCAAGGTCAGGGTTTGGGCATCGCCAAATGCGTTTGCCGCTATCACATCTGCCGCGATCTGGTGCGGGTTGGCGCCCTCCACAGGCAACAGCAGCTCATCTGTCGCGGGATCAGCTGGGAAGGGCGCGAGCAGCGTTGAGGCGCTGCGCTCTGAGCTGGCCACTAGCTCAAGCAGCCTGGCGCCGGCGTAGAGAGCGTCGTCCGATGCGTACCACCGGTCGGCGAGCACGATGTGGCCGCTGAGCTCGCCCGCGAGCACGGCTTGGTTGGCTCGCACGCTCGCCTTTAGGTTGGCGTGACCAGTCTTGCAATAAATGGCTTTGCCACCGGCCGCTGTTACCACGGATTCAAGACGTCGGCTGCACTTGATATCGAAGACCACTGGTGCGCCGGGGTGGCCTCTTAAGATGTTCTCTGCAAACAACATCAGTTGGCGATCCGCCGTGACGCGGGTGCCGAGTTCATCGAGAAAGCCGATGCGGTCGCCGTCGCCGTCGAATGCGAGTCCGAGATCGAGCCCTTGATTTACGACCGTATCGCTGAGGTCTGCGACATTCGCCGCGACCGCGGGGTCCGGGTGGTGGTTTGGAAAACTGCCATCGACCTCGGTGTAGAGCTCTGTCACGTTGCAGCCAAGCGCGCGGTAGAGCGCGCCGGCAATAGGACCGGTTGCGCCGTTGCCGCAGTCAATCGCGATATTCAGTGGCCGCGCGAGCCTGATGTTCTCGACAACCGCTTGGATATAAGCGTCTTGCAGGTCGTGCTCGCTGACAGTCCCGCCGGGTTGTTGAGGTGGGTGGTCGGTGATTTCTTGGCGCAACGCGCGCAGCGCGTCGCCGTAGAATGGCTGGCCGTTCAGTCCGAGTTTTAATCCGTTGTCGCGCGATGGATTGTGGCTGCCGGTAATCATCAAGCCGTTTCCACAGCCGAAGTGATGTTGCGCAAAATACAAGAGCGGGGTTGGCACCAGGCCGATGTCCAGCACCTGCAACCCAGCGTCGATCAAAGTCTCGCGCACGCACTTGTGCAGACGCGGGCTGCTCAGCCGACCGTCGCGCCCGAGCACAATGCGTTTGTCGGGCAGCGAACTCACGCGTGCGGCAAAGGCACCGGCGATTTGCCGCGCCGCGTCAGTGGTCAAGAGTGTGTCGGCGCAGCCGCGTACATCGTAGGCGCGGAAGAGGGCGGGATCGGGTCGCGTGCTCACCGCTCAGCGGCTTCCGGTCGAGCCATAGCCGCCGTCACCGCGCTCGCTGTGAGGAAAACTGTCGACGACTTGAAAGCTCGCTTGCACCACAGGCATCAGCACAAATTGCGCGAGCCGTTCACCGACTTCGATGGTGTACGGGGTGTCGCCGCGGTTCCACGCGGACACGTAGAGCTGTCCCTGGTAATCCGAATCAATGAGACCAACGAGGTTGCCGAGCACGATGCCGTGTTTGTGGCCAAGGCCCGAACGCGGCAGCACGATGCCAGCCAGTGACGGGTCTGCAATGTGCACCGCGAGCCCAGTTGGCACCAGTAGCGTATCCCCTGGTGCAAGTGGGGTGTCTTCGTCGAGGCAGGCGCGCAGGTCGAGCCCGGCCGAGCCGGGTGTGGCGTAGGTGGGCATGGCGATGGTGTCGCCGATGCGCGGATCGAGAATCTTGACGTTCAGTTGATGCATGGTTCAGTGACTGAAATAGAGGTCTGCAATGTGGTCTACGAGTTGGCTTGCGATCACCGTCTTGGGAGCGCGCGCCAGCTGGCGGTGACCGTCGTTTGGCCACCAGAGGTCGAGTGCGTTGTCATCGGCGCCAAAGGCACTGTGCTCACCGCCGACACGGTTAGCGCATATCAGGTGCAGCCCTTTGCGCTCGAGTTTGCCGCGCGCGTGCGCGGCCATATCGTTGGTCTCGGCGGCAAAGCCGACGCAGACAGGGGGCTCAGCACGCGCGGCCACTTGCTGCAGGATGTCAGGGTTGCGCTCCAGGCTGAGCGTCATGGTGTCTGATTGTTTTTTGATTTTTTGTGTCGCGGGATTGACCACGCGGTAATCGGCGACAGCCGCGCACCCGATAAAAAGATCGCAGCGCCCAGCGGTGTCTTCAACTGCGCGGAGCATGTCAGCGGCTGAACGCACGTCCACGCGGGTCGCGCCAGCCGGCGTTGGCAGGGTGGTTGGGCCACTGATCAACGTGACCTCGCTGCCGGCGGCAACGAGCGCGGCGGCGATGGCGTATCCCATCTTGCCGCTACTGTGGTTGCTCAGATACCGAACGGGATCGATGTCTTCAACGGTTGGGCCCGCTGTGATCACGGCGCGCACGCCCTTGAGTGGCCCACTGGTGTTGCCGGTGACCGCCGCAACCAGTTCCGCGGGCTCAAGCATCCGCCCGGCGCCCACATCCCCGCAGGCTTGTTCACCGCTCGCTGGGCCGAGCACGCGCACGCCGCGCGCACGCAGGGTATCGAGGTTGGCTTGGGTGGCGGCGTTGGCGTACATCTGTTGGTTCATCGCCGGCGCCACACTGAGCGGGGCTGCGCTCGCGAGCACCACGGTGCTCAAAAGGTCATCCGCCATGCCAGCGGCCAATCGAGCGATCAGGTCCGCGCTTGCCGGCGCAATCAGGATCTGGTCCGCCCAGCGTGCGAGCTCAATGTGGCCCATGGCGGCTTCTGCGTCGCGGTCGAACAGCGCGCTTCTAACCGGGCGACCGGAGAGCGCCTGGAAGGTCAGAGGCGTCACAAAGGCCTCGGCGCCCGCGGTCATCACCACTTGCACCTCGCACTGCGCGTCACTTAACCGGCGCACCAGCTCGGCGGATTTATAAGCGGCAATGCCACCTGAGACGCCTAAGAGCACACGGGTTTTGGCTGTCTGAGTCATAGAGCAGATGTTACCACCGTGACCGAGTAAGACTGATACCGGGGTGTAAGCTTCTTGAAGCAGTGCGCGTTACGGCAGACACGTTGCGGTGAATCGGGGAGGGTGCTGTGAAGGCGTGCTGCGAGCGCGCTTGCTAGCGTATTCGCCACGGAGGCACCCGATGACGATACGAGACTGGCCGGCGGCTGAACGGCCGCGAGAGAAGCTGCTGGAGCGCGGCGCGGCGTCACTGAGCGACGGCGAGTTATTGGCGATTGTGCTGCGCACCGGTGTCAGTGGGCACAGCGCGCTGTCGCTGGCGCGCTCGCTGCTCTCGGCGCACGGGGATTTACGCCGGCTGCTCAGCGCTGATGTGGGGACGGTGTGCGAGCAGCACGGCGTTGGACCAGCCACTTGGGTGTTGTTGCAAGCCTGTGCCGAGATCAGCCGCCGCAGTTTGGCGCAGCGACTCACCGATGGCCGCGCGCTCGACAGCCCGCGCTCGGCGCAAGAATTTCTGCACGCCCAACTTGCGCACTTGCCGCACGAATCCTTCGGCTGTCTGTGGCTTGATAACCGGCACCGTGTGATCGCCTATGAGCCGCTGTTCCGCGGCACGCTCGACTGCGCCAGCGTCTACCCGCGCGAGGTGGTCAAACACGCGCTCGCGGTCAACGCGGCGGCGGTGATCCTCGCGCACAATCACCCGTCTGGCTGCGCTGAGCCAAGTCAGGCCGACCGCGATATCACCGGCACCCTGACACAGGCGCTCGCGTTGGTGGGTGTGCGCGTGCTCGATCACATGGTGGTCGGGCGCGGCGAGACGGCGTCACTGGCCGAGCGGGGGTGGTTGTGAGCGGCACAAAAAAAGGCGGCCAATGGCCGCCTCTGCAGGCAGGCTGCGCGCGCGTGGCACAGCCAGCTTGTCGTGTGCTGTCAGCTCGTGAGGTTGCTGATCAGCTCCGAGATTTTGTCGGCGACAGGCTCTTTGGCCATTTGCTCAACGCTTTCGGCCGTGCCATCGACAAACACTTCGACTCGGCGGTTGCGTTCGCGGCCGGCCTCGGTGTCGTTGTCAGCCACTGGCTCGCTCTCACCGCGTCCCTCAGAGGAGATGGCGAGTTCTGCGAGACCTGCAGCGAGGTAGTCGCGCACGCTGGCAGCTCGTCGCTCAGAGAGCATCTGGTTGTAGGACATCGAGCCGACGCTGTCGGTGTGGCCAACGACCAAAATGCTCTGAATTTCGCTCAGTGCCTGCATGTCAGAGATCAGCAAGTCGAGTTCGACTTTGCCCGCATCGGACAACACGGCGCTGTCAAAGCCGAACAACACACGGGCGTCGATGCGCACGCGCTCAACGGTCATCTCGCCGTCGGAGTCTGTGCTGGCGTCGCTCTCACCGTTGCTGGTGGTCGATGACACCATGGTGCCGTCGTTGCAATCCGCGTGGGCTGCTGCGTCTGCGGTCCAATAGCCCGTGCGCACTTTCTCGCCGGTACCGGACATTAAGACATTGGTGCCGGTCTGGTCGACCCAGTAACCCGCAGTGTCCGACGCGCTGTGGTCGCACTCGTTGTCCATATTCTTTGGGGCAATACCACAGCCGTAGAGAGTGGCAGCCAGCGCTGAAACCAAAAATACTTTTTGCATCGTCTAAAAACTCCGGGGATAGCCTGGAAACTGCGTCTGGTCCCAATCTCGGACCGGTCGGCTATCGATGTGGATCGACTCCACTAATTAAAAAAAATGTTGCCGCAGTCGGATCACACCGGAACCCGTTCCAGTGATGTCCGGTATCAACTGCGACGCCCTTTCGGTGCGTGCGCGGACTGCATACCGGCGACTGCTGTGTGAGCTGGCGCTCGACCGCTGTTGGTTTTGCGACGCTCGGGCGAGTGGGTTTCAGAATTTGTGCCAAGGTTGCGAGAGGGACTTGCCTTGGATTCGCACTGGCTGTGTCACTTGCGGTGAGCCGATGGCATCGGGCCGTGTGTGTGGGGCTTGCACAAAGCGGCCACCGCCGTGGTCACGGGCATCGGTGGCGTTGCGGTACGAGCTGCCAGTGGATCACCTGATTCAGCGCTTCAAGTATCACCAAGACGCCGCGGCTGGACGGCTATGTGGCGCGTTGCTCAGCGCGTCGCTGCCACAGGGAGAGCGGGGGTGGGTCATGCCGGTGCCGATGCACCGCAGTCGCTTGTTACAGCGGGGTTCTAATCACGCGAGGCGCCTTGCCAGCGATCTTGTCAGGGCGCGCCGCCTGCCCGGTTTGGTGATCGCCCGCCGCGTGCGAGAGACGGCGCCTCAGCACGCGCTCGACGCGCGCGAGCGTCGCCGCAACTTGCGCGGCGCATTTGCGGTCGAGCCACCACCGGACGGGGCTGACTCAGTGATTTTGGTGGACGATATTGTCACCACTGGCGAGACCTTGAGGGCCCTCGCGAGCGCTTGTCATCGCGCTGGATACCAGAACATTACAATTGTTTGTGTGGCGCGCGGCGGCGGTCGATAGGCCTGAGTCCGGCTGTATTCAGTCGAGGCGGGTGGCAATCGCTCTAAGCGACGACAATAATTTGTCGCGCGAACCTTTGAGAACACTGAGCTCATGCCGTGCGGTGGCAGTGAGCGTTATGCAACCCTGCCTGAGCCCTTCTCGCAGCGCCGTGGCGCAGGCCGCGCGTTGCGAGGGCCTGAGCCACTCGGCGAGTGCAGCCGGCAGCAGTGCGCTCAAGACCAGCAACATCAGGCTGTTGGTCAGGAAATTGAGGCCAATGTATTGCGTGGGGTCGCTCGCGCCAGCGAGGAATCCCTGCAACACCCGCTGGCCGACCCACAGCAGCACCATCAGTGGCAGTGCGATAGCGAGCAGCCGAGCCATCCGGTGTACGCCGCGTTGCAGTGCGGTGCCGGGGGTTTCGAGCGCCGCGTGCAGTGCGTCGGAGCAGGCGCCGTTGACTGTGGCGTCCGGGTGCAACGATTTGAGGGTCAAGACTTGCCGGAGCGGTGTGGTCGGCAGTGCCGCGTCGTCGGCTGCGATCAGCAGGTTATCGAGTGCGCCAATCAAGCGGTCATCGCCGCGTGCGGTCCAGACCTCGATGTCGACCGGTGGTGCCTTGGGGTGTTCGCGCGCGCCGAGCACGCGACGCCAAAACGGTGGCTCTGGCGCTGGGAAAAGCCGGCTGTGCACAGCTGCGCGGCTGCTGTGCGTGTCGGATTCAAGGTGCTGCGCGAGACCGGTCAATTGAGATTCGATTGTGGCGTCAATCTCAGACCAGGCCGTGTCGTGTCCGAGTGCATCGGTTGCGCTTTCAATCAGTGCGGTAAGTGCGGCGCGTTCGGTCGCAGCGCCGCGCTGGCGGGCCTCGGCAATGGCGAGCGCTTCACTGCTGGCGGCGACGTGCGCTTGCAGGCGCTCGAAGTCGTCTGTCGGTGACCCGCCGTCACGGCAATCGGTGCAAAACACGGCGGGGTCGTCGATGCCGCCGGCGCGCAACAACGCGATGAAGTCCTCGCGCTGCGCTGGGTCGCCGCGGTCCCAGTGATTGATCACAAAAGCCCAGTCGTGGCGCTTGCGGTGTTGTTGCAGTAAGTCCCAGCCGGCGTCATCGCGGTAGCGCTCAGGTGAGACCACATACACCAGTAAGTCGATGTACGGCATCCAGGCCATGACTTGGTCGCGGTGGGTTGTGACCACCGAATCAATGTCTGGTGTGTCGATCCACAGAGCGTCTCGGTGCGCGTCCACGGCGTGGCGTTGGATGCGCGTGTGCTCAACTGGCAACTCTGCTGGCAGTGAAGCAAGTTCGACGTCCTCGTGCAGATACAAGGTCACTTCCCGCGAGGTCGGGCGCACCACGCCGCTTTTTGCAACGTCGCTGCCCGCGAGGCGGTTGAGCAAGCTGCTTTTGCCAACCCCGGTACCGCCAAAAAACGCCAACACCAGCGGGGCTGTCTCACCGCTTGCGAAGAGTTGGGTTGGATCGTGCGGGCGGTGTGCGGCGATGGCTTCGCGTCGCTGGTTGTCCAGCCAGCCGGCTTGCTGTGCGCCAGTGGCCCAGGCATTCAACGCATCAAGTGTGTCGAGGTGATTGCTCATTGAGGCTGTCCGAGTGCGTCGCCAATGTCGCCGAGTTCGTGTTGGCTGATGCGGTAGAGGCCGGGTGCGTTGAGCTCGCCAAGTGTGGCGGTAAGCTGACCGCGAAAGCCGCCGTTAACCAAACGCCCCTGTACAGTCTCGTACTGTTTCTTGCGCAAGTCCGCCATCACCGTATCAATGTATTTGCCAAGTGCGCTCTCGGTCAGAAGTGTCGTGACCGAGAGCATGGCCGGCGCAATCGCGAGATCGGCGATGCCAACGCCGCCTGTTTTGACCGCAAACGCAACCCCGGCCGCGTCAGCTGTGAAACGGGCCGCGCGCAGGCTGTTGAGGATGGCGGGCTGTTCTTGCAAGCCCGCGTAGAGTTGCTCTGCGGCGTGTCGAATCTCGGGCTCAAAGTCGCGTCTGTAGTCGGTGACATCGTTTTCGAATGCGCTCTCCCACGCGGTGCGGTTGGCGCGCATGGCGGTTGCCGCGGCGCGCCACCACGCAGCGCTCGGTCCGTTGGCGCTCGCCTCAGTCAGCGCTTGCTCGATCAATCCAGACAGCGCTTCGCTGTGCCGGTCTTGTAATAGTTCGGCTTCAAAGCTCTCAGGCTTTTTGGCACCGGCGGCGCGTGCGCCGAGACCGAAGACCGTGCGCACGGGCCAGGTCACGATGCGCCGCGTGTACCCCAGCGCGCCCGCGAGGCCGGGCAGTTCGAGCAGTTGCAGCATTTCGGCGAGGCTGTGCTGGAAAGTCTCATAGTGCTCTGGGTGGTCGAGGAACTCGGCGCGGTAGCTTTGCAGCATCGCCTCGCTGGCGGATTGCAGACCCTGTTCAAATTGATTGTGCGCGTCAATTTCAGCGCGCAGTGGCGCGGTCCAGCTCGGCCAGTGTGCTGCGATGAGCGCGCTTGCTTGGGCGCCTTGATCACGGCGTTCAAGCCTCGCGGTCGCGTCGTCCACGGCGTGGCGGAGTGCGGTCACTTCGAGATCTGGCGGTCCGTCTGCGGCATCGAACCAAGGCATCACGCAGACTGCGGGTTGCTCCGCTGAGATGGGGTGGTTGGCAAGGCGCTCGAGCAGCGCCGCGATGACCACCTCGCGACTGGCCTCGTCAACTTTGTTCACGCACAAGACGGTGGGTTTGCCCAAGGGTGCGATCAGGTCAAGCCACTGCCAGACACTGTGGTCGGCGTACTTGTCTTTGCTGACCATGAGCACCAGCACGTCGGCGAGCCCGAGGCTTCGGGCCACGGCGTCGAGGTACTCCGCCGCGCGCAGGGAGTCGAAGTCGGGTGTGTCCCACACCGTTTGCACGGTGTCGCTGGCGGTGACTGTCGCTGCGGACCACTGTTTGAGTGTCGAGTCGGACAAGGCGTCGAGGGAACTTGCGCGGTAACCATTGAAAAAAGGTTCTAGTGGCGCGGTGTTGTCGTGGCCTTGCAGAAAGGCTTGGGCGTGCACCGTGTGTCCCGCGAGCGCCGAGACCCCAGCCGCCTCGGTGCCGAGCAACAGATTGACTGCGGTGCTCTTGCCCGACTGCGTCGGCCCAAACACCACCACTTGGCGCGCGTGTTCAGGTTCTTGCTCAGACCACTGCGCTTTGTGCAGGGCGCTCAACGCGAGTTGCAGTGAAGGCGGGGCATCGTCTTCGTGGGCCTGCGCGTGTGCGCGGATCAAGCTCTCGAGTGCATCGAACGGTGTCACGTGATCAGCTCGCCAGCGCGTATTCGGCGAACAGGCCGGCAAACACCGACATGCCGAAATAGTGGTTGTGTAAAAAGGCGCGGAAGCAATTGGCGGGATCGCGCGCCCGGATCAGCCAGATTTGGTAGCCCGCCGAGGCGGCGGCGCCTGTGAGGCCGAGCCACCACGCAAACCCAAATTGCAACTGCGCACCGACTGCAGCGAGGCCGAGCAACACCGCGAGCAGCATGATCGCGACCGCCGCGACATCAAAGCGGCCAAGCAAGATGGCAGTGGACTTGACGCCGATCTTGAGGTCGTCATCGCGGTCGGTCATGGCGTACTCGGTGTCGTAGGCCGTCGACCAGATCAAGGAAATCAGAAACACCGCCCAGCCAAGCGGTGGCACGCTGCCGCTGGTGGCGGCAAAGGCCATCGGGATGCTCATGCCGAAGGCCGCGCCGAGCACGATCTGCGGCAAGTGCGTCACCCGTTTGCAGAAGGGGTAGGCGGCAGCGAGGACGGCCGCGAGCACCGCGAGCCAGAGCGTCAGCGCGTTGGTGAACAGCAGCAAAACCGCTGCGAGCGCGGTCAGCCCGCCGGCGAGCCACAACGCTTCTGCTGGCAATACCCGCCCGGAAGCGATCGGGCGGTCTGTGGTGCGCGCCACGAAGCCGTCGAAGTGGCGGTCGGCGTAGTCATTGATGCAACAGCCGGCCGAGCGCGTGAGGATGCAACCCACCGTGAAAACCACTACAAGCTTGATTCCGGGCCAGCCGCCCGCACCTAGCCACAAGCCCCAGTACATTGACCACGCAAGCAGTAATACCCCGATTGGCCGGTTCAAACGGGTCAGCCGAATGAAGTCAGGCAGGCGTTCGCGCCAATTGGCAAACAGCGCTTGCGGAATTTCTGGGGTCAGGGGATGGTCAGACATCGACGGTGCTTGCGGGCGAGGGACGCACCGTCATAATGCCAGAACTCCCGCCTTGGCCGAACACTCAACCATGAGAGCAACCTAGACATGACAGACACCCATTTTGATTTGATCGCCATCGGTGGAGGCAGCGGTGGACTGTCGGTCGCGCAGCGCGCGGCGAGCTATGGCGCCAAAGCTGCGCTGATCGAGCGTGACCGCATGGGCGGCACCTGCGTCATTCGCGGCTGTGTGCCGAAGAAAATGATGTGGTTCGGGGCCGAGCAGCTCGCCGCGATCAAGCGCGCCGAAGGCTACGCCATTGACGTTACCCTAAACGGCGTCAACTGGAGCGAGCTGGTGGCCAAGCGCGAGGCCAATATCCGCGGCATCGAGAATTGGTACGACGGTTACCTCTCGGATAACAAGGTCACTGCGATCCGCGGTGACGCGGTGATCGAGAGCGTGAACCCAGAGGGCGGCGGCACGATCCGCGTTGGCGACGCGCTCTACACCGCCGACAACATCGTGATTGCGGTCGGTGGCACACCGACTGTGCCGGACATCCCCGGTGCGGACCTCGGCCTGACCTCGGACGGCTTTTTTGAGCTGGTCAACCGGCCGCAGCGCGTGGCGGTTGTAGGCGCGGGTTACATCGCCGTGGAGCTTGCAGGTGTGTTGCAGGCGTTTGGCAGTGATGTCAGCTTGCTCGTTCGCAAGCACGCGCCGCTTCGCAATTTTGATCCGCTGATGACCGACGCGCTGGTTGAATCCATCTCGCATCAGGGCATTGAGCTTGTCACCGATTGCACCCCAACCGCGCTCGCACGCACAGCGGACGGGATTGTGATCGACAACACCGCGCGCGAACTCGCGCCCTTTGACGCGGTGATCTGGGCGGTTGGCCGCAAGCCTTTGTCCGGGTCGCTGAACCTCGACACCGTGGGTGTGGTCACTGACGCTGCGGGCTACATCCCAACCGACGAATGGCAAGAGACCAACGTCAAAGGGGTGTTTGCGATTGGTGATGTGACCGGCCGCGCACAACTGACGCCGGTTGCGATTGCCGCCGGGCGCCGTCTCGCCGACCGACTCTACGGCGGTAAACCCGAGCGCAAGCTCAATTACGACAACATCGCCACGGTGGTGTTCTCGCACCCGCCGATTGGCACCGTGGGCCTGACTGAGCCCGAGGCCAAGGCCGAGTATGGCGAGGACGCGGTTACCGTCTACCAGACCCGTTTTACGCCCATGGTCGACACCTTCGAAGAATCGGCGCCACCGACGGCGATGAAGCTTGTGACCGTTGGCGACGACGAGCGCGTGGTCGGCGTGCACGCCATCGGTCACGGTGTCGACGAGATGATCCAGGGCTTTGCCGTAGCCGTGCGCATGGGCGCGACTAAGTCTGACTTTGACGACACCGTTGCGATCCACCCAACCAGCTCTGAGGAACTGGTGACGATGCGGTAAGCCTGGGCGTCAGTGGGCGGATGCGCTCACGACACGCTATAGTCAATCAATGGCCCAGCCGTCTGCCAATAATACAAGCCCGAATCCGCGTGCGCCGGCGGCGCGCGCGGCAGTGTTGATAGTGCTCTCGCAGGTCGAGGGCGAATGGCATGTGCTCTATATCCGGCGCAGTCAGCGCGCTCAGGACCGTCACAGCGGCCAGGTTGCCTTTCCCGGCGGGCGTGTCGAGGACGCTGACACTGACCTCGTCGATACCGCGCTGCGCGAAGCCGAAGAAGAAATTGGCCTGCCGCGCCAGCACGTGCGTGTGCTTGGCGTACTGCCAGACAGTGACACCAGCACCGGCTTTGTGGTGACGCCGGTGGTGGCCGTGCTCGAACGCCCATTTGATCCGCAACTGCAGGCAGCCGAAGTCGCGCGGCTCTTCAGCATCCCGCTACGTTGGCTGCAAAACGCTGACAACCACGCCAGCCGTCTCTGGCGCGATCACCAGGTGGTGTTTTTCGAAAACTACGATGGTGAAAGCCTCTGGGGCGCGTCGGCCCGCATGACAGTGTCTCTGGTTGCAGCCATTTCAAGCGGACAACTGGAGTTGCCCGATAGCAACCGGATGTCTGAGTGACCTATTTGAATCATTGTCTGCGCAGATTGCGCAAGACTGTCAGGCGTGCACCTTGTCACAGGGTGCTCAGTCCTGGGAATGGAGGCAAGCCGCACTGGATTATTCGCGGGACACGGCACCATGCGTTTGATACGACTTCTTAAGAACGACCTCGCCCAAGAGAGCGCAACGTGGGTTGAGCAGGGGCTGATCTCCCGTTCGCAGGCCGAGTCGATTTGCGCGCTCTACGGCGCTGACTACGACGCCGCCGCGCGCGGTGCTCGGGGGCAGCGTGTGTTGGTGGTGCTCGGTTACGCCTTTTTGGGCCTGGCATTAATCACATTGCTCAGCGCCAATTGGGACAACCTGCCGCGCGCGCTGCGCATGGGGTCGCTCGTTGGCTTGACTGCCGTGCTCAACGGCTACGCATTGTGGCTCTACCGCGGTGAACGCGACCGTGCGGCTGAGGGTGTGTTTTTTCTTGGCGGCTTGGCATACGGCGCGTCAATCATCCTGATTGCGCAAATTTACCACCTCGGTGAACACATGCCTGACGGCGTTCTCTGGTGGGCGCTTGGCACCGCGCCGGCGGCGCTGCTGTTACAGAGCCCAGTGCTGGCGTTGCTGAGCGTGCTGCTGGCGCTAGTGTGGTTTCTGATCGAATTGCAGCTCGGGTTCTTTGCGCCAGGTTTGGCGTTTTTTCTCGCGCTCGGTGGCTACGTCCTATACGCCGGGCGGCGTAGCGTTCTGCTGTTTCTGTTGGTGGTGGCGGGAACGGGGTTGTTGCTGGAGGTCGCGCTTGGCGTCTGGTGGTCGAATCAGGCTCTCGTCATGCGATTTCGCGCCGAGCAATTTCCCGTCGGCGTGGGCTATTTCATCCTCGCTTACGCGCTCAGCCATCTGTTGTACGCGCAGCCATCGACCAAGGCGCGTGACTACGGCACGGTGCTCTCGTTGTGGACACTGCGATTTGCGCTGGTGTGTGCTTTTATCCTGAGCTACAACGACGTCTGGGTGGCGGCTCTGAAGGCTCATTGGACCGAGCAACAGGATATGTGGGCCGTACTCTGTGTGGTGTGTGGCGGCGCGCTCGTGTGCGCCTGGCGAGCGCGCAAGCTGTTGCCAGTTCTTGCGCTTTGCATTGCGCTCTTTGTAGTGACTGCGGCAGTTGCCAACGGTGACAACATCGAGCACGCCATTTACTGGCAAGTGCTCGCCAACCTCACGGTGGCCTGTTTTGGTCTGGGGCTGATTGTGCGCGGTGTGCAGCACGGCGAGTCGCAGTCCTATTTTCTCGGCGTCGCGACGGTACTGTTGCTTGCGTTGTTGCGCTATATCGACTTGATCGGTGACTACGTTGGCACCGCTGTGCTCTTTGTGGTGATCGCTGTGGTGCTGCTCGGGGCCGCGCGGTACTGGCAGCGTCGGCACGCGGCGGGGAGTCAGGCGTGAGCGCGCTTGAGCGGTTGCGGTTGCCGCTGTCCCGACGAGCAGTGCAGACAGGATTGCTGGCAGCGCTTGTCTTTCAGGTCTCGGTGTTGGTTGCAATGCAAGTGCGTGCCGCTTGGCCGCTGTTTCATGGCACCACCGTGAGGGTCGCGACAGTGCCGGTTGACCCGCGTTCACTCTTTCGCGGCAATTACGCGATCTTGCGGTATGACACTGACGACGCCTTTGAGAACTTTGCAGGTGATCGCTCGGCATTGCGCCACGGTGAGCGCGTCTATTTGCACCTCACGCCGACTGAGCAGGGTTTGCATCACTGGTCCGCCGCGTCCTTGATCCCGCCGGCAGACGGGTTGTACGTGCGAGCGCGCGTTGTGCGCTTTGGTCGTGCAAGGCGAAGCGGCGCAGTGGTGTCGATCCCGCACATTGAGGCCTACTTTGCGCCCAAGGCCGAGGCACTGCGACTCGAGCGCAGGCTTCGCTTGGGCGGGGTTGCGGTCATCAATGTCAGTGCGTCCGGTCAGGCCGCGCTCAAGGGTGTGGAAGCGTTGCCTTTAAGTGAGTGACGGGCGGGGTGTTCTGGGCGGCTTAGCTGATACCCAGTTCGTGTGCGCGCTCACTGACGGCCGTCTCGAAACGCGCAATGGCGCGCTCCAAGGTGGCCGGCGGGCAACCGAAATTCCAGCGCACAAAGCGGTCGTCGCCAAACGGTGCGCCAGGGGAAAAGCCAAGGCCCCGGTCTTCAAACCAACCCGGCGCGTCGTTCAAGCGCAGCGCACTCACATCAATCCAGCCGAGGTAAGTGGCTTCAATTGGATCCATGTGAACGCCGGGCAGGGCGTTGACCGCTGAGATCAAGCGG
The DNA here is from genome assembly GCA_937925815.1 of uncultured Granulosicoccaceae bacterium. Lineage (GTDB taxonomy): Bacteria > Pseudomonadota > Gammaproteobacteria > CALCKW01 > CALCKW01 > CALCKW01. The sequence goes on along the minus strand of CALAMQ010000004.1, from coordinate 13,254 downwards.
TCGCGGTTGGCGCGTAGGGTGTCGTTCAGGCCGGCAAGCCACGGGCCGCCGTGGGCGTAGGCGGCTTCGGTGGCTGCGAGCGCAAATGGGCTTGGCCGCGTGACCGGGCCCATCATGTGGTGCTTGAAGGTGGCGCGGGTATCGGCGTTCGGGATGATGGCGTAGGTTGCGTTCAGGCCCGCGAGATTGAAGGCCTTGCTCGGACTCATCAACGTGATCATGCCGGCGGCGTGCTCGGGCGCGGCGCAGGCTGTCGGCGTGAAACGCAAGCCCGGCTCCAACACAATGCCGTCGTGGATCTCATCGGAGACAACAGTCAAACCATTGCGCACTGCGATCTCAACCACTGCTTGGAGCTCTTGTGGTGTAAACAGCCGCCCGACTGGGTTGTGCGGTGAGCACAGGATGATCATGGTTGCAGCTGGGTCTTGGGCGGCAAGTTCTAACGCATCAAGGTCGTATTGCCAGCGCCCGTCAACGCGTTGCAGCGGCACATCGAACACTTGGCGGTCCGCCACGTCGGGCACTATCAGAAAGGGGTAGTAAACCGGCGACGACACGATCACTTTCTCACCGGGGTTGGCGCAACTTCGGCAGGCCATCGCCAAGCCCGGCACCACGCCGGGCAGCCACACCAGCCAGTCAGGATCGACTTCCCACTGGTAGCTCTCGCGTAAATGGGACAGCGTTGCCTCAACCACGGATTCGGTTGCATCGGCGTAGCCGTAGATGCCGTGCTCCACGCGCGCCTGAACCGCGGCGATAACCTCGGGCGCTGTCTTGAAGTCCATATCAGCCACCCACAGAGGGATGATGTCGCGGTCTTTGTACAGCCGCCACTTCACGCTATCAGTGCGTTGGCGATCGATCTCGGAGGTGAAGTCCACTGTCAGGCAGTCCGGTGTGATTTCAATGCGGCGATGCTATCAGTTCACTGACCGCCGAGCACCAGCGGAGAGCGCCCCTGTTTGATGATCGGGTTGGCGTGATCTCCGCTGCGGCTGATTGAGGTCTGTGTGCGCCACGACTAACCCATTTTTTCTGGCGTTAGGCGGTTGGTGTGGTCTCTTGCGTGGCTGGAATTCTGTGGTGCGGTGCTCAGCGCGCGAGCTGTGTGACGATCTGGCCCAGTGTGGCTGTCGCGCGTTGCATGGTGTCGTTCCAAGGGTGGCCTGCACACAGCCGCAAACAGTTGTTGTAGCGGCCAGTGGAAGAAAACAGCAGACCCGGCGTCACGCTGATACCGGCCTTGAGTGCTTTCTCGTAAACCTGTTGTGAATCTATCTGTGCGGGCAACTCAACCCAGACCACAAAGCCGCCGCGTGGATCGGACACCCGGGTGCCAGGCGGGAAGTGTTCGGCGATACCAAAACGCAACTGCTGCACCTGTTGTTGATAGGCGCGGCGCAGGCGTACCAAGTGCCGGTCGTAGTGACCGTCTTTGAGGAAGCGCGCGAGGGCGAGCTGCGACAGACTGCTGGTGGCCGAGCTGTTGAGCTGTTTCTGCTGCATCATGCGCGCGTGGTAACTGCCGCCCAGCGTCCAGCCAACTCGGTAGCCCGGCGCCAGGGTCTTGGAAAATGACGACACTGTTATCACGGTGTCGCGCGTGTCAAAGGCTTTGCAATTGCGCGGGCGTTCACCGTTGAACGGTAGATCGCCCATGACATCATCTTCTATCAGCGGGATGCGGTGGCGGTTGCACAGCGAGACCAATTCGGACTTGTTCTCGTCCGACATCAGCGCGCCGGTGGGGTTGGCGAAGTTGGCCCACACCACCACCGCTGCGATGGGCTGCCGACCGAGCCAGCTTGCGAGCGCGTCGAGATCAATTCCGGTGTCCGGATCCGACTCAACCTCCACCACCAGCATCCCGAGTCGCTCGATCATTTGCAGCAGCGTGAAGTACGCAGGCGCCGCAACCGCGATCACATCGCCGGCCTTGGCAACGCTCTGCAACGCGATCATCAATCCTTCGGTTGCGCCGTTGGTGATCAAGACGTTTTCTGGGTTGACGTCCACGCCGATATCAGCGCTGCGCAGCGCGATCTGACGCCGAAGCTCCGGCACGCCGGGTGGGAAGTCATAACTCACCGCGTGCGCGCTCTCGCGCGACATGACATCGCGCACGGCGCGATTGAGTGCGGGTAAGGGCAGTAGGGCAGGCGATGGGTTGGCGACCCCGAGCGGTACCACTTCTGGCCGGTTTGCCAGTGCAAAAATGGTCTCGACGGTGTTGCCGAACTGCACCTTGCGCGGCGTCTGACTGCGGTTGCGTTTGCGTCGTGGCGCCGGCAGACGCTCTCGGCTGACTTTGACGTAGAACCCTGACTGAGGGCGGGATTCAATTAAGCCACGGTTTTCCAGCAGCAGATAGGCTTGCATGACGGTTGCCACGCTGACTTTCATCTTGCGGCTCAGGGCGCGCAGTGACGGCACTTTTTCGCCGGGTCTCAGGGTGCCTTGTTGCACCATATTTCCCACTACTTCTGCCACTTGTTCGTACAAGTGTTTTCCGCTTTGATGCATGCGATATTCAGCATAAATAATGCTGTTTACGTTGATAGTGGATCTATTCTACAGCATCTAAACTGTTATGGTTTTCAATCGCCAAAACTGTATCTGTTTTGGTTTTGATTAGGCACTAGATTTGACTCTCGAAAAGACCCGCGCTGCCGAATAACCGGGAGCGTATTAAACAACTGAATTGGAGAGAACTCTATGAGTGCAATTACCGAAGCCGCGAAACTCAGCGGCACTAACAGTGCGTTGGCTGATGCCAAGAAACGCGCATTGGGCGCCATTGCAACTTGGCAAGAACGTGCGCAGTCTCGCCGTACCTTGGCACGCATGGACGCCCGCTTGTGGCGTGATATCGGCATGACGCCAACAGAAGCGTCGAATGAAATCAACAAACCCTTCTGGCGTGAGTGAGTACAAGCCGACCCCGTTCGGCCCGTCTACAGCAAACCCGATCACACTGATCGGGTTTTTTTTTGCCCATTGCAAAGTGCTCATCAAGACCCCATCCCTAATTTGAACGACAAGTTCGCAAAGTGATTTCAGGAGGTGTCGCGTGTTGCCACTCGACGGTAAAACGGCCTTGGTCACCGGTGCCGCGGCACCCTCGGGCATTGGGCGTGCTGTGGCTCGACGGCTTGCAGCCGACGGCGCGAAAGTTGTGATCACGGACCAAGGTGGTCCTGTCACGGTTCATGGCTCAGAGACACAGCGTTCCACGTTGCTCGCCGAGTGCGTCGCTGAACTCAATGCGCTCGGCGTGGACGCGCAGGCGCAAACGCTCGACCTTACTGACGTGGACGCCATCCCCGCGTTTGTGGACACACTTGCGGCGCAGGGTCACGCTGTCGATATCCTGGTCAACAACGCAGGTTCGCTCGCTGGTGCCGCGGACTTTCTGACCACCACGCCGGCGCAATGGCAGACGAGCTTCGCGGTTAACCTGCTAGGCCCCATGGCGTTGTCACACGCGGTGATACCGCACATGCAGCGCGCAGGCTGGGGCCGCATAGTCAATATCGGTTCAACTGGCAGTCTCGGCGCGGAGCCAGGCTTTGGTGCTTACACCGCGATGAAGCACGGTCTCGTTGGCCTGAGCAAAACGCTCGCGGCTGAATTTGGACCAGACGGCATCCTGTGCAACACCGTCTGTCCGGGGTTTATTGCAACGGATATGCACGAGGCAGCAAACGCGCGTTTGGCGCGTGAGCAAGACCAGCCACTCGATGCGATCCGGGCACAGCGGTACGCGCAGGTCGCGTTGCGCGAGGCCGGTCACCCTGAGAACGTCGCTGATGCTGTTGCGTTTTTGGTTGGTCCCGGCGGGCAGTACATAACCGGCGTTAGTTTGCCGGTGGCAGGTGGTGTGCCGGTTGGCATTTGACCACGCAGCACGCACAGCGAGTTGGCAGCGCTGGTGTACCATGCGGGCTTTGTTGCGTGGATGTCACGATGTCCCAATTGGACGAATCCCAACTCGCGCCCGCCACCCGGCTCGCGCACGGTGGCCACTCGCCGGACGCGAACGACGGCAGCGTGGTGCCCGCGTGGCAGCCTAGCGCAACCTTCGCGCGTGACGACAATTACGCGCTGCGCGACGCGCGCTACAACTACGCGCGCTACGACACGCCGAGCTGGCACCCAGCGGAATCGATGCTCGCATCACTCGAAGGTGCGCAGGACGCACGGCTCTTCGCCTCGGGCACGGCAGCCGGTGCGGCCATCGTGCAGGCGCTCGGGCGCGGCGACCGTATTGTCGCGCCGCGCGTGATGTACCACGGGCTGCGCGCGTGGATGATCGAATACTGCGCCCAGTGGGGCCTGCAACTCGATTTCTTCGACGCCGCCGAGGCCAGTAGTTTGGAGCGCACGCTCAAGGCTGCACCAATGGCGATGCTGTGGATCGAGACGCCGAACAACCCGACGTGGGATGTCATTGATATTGAGGCGGCGGTGGCGCTCGCGCACGCAGCCGGCGCGCGTGTGGTGGTGGACTCAACCGTGGCCACGCCACTTTTGACTCAGCCGCTCGCACTCGGTGCTGACCTCGTGTTTCACTCCGCAACCAAATACCTCAACGGTCACTCGGATGTGGTGGCAGGCGCTGCCGCCTGCCGCGAGAACGACGCCTTTTGGCAGCGGGTAGTGGCCATTCGTGGCAGCCAGGGCGCGGTACTTGGCAGTTTCGAGGCGTGGCTGTTGCAGCGTGGCATGCGCACCTTGTCAGTGCGGGTGCGCGCAGCCTGCGACAACGCGCTGACTATCGCGCGCCACTTTGAGCACCACGAGCGCATCAGCGCGGTGTTGTACCCAGGGCTTTCGAGTCACCCAGGTCACGCGGTTGCTGCGCGTCAGATGCGCGGCGGTTTTGGTGGCATGTTGTCGCTGCGGGTCGCCGGCGGACGCGAGGCGGCGCTCGCCGCGGCGACGCGATGCCGCGTTTTTTTACCGGCAACGTCACTCGGCGGGGTAGAGAGCCTGATCGAACACCGCGCGTCCATAGAAGGGCCGGACAGCCCGATACCGGGCGATCTGTTGCGGCTCTCTGTTGGCATTGAAGCGGTTGAAGATTTGATTGCGGACCTTGAACAAGCACTCAGTGCGTGACCACGGCTGCTGTTGATGCGCGATGACTGAGCCAAGTCTATGGTTGGTGTGCGCGGTGTTCCTGCTCGCGGGCTCGGTCAAGGGCGTGGTGGGGTTGGGACTGCCTGCGGTCTCGATTGCGCTTCTGACCTTTGCACTTGGCCCGGACCGCGCGGTGGTGTTGATGCTGCTGCCCGCATTGGTGACCAACCTCTACCAAGCGCTTGTCGGTGGGCACTTGCTTTGGCTGCTGCGAGAGTTGCGCGGATTTTTTATCGGCGCGGCACTGTGCGTTTGGCTCGGTGTGATGTGGCGCGGCACCTTTGATCTGGACACCCTGACGTCACTTGTAGGTGCCGTGGTGATGGCGTATGCCGCGGTCGGCCTCGCGGTGCCGGTCTGGCCAAAGCCGAGCGCGCAGCAGACGCGCTGGCTACACCCGGCATTTGGGGTCGCAAGCGGCACACTGACCGGACTCAGCGGGCTGGCAGTGTTGCCCGGTGCGCTGTACCTTCAAGCGCTGCAACTGGGGCGTGACCGCCAGGTTCAAGCACTGGGTGTGCTGTTCTCGGTGACAACGCTCGGGTTGTTGGTTGCGCTCGGCAGTCGTGGCACCGTTACACCGCAGCTGCTCACCTTGTCAGCCATTGGCGTGGTGCCAGCGTTGCTCGGTCTCTGGCTTGGCGGGCGGTTTCGAAAGCGCTTGTCAGAGCGGCAATTTCGCCAGGTGGTATTGGTGGCGCTACTGTTGCTCGGTGCCTACCTTGTGATAAGGACTGGGCTTGTTATGCATTCAACGGAAATTCAGACGAGGGAGATTGAGCGTGTCGTCACCATCAGATCGGTTTAAAACCCGCTGTGAAATAACTGGGTGGGTATTGTTTATCATTTCAGCGTGTGGCTTTATCGCCTCAAGCTGGCGAAGCGGCGACACCCCCAGTTTGGTTGGCGGGCTGTTTTTTCTCGTGGCCTGCTTTGTCTTTTTGCTGCCTTATTTCAAGCGAAGCTAAACCCTGATTCTGGACCTGAGAGTGTGACATGCCTGTATTGAGTAAATCGGAAATTGTCGGTTGTGCAGAGGCGCTGTTGATCAACGACGACGACCGCGACCTCTGCACCCGTGCGGTTGACCATATTGAGGCCGACTACGGCGGCTTTCCCGGTGACAACCACTATGGGCTGACCCGCGAGGCCTGCGTGCGGGTGCGCCAGCAGTACCCCAAGGGCACCGAGATCCGCAACACCCGACAGGTGTCGGTGCTCGGTGCGCAAGAGCTCCAGGACATCGCTCACGACCTTGGCATTGAATCCTTGCAGCCCGAGTGGGTTGGGGCCAATTTGGTGCTGAGCGGCATCCCAAAATTGACTGAGCTGCCGCCGTCCACCCGTTTGATATTCCCAAGTGGCGCAGCGCTGGTGGTGGACATGGAAAACGCACCCTGCAAATTTCCGGGCGAGGTGATTGAACGCCATTACCCGGGGCACGGCAAAGCCTTTGCGCGGGTCGCGGTGGGTCGGCGTGGTGTCACGGCGTGGGTTGAACGGGTCGGTCGCATTGAACGCGGCGACGCGGTTGCGGTTCACCTGCCGCCACAGCGTCTCTACACCGTTTGATGCCTCAGACTGTGCGGCGTAGTTGTCCCCAAAGCATGAGAGTGATGGTCTGTGACTGCGCTGTCTTCTAGCGCCGCGCGCCGCTTGGCGCTCGCGGCGCAGGGCTTTGCCGCTGCGCGGCCCAAGGCCGTGACGGTCGCACAGTTTCGCCGCGCGATGTCGCGCATGGCGGTGTTGCAGCTCGATTCAGTCAACGCGGTGTGCCGCTCTCACTTTCTACCCATGTACTCACGCCTCGGGCCCTACTCGCGCGAGCGCCTGGATGCCTGGCTCTGGCAATCGGGTGAAAACGTCGAGGGTCTCGCGCACGAAGCGGCCATCACCTCGAGCGCGGATCACGCGCACTTGCGTTTTCGCTTTGAGCGCTTGCGTTACAAGGGATACCGCGAATTTGCGCAAGACAATGCAGCCTACCTCGACGCCGTGCACGACGAGGTGCGCCAACAGGGACCGCAGAGTGTGCAAACACTCGATGACCCCGGCAAGCGCACAGGGCCCTGGTGGGGCATGCCGCGTGGCAAGATCGCGCTCGAGTGCCTGCTTGGACTCGGCAGGCTTGCCATCGCGCGGCGAGACGAGCGCTTCATTACCTGGTACGACTTGCCCGAACGCGTTCACGGTAAATTAGAGGCGCCGAAACCGGCGGAGGCGCAGCAACGCGCGCTCTTACTGCGCGCGGCGGGGTGCCTTGGGGTTGGAACCCTCGATGACATCGCAGACTACTTCCGCCTGCCGATGCCGGTGGCGAGGCCGATTGTCGCCGAGTTGGTGGAAGACGGCGCACTTCAGCCCGCAGAGGTTGAGGGCTGGGAGCGGCCCGCTCTTCGGATGCCTGGTGTGCGCATTCCGCGACAGGTGACCGCTGCGTGTTTTCTGAGTCCCTTTGATCCAGTGGTGTGGTACCGACCGCGTGCAGAGCGCCTGTTCAACTTTCACTACCGAATTGAGATCTACGTGCCGGCTGCTAAACGGCAGTATGGCTATTATGTTTTACCGTTTCTGCTCGATGACCGTATTCAGGGCCGAGCAGATGTGCGAGCCGACCGCGCGCAAAGCCGCCTGCTTGTACCGGGTGCCTACGCAGAGGCAGGCACGGACAAGAGCGCTTTGGCCGAGGCCATGGCAGTTCAGCTCTGCGCACTTGCACAGTGGTTGCATCTGAAGTCGGTGTCAGTTGCCACCAGCAGCCCATTCTCGCGGCAGGTGGCGCGCGAGGTGGCGCGATTACCACCACCAAATGAGGGTGAGTCATGAATGTTAGAACGGTCTTGGCGGTAGCCATGGCATGGCTCTTGGTCGCGTGTCAGAGCGGGAGCACCGAGACTCATGCAGGGGTTGACGTAGCGGGCTCTGGCGGGGATGCGTGCCCGGTTGTCGACGAGATCGGCAATGGCAGCGCGGGTGCCAGTCATGCAATAGACATAGCGCTTGTTGGATTGCCCGCTGATGTCGGCTGCGATGCGCGCGTGCGCGCGACGGTGTTTGGCTATGACATGTTTGTTGCAGACGTTTCGGCGACGGCGTTGTTGGAGGTTGTGGCAACAGTGCCGGGCAATGGCGCGCTGACATTGAATCTCGACGCGACAGATTTCGCGCGAATCGAATTTCAATCTGGTGGGCCTGACGCGCTCGGCTATTATGTGTCGCTCTTCGTCGACGTCGACGCGAACGGCGTGGAGTGCGAGCCAGATCTTTCGCAGGACTTCTCAGCAAGCCCGATGGCCTTTCACAATCAGCGTGACACCGGCGTCGCGCTCGACATCACGCTGCGCAACAACATCGACAACTGCTGATTTGGTCCGGGTGTCAGCCTTGCGTTGAGTGGGCAGCGTCGCGCAGTTCGCTGACCGCGTTGGCGTGCGCGTCAAAGCCTTCGTAAGTCGCAAAGCGGTGGGTGTGCGGCGCCATCTCGCGGTAGCCGCCCTCGGTCATGTGCCCAATCGACTGGCTCTTCATAAAATCCCCGACATTCAGCGGAGACCAAGTGTGCGCGCCGCCGCCGGTTGGCAACACGCAGTTGGGGCCCATCATGTAGTTGGCGATGCAGCCCGGTGCGTGTTCACCCAGCAAGATCTCGCTGGCGTTGCGGATGTGCGCGAGGTGATCCCACGGGGTTTTAGAGAGCACTTGCAAGTGCTCTGGCGCGTAATCGTTGACGAAGGCGTAGGCCTCGGCCGCGCTGCCTGCGAGCACGATGCCGCCGCGCGTGCTGTTGAGCACGGTGCTGGAGTAGCCAGATAAGGTCTCGCTCATGTGCGACCAGTACTCCGGCACTTTGGCGCGGACTGCGTGAGCGATGTCTTCTGACCAGGTCACGAGAAAGGCCGAGCTGTCTGGTCCGTGTTCGGACTCGATCAAGAGGTCGAGCGCTGCGATCTCGGGGTTGGCCGAAGGGTCTGCGAGCACGATCACTTCAGACGGGCCGGCTGGCAAACCGGCGTCAATGCGCCCGGCGAGCAAGCGCTTGGCCGCGACCAACCACGGGCTGCCTGGCCCGAGGATTTTGCGGCAGCGCGGCACGGTCGCGGTACCAAAAGCTGCGGCTGCAACCGCCTGCGCGCCACCCACTTTGTACACCTGCTCAATGCCTGCGAGCTTGGCCGCAACCAAGGTGCCAGTGTCGATGCTGCCGTCGGGGCCAGGCGGGGTTAACAGCACGGGTGTTGGCACGCCGGCGACGGTGGCCGGAATGCAAGTCATGAGCGTGACCGACGGGAAGCAGCCCTTGCCGCGCGGCGCATAGCACGCCACCGAATTGATAGGCGTGTGGCGTTCGCCAACCATGACCCCCGGGCGGATCTCGGTCATCCACATCGGTTGGGGCTTTTGTTGTTCGTGGTAGCGCCGGATGTTGTCGGCGCTGTAGCCGAGGGTGTCGACCATGGCCGGGTCGAGAGCGTCGAAAGCGGCGTCAAAGTCTGCCGGGGTCGCAGCAAGCGAGTCGGCGGTGACGTCGGCTTTATCAAACTCTTGCGCAAAGCGCGCGAGGGCGACATCGCCCTCGGCTTCAACCGCTGCGATGATCGGCTTGACGCCCTCCAAGAAGGGGTCGAGGGCGTCGTCGGCGCGCAGCAGCAAGCTGTCGCGCTCGTCGGCGTTCAGCGTGGACAGGTCGTGCAGGGCAATGCTCATGGGTGCGTATCCGAAAGGGGTTAGGCGGGTTGCCAGGCGGACTTGACCGCGTCGTAGTCGTTGATGATGCCAGCCACGGCGTCGTCGTCCCACGCCCGCAGGCCGCTCAGCAGCATGTGCTTCTGGCCCTGACCGACGGCGTTGCCGCTGCCATCTACGACATCAAAGGTAAGCGTGACCGCGCCTTTCTTGCCGTCGACGTTGAGGCTAGCCTCGCGCTCACGCAGCGCGATGCCCTGGACGTCAGCGCGCGTGAGCGAGAGTTGCATGCTGCGGTACATCACCATCGGCCGCGCCGGGTTCACCATCACGCCGTGCTCGCGCCAGAGCGGCACCAGAATGTGCGGGAAGGTCTGACCGGAATAGCTCACGTAAGCGGTGGTGAGCGCGTCGATCATCTCGGCGCTGGCCGCCAGTGGTCCCGAGTGGCTCGCGGTCAGGAAGGTTTTGTCGCCGTCGTAAAGCCGGCTGTCAGCGTCGTTGTGTTCCAGCTGCAGGGCGGCGGTTTCATCGACCATGCCGGTGAATTCAACGCTGATCTCCTGGCTCAAGCCAATCCGGCTGAGCAGCAAGCTGAACAACAAGTCACCCGGCACACAGAAACGTCGCGCGTCGACATCGTGAATTGGGTTGAAGTCGCCGGCGACAGACTTGGCAAATCGACTCGCCTGTTCGCGGCTGATGCGTGTGGCGCCGTCTGAGGTGTCGAGGTAATCGTCGAGTTGCATGTCTAGCCTTTCTCCTGCCACATAAAATACCCGCCGCTGGCGACGGTCTTCTCCAAGAGCTCAATCACCGGGACCGCACGTCGGTTGATTGGCACCTCGTCCGCGTCCTCGTCGCCATCCTCAGTGTCTGCGTTCGCGCGCTGGGTGAGGTTGTCTTTGAGCCGCGTGAGCGCACCTGGCACGTCCTCGCTGCGCAGCGCGCCCTCGCTGCGGCCGCTGGTGCCCATCATCTCGAGCAAATCGGTTGCGACCTTGCCAAAGAGCACAAGACTGCCGTCGTGCTCGGATTTGAATTCGATCAGCATGGTGGTGTGCCCGTTGAGCCAAACCGCCATTGTATCGCAGACTTTGCGTGGCCCGCCGACTAGGGTTGGTCGCGCACTGGCGCGGTGTCAGTCCACCAGCGCTTGGTAGACGAGGTTGCGAAGTTCAGTGCGCAGCGGCCAGGTGGATGACGGCAAGAGCTGGGTCATGAACACCACGGAGAGGCCTTCCTTGGGATCGATCCAGAACCCGGTGGACGCGGCGCCGCCCCAGGCTGCCTCACCTGCGCTGCACAGGGTGTGCGTTGCGACGTCATCGACCACCACGGAAAAGCCAAGGCCAAAGCCCATGCCCGCGTGCGCCGTCTCGCTGAACAGCGGGCGGCCGAAGCCGATCAACGTGCGCCCGTCTGGCAAGTGGTTGCGGAGCATGCGGTCCACCGTTCGGCTGCCGAGCAGCCGCTGGCCCTCTCCCTTGCCCTCGCCGCGGTTGAGCAGCATGTGGCAGAAGCGTTGGTAGTCGGCGAGGGTGCTGTAGAGGCCACCGCCGCCGCTCAGCAAGCGTGGCGCAGTGCGTGCGCGCTCGTCTGCGGCGGTATTGCGAACGGCGCGTTTGTCATGGTCTGGGCCGTACAGCGCCGCGAGACGCGGCAGTTGCTGCTCGCCCGGCTGAAAGGCGGTGTCGACCATGCCGAGCGGCGCGAAAATCCGCTGCTCAAAGAAGCGGTCCAAGGTCTGGCCCGAGACCACTTCGACAACGCGGCCAAGCACGTCGGTTGCGACCGAGTAGTTCCATTCGTGGCCAGGCTGAAACAACAACGGCATGGACGCCCAGAGCTCGCAGGCCTCGGCGAGATCGGCGCTCGGGTGCGCGCCCCAGTTGAAGCCCGCCTCGCGGTACATCGCGTCAACCGGGTGCGCGCAGAGGAAGTCGTAAGTCAGTCCGGCTGTGTGAGTCAACAAGTGCCATATCTGCATTGTTGATGTGACGGGCTCGGTGGCAGGCGCGTGCTGGGAGCCGGCGCGGTAGACGCGCTGCTCTGCGAAGGCCGGGATGATGTCAGCAACCGCATCGGTGAGCGCGAGCTCGCCGGACTCTACCAGCATCATCACTGCAACGCTGGTCACCGGTTTGGTCATGGAATAAATGCGGAACACCGTGTCCGCCTCGACCGCAAGGCCGGCTTCGCGGTCGCGCAAGCCCTGACAACTCTGCCACACGGGGTCGCCGTGGCGGTGGATGGCACAGGACCAGCCGCTGATCTGATCGCGGCTGACGTAGCGGTTGAAGTGCGAGTCGATGCGCTGCAGTCGAGAGAGGTCGAAGCCGTGTGTGGGTTGGGTCATGCTGCATCACTGTGTCGGTGCCAAGTGTTGCAGTGTTGCGCTGAACGGCGGTCTGGGTCAAACGCGCGTCGCAGCGGGCACACTGCGCCGCTGTTGACCGGGTGTCAGTGAGACTGCCAAAAGGCGCCGAGTGCATCCGCCAGCGCCGCATCTTGGGTGATTTGCTTGGGCTGCCAGTGTGCGGGCATCAGCGCGCGCCAGCTGCTGTGCGCGTAGCGCGGGTCAACCAGAAGCAGAATGCCCCGGTCGGTCTCGCTGCGGATCACGCGGCCGGCGGTTTGTGCCACCCGCGTGAGGGCGGGCACGGTGAACGCGGCGTCTCGGCCGTTGCGCCCGAGTGCGTCTTGGTGCTGTTCGAGTAGCTTGCGCTCGGTGGTCGGCGGCGGGAGTCCTGTGCCAACGAGCACGGCGCCAATCAGCCGCGCGCCGTGCAGGTCGATGCCCTCGCCAAACACACCGCCGAGAATGGCAAATCCAAGGGTGGCTGAGCCGTCTGTGAAGGCATTCAAAAAAGCCTCGCGCGCGGTGTCGTCAGAGCCCGGTGTCTGGGCGCAGGTCTCGATCTCGGGGTGTGCGTCGGTGAAGGCTGCGTGCACGGTTGAGAGGTAGGCGTAGGATGGGAAAAAGACCCAATAGTTGCCGGGGTGCGCGCTGAACACCGCGTGGATGGTTTCAACCAGCGGCGTGACCGACGCCGCGCGTTGGGTGTAGCGGGTGTCGATGCCAGTGTGAATCAGGCAGCACAGGTTGCTCGCATCAAACGGGGACGGCAGTGCGTAAGTGGGCGTTTCCGCTTCCAGTCCGAGCGCCGCGCGGCTCGCGTCAAGTGGTTGTAAGGTTGCAGAAAATACAACACTGGCGCGGTGTTTTTTCAAGCTGTGCGAGAGCTCGGTTGAGGCGTCGAGCGCGGCCAGGCGCAGTTGGGCGTGCGTGCTCTTGCGTTCGCGTGTGACGGTGAGCAAGGTCGTGTGCGAGGGACCGTAGAGCGATTCGATGGCCTGATAGCGCATCATCTCCCGCGTGAGTTCGCCTTGCACGCCCCGCCACAAGGTGGCGCCGAGGGT
>CALAMQ010000003.1 GCA_937925815.1 uncultured Granulosicoccaceae bacterium | reverse complement strand
ATTCAAAGTCGTTCAACCAACCCAGGCCCATCGCAGCCATGCCCTCACCCTCGGGCTCTGCACCTACGAGATCGGGGTCGCCTGCACCGTGCGCCTTGCCGAAAGTGTGGCCGCCTGCAACCAGCGCCACGGTCTCTTCATCGTTCATTGCCATGCGCGCGAATGTGTCGCGCACGTCACGGCCAGAGGCGAGCGGGTCAGGGTTGCCATCTGGGCCTTCCGGGTTGACGTAGATCAAGCCCATTTGCACGGCAGCGAGTGGGCTTTCGAGCTCACGGTCACCGGAGTAGCGGCTGTTTTCTTTGTCGGATGTGGCGAGCCATTCTGTTTCAGCGCCCCAGTAGACGTCTTCTTCGGGCTCCCAGATATCCGCGCGGCCACCGGCAAAGCCGAAGGTCTTGCCGCCCATCGACTCGATTGCGCAGTTGCCGGCGAGGATCATCAGATCTGCCCAAGACAGTGCAGCACCGTACTTTTGCTTGACCGGCCAGAGCAGGCGACGGGCTTTGTCGAGGTTGCCGTTGTCGGGCCAGCTGTTGAGCGGCGCGAAGCGTTGGCTACCGCTGCCACCGCCGCCACGGCCGTCGGTGTTGCGGTAGGTGCCGGCACTGTGCCATGCCATGCGGATAAAGAGCGGTCCGTAGTGGCCGTAGTCTGCGGGCCACCAATCTTGAGAGTCGGTCATCAAGGCGTAGAGATCTTGCTTGACCGCCTCGAGGTCGAGGGTCTTGAAGGCTTCGGCGTAGTCGAAGTCAGCTCCCATCGGGTTCCCGGCGTCCGGGTTCTGGTGCAGGATTTTGAGGTTGAGCTGGTTTGGCCACCAATCGTGGTTGGCGGTGCCGCCTGAGTTGGTCTTGGTCAATGCGCCGTGCATGACCGGGCATTTGCCCATGCCTGACATGTCATCTGTGCCCATCCTGATCTCCGAGGTAGTGGGTTTGCGTTGAGGTGTTCAGTTTGTCACCGTTTTGCCCGGTCTGAGGTGGCGTCAGGGCGGGTCGGCGCCTGCGCCATCTGTTGCCGGGAAAGAGCCTGCTGTTGGGCGGCCTTTGGCGACGTTGCAGCGTGAATGTGTCACAGCTGTTATGATAATTCCAATTAATTATATGATGCACAGTAATAGGTTTTATCTATATGGCTTTGCTGCCGATCACACTGCGCCAACTCGAGTACCTGTGCGTGCTTGCCGAGACGCTGAATTTTAACGAAACCGCGCAGCGCTGCCACGTCAGCCAGCCGACCATCAGCTCGGCGATTCAAGCGCTCGAACAACAGCTCGACGTCACGCTCTTCGAACGGGACAAGCGCAGGGTGGCGCTGACGGTTGAGGGGGCTGCGGTGGTTGAGCACGCCCGTGAAGCGGTGCAGCGCGCGGGTGACTTGGTGCAGTTCAGCCGAAACCGCTCTGACTTCACGGCGGGCACGGTGACAGTTGCGGCCATCCCAACCGTCGCGCCGTTTTGTTTCGGGCCGCTGTTGGCTGCAGGCCGCGAACGCTTTCCGTCGCTGGACATCGCGCTGCGCGAGTTGCAAACCGCCGCGTTGATTGACGCGGTTGACCGCGGCGAGGTCGACTTGGGGCTGCTCGCGCTGCCAGCTGACGTCGCGCACTTAGAGCAACGGGTGATCGTGCGCGACCCGCTGCGCTTGGTCGCCCACCGCGAACACCGTGCGTGTTCGCTCAAAAACCCGGCCTTGTCGACTTTGCGGGCAGACGAATTGGTTTGGTTGGAGGAGGGGCACTGCTTGCGTGATCAGGGCATTGCCGCGTGCAGCCTCAAGCACGATATCCCAGAGCAACTCAATGTCAGCAGCCTGCTGACCATGGTGCAATTGGTGGCCTCGGGCTACGGTGCGGCGTTGGTACCGCAGTTGGCATTGGATGCGAATATCCTGAGTGGTCTGCCGGTTGAAGTTGTGGAGACGCGTGAGCAGCCGGTGCGGGAGCTCGCTTGGGTGTGCCGCAAGACTCACCCCAAAGCCCTGTTTCTGCTTGGTGAATTGGCTGATGCGATGTCAGAGAATTTGGTCGCGGCCTGACGGCGTGCCCGGTGAGCGGAGGTCAGTCCTTGCCGGTGTACCGCGGTAAGCCGTCATTGACTGAAAACCAATCGACGGTTTCCTCGATACTGACATGCGCTGAGGGTGCGCGGTCTAACGGGGCGTCGAGTGACGCGACAGCAACGTACCAACAGTCAGTGCGGGCGTCGGTTGTGGGTGTTGTGGCACGCGAGAATAGCCGGGTCGCACAGTGCGCACAGGAGCCCCAGAAGACGCCGGGCGATGACTCATACCAGTGGAGTGCGTCTGGATCGGTGGCGAGTTGCAGTTGCGTGTCCGGGACAGACGTCCAGGTGACGAAGGCCGCGCCGTGTAGCCGCCTGCAACTCTCGCAGTGGCAGTGCGAGCACATGTCCGTTGGTGGCGTCAGTTGAAACCGGACGTCACCGCAGTGGCAACGCCCGGTGATGGCAGCGGGGTTAACCAGGCATGCCATCGAAATTCGGAATGTCGGTGCGGGTGTTGTCCCAGGCTTCGCGGTCTTTGCAGTAGACGACGGCCTTGGGTGTAAACCAGCTGTTGTCATCGCAACTGCCAACGGGCACGCCGACAATACCGGCGCGCGCGGAGTTGTAACTGAACACGCGGCTGCCGCAGGTTGGGCAGAAGGCGCGGGTATTGACATTGCCGCTGTCGGCTGTGACACCGAATTCAGACGTCTCACCCTTGAGCTCAAACTGCTCTTCTTTGAAAAACGCGATCGACATGTGGCCAGTGCCTGATGCACGCTGGCAATCTTTGCAGTGGCACTGGGCCATGTTGACGGGGTCACCAGTGAGCGTGAAGCTCACCGCGCCGCAGAGGCATTTGCCAGTGGTCAGGGTGTCGGACATTGAGAGTACTCTGGTTGCATAATGTGCAGCAGGGTAGCAGTTTTGAGGCGCCGCTGTGATTGCGCTGCAATTTAGGTTTTTAGGTGAAATTGGCAAGTACCACGGGCTGTGGTCTCGAGTCTTTGGTAACGTCTTGTGAACTGGCGGTGGCGTTAGGCTGGCCACAGAATCGTTAGGAGCCTATCGATGCGCGCAGAGCCGAGGTGTCGGCGCTGCGCGCTGTTTGAGCGCTGTGACTTGTGCTAGCCAAACAGCGTTAAGTTGCTCTGCCAATCAGACCCGAAGTTCTCGAGGTCGGGGAAGATATCGGTTAAGTCACTGTCGCTCAGGCCCATCCACGAACCGAGTGACGCGCCCATCTGGTTGACCGAAATCTCAGGAATAACGCGGCCTTTGTCGTCGGCGTCGTCTTCGGCGCCGGTGACGAAGGTTGGCAGTTGGCCGTGAAGCTGGCCGCCGTTTACGGCGCCACCCATGGCCATGTAGTGACCACCCCAACCGTGGTCTGAGCCGTCACCGTTGACAGATAGCGTGCGACCGAAGTCTGACGCGGTGAAGGTGGTGACGTTGTCCTGCTGGCCGAGTTCGCCCAGGGTTGCATAAAAGTCCGACAGCGCGGTGTCGAGCTCTGACATCAGCAAGTTGAGTCGTACACCCTGGTTGTCATGTGTGTCCCAGCCGCCGAGGCCGACAAAGAAAATCTGGCGTTGCATGCTGAGCGACGAGCGACTTTGAATCAGCCGCGCGACCATGCGCAGCTGCTGGGCAAGCTTGCTGCTGCCGTCGTATGGCGTTGTCAGGTCTGGAGCGCCGTCAAGCGCTTCCAGTAACAGGTTAGCGCTCGAGATACTGCGTGATTTCATGCCTGCCACCTGCGCTTCAAGCTGGTGGTTGCGCGAGATCCCCATCACGCGAGACAACACGCTAGAGCGCGCGGCATCGTAGTAGTTGTCAGGGTTCATGCCGTAGATGGGCTCGAGCCCATCGCTGCTGTTGAGCGACAGCGGCGTGCTCGCTTGGCCGGGCAGCCAGTGGTTGCTGCCCGCGAGCGAAAAGGTGGGTGGCAAAGCGGTGCTGTTGGCGTCTTGGAGGAGGTCTGCCATGCGGCCACCCCAACCGCTGTTCACGAGCGAGCTCGGCATACTGCTCAAGCCTTTTAGCCATTGTTCTTGCTGGTGGTTGTGCGCGAAGAGGTCGGCTGGGATGGCGTCGTTGAGGTCGGCGTAGTCTTGGCGCGTGACCGGTTTGATTAAGTTGCCAACGTTACTCACGACTGCGAGCTTGCCTTGGTCAAATAAGGCGCGACTGTTAGGCATGAACGGGTTGAAGCCGATGCCTGCGCCCGTGGACGTTTGCAGCAGCGCATCTTGTGCCACGCTCAATGAGCCGCGGCTAGTGGCGTAGCGCTGGTACGCGTCGTCGTCGGTCGGCACGAACATATTGAACGAGTCACTGCCCCCGTACAAAAACACGCAGACCAGTGCTTTGTAGTCAGTCAGGCTGCTGTAGTTGCCTGAGGAGGCAAGCGCAGACCCGATCAATCCCATCTTGCCGTTGACCGCGCCCATGCCGGAGCCGAGCACGCTGGCTGCGGCCAACGATTTCAGGATGCCACGGCGGGTGGCGTAACGTTCAGAGCTGGAGCGGCGTGTTTTATAGTTTTTCATTATTTCTGCACCAGGTAGTCAGGCGTTGAGGTGATGATCGCCAGCGCGTCCTGAACTCGGTCCACCAAGCCGTCGGCGTCGCTGTCCATGGCGTCTAGGTGTTCATAGAGAATACTGTTGAGATTCTCTGGGAAGGCGAGACGGTCCTCGTCAGTCAGGCGGTATTCACCCGGGTCAACCTCGCGGCTCAAGAGCAGCAAGTTGAGGTGATCGATCAGATCTTTTGGATTGGCTGCGAGCGCAATCTCGATTTCATAATCGAGGTAAGACGGGTTCTTCTCGACGCTCGCCGGGTTTTGTTTGTAGTGGCGGTAGATTTGGCTGTTGATCCGACTCGCGGTTTTCAGGATGTTGTTGTCAGTGAAAATCTCCAGCTCTGGCGCGAGCAGTCCGTTTTCTTGTGCGGGGCCGCTCGGCGCGTAGTCCGGGCTGAAAAAGTTGAACACAGAGGGTGAGCGTAGCGGCGCTTGTCCCGTGACGTCGTTCAAGTCCTCGAGCTGTGGGCTGTAGGTGTTGTATTCACCGTGATCACTGTGGTTGCCCGGTGAGACCGAGAAGGCGCGCCACAAGTGCGTCAAACGCAAGACTGGCTCTCGGACTTTGCCGTAGTTGCTGTCGTTGACCACCGATCGTGCCTCGGGGTCCATGAGGATCGCCTTTACGGTGGCGCCGAGGTCGCCGCGCACACCGTAGCCGTTGTCGTTGAACACAGTGGCCACGCGTGCCACGTAGGCAGGTGAGGGGTTGCTGGTCACCAGATGGCGAATCAGGTGCGTTGAGATAAACGGCCCAACGTTTTGATGCGCGGCGATGTTGTCCAGCGCCATCTCGAGGTCCACGCGTGCACTTTGACCTGCCGGTAGGGTCACGCCGTTCAGCAAGGTTTTGCTGTCGGTGTCGTGGTAATCCTCCCATGGCTCCATGGGGCTGATCATGTCCTGATTGGTGTGCAGCGCGCGGTCCCAGTGGCCAGCATCTTTGTAGTTCCAACCGGTAAACGCGCGCGCGAAGGCCTCGACGTGATCCTGTGTGAAGGCTTGGCCCTCTGCGCGACTGCCGTCCAATTGAAGGTTGTAGAGACCAATGGAGAACAACTGCATCACTTCGCGCGCAAAATTCTCATCTGCGCGGGTGTTGCTCAAAACGTCGCCCTTGGCGTTTTGCAGCATGCTGAGGTAGAGGCCCATTATCGGGCTCAATGTCACGTCTTCGAGCAATTCGCGGTAGTTGCCAAATGCGCTTTCACGTAGCAAGTCGTAGAAGTGGGTGACGCCGTACTGTGCGACCGCCAGGGTGTAACCAACGTCCGAGACAACAAACAGCTGGCTCAATGCGAAGGCCACGCGTTGACGCAATTGGTCCTCGCCGTCAACCGCGTCCATCCACCAGATCTGGTGCCGTGCGGCGCGGTGCGCTCCGTTGGAGTACTGGCGCACGTAGTCCTCGTGGGGTGTGCCCATCAGTGTCAACTGGTCGTCGATCCACGCTTCTATGCCCAATTGCTGAACAGTTGTGATGTCCTCAAGCGTGGGGCCAAAGGTTGCTTGAGTCAGTAGGCGGGCGGCCTCGGCTGGTGTTGCGAGTACGTCGTTCGCGGTGACAGTGACCGTGTGAGTACCGGTGTTGCCGTCCGCGTCGGTTAGCGTCAGGACAATGTCGTAGCTGCCGGGCACTGTAAACACGTGGGAGGCTACAACTGTGTCTTCGCCTTCAACTTGTGCCTCGTCGCCAAAGGCCCAGTGGTAGAGCACGATGCCGATGTCATCGGTTGATGTGCTGGCATCGACCTCAAGTGTGAAAGGCACCACACCGGCGAGAGCAGAAACGGAGAAATCCGCTTGAGGTTCAGGTGGTATTGGGTGCTGAGTTGAGAAGCTGCGAACCGCCCAGTCTGATGATCCCGCACTGTTGATGGCCTGAATTTGCCAGCTGTAGCCCTCGCCAACGCTGTCCATAAGCGTGGTGGTATGGGTGCAGACGAGCGCATCACACGTGATAACTGCATCGAGTGAGGCTGTTTGAAGCGTTGTTTCACCCACGCCGTCGACCAACGCGAATTCGTACTCTGTAGCCTGCTCAACCGGTGTCCAGGTGAATTCCACTGCTGTTGCAGGCTCAAGAACAGCTGCATCGTCCGGTGAGAGCAACGCTGGTGCAGTTGGCAACGGCGGCGGATTAATCAGGCTGAAGTGACGAGTGCTCGTATCCGACGGGGTGGTGCCATTTACGGCGATGAGGGTCCATTGGTATGCGACATCGACAGGGAAATTGAGATCCAAGCTTGTATAACAGCCGGAAGCGTCGCATACGTCTAGCGCGTTCAAATTTTCAGTTAGCAGCGTCGCATTGGAGTCAACCTGCTGCACTGTGAAAACGTAGTGTGTTGCCTCGTCGCTCGAAAGCCACGCAAACGTAGCCGTCGCGCCTTGCAACAAGATGCTGTTGTCTTCGGGTGATGTCGGGACAGGTGTTGCAGGTGAGGGTGGCTCAGGTGCGATCAATTCAATCTCACGCGAAGATGGCGCAGACTCGCCTCCAGCATTGGACGCGATGATTGACCATTGGTAAGTCGATTCGGGTGGAAAGCTCATCACCAAACTGTGGCTGCATTCATCATTGGAGCAGGCTGTGCTCGCAGCTAAATCGACTGTGTGTAGCGGTGTATCGTCGCCCGCAGTGGACACGTTCAAACGGTAGTCGCTCGCGTCAGTCACACTGGCCCATGTGAAGGTTACCGTGGTCTCAGCGGTCAACACCGCCCCGTTGTCGGGCGATAGCAGGCTGGGTTCACCGGGCGTGGGGGGGACGACTGCTATGGGTTGCAAGACCCAGATCGATTCACCGAGGCGATTGCGCGATCGCACGCGCCAGGTGTGTACCAGACCTGCCTGGAGATCTAGCGCCAGGGAAATCTCACAGCGACCATTTGCGCAGGACGAATCGGCGACAACCTCAAGTGCTGTCTCAACACCGTCCGCTGCATTGAGAATGCTTACGTCATAGTGTGTGGCCATGGCCTGGTGGGCCCAGCTGAAGACAAGGTTCTCACCTTCGACATGGACTGCATCCGCCGCTGGAATAAATTCTGTCGGTGCGTCAGGTACATCAGTGATCGCGGGGGAGACCAGTAGTATGCGGTTCGTCCACTCGCTGTCTCCACTTTCGTTGCTAGCGCGCACTGACCAACTGTGGTTGTCGCCCGCTGGCAGGTTCACCGCCAATGGGTAGGTGCAGATTTGTGCCGCACACACCGTTTGCGACGCCAGATTCTCAATCAACGTTTCTTCACTGCTAAATCCGTTTGTTAGCTTGACGTCGTAGTGTTGCGCGAGTGCTTGTTCGGACCAGCTGAATGAATGTTCAGTGCCGGATTCAATTGCAGTGTCTGTTGTGGGCTGTAGTAATTGTGGCGCTGCAGGTGGTTCGATGGGCGGGGCAATGGACGCCATCAATTGCAGATCGTCGAACAAGGCATCGCCGCGAACGATCATTCCATTCACAGCATGGATCACGTCGCCGGGTTTCGCGGCGTCGAGGTCCGCCTGCAGATCACGGGTGAACGTCTGCCAAGTACCGTTCGTGAATGACGCGCCGAGCGCGTGGTGTACAACTGTGCCGCGGCTGTTCAATAGCGTGCTGGTATTGCGGTTGTCGTATCGCATCCAAAGTGAACCGCTCGATGTGTCCACGCGGAAGAAAATAACGAAATACGCGTCCGCCTTGCTGCGCCAACTGGCAATGTGTTGGAACGTGTTGTTCCAACCACGTCTTGCGTCGACGTGACCGATCATATAACTGTTTGACCTGGCAGCACCTGTTAGTGCAATGGCGTGTCCACCACTGCCATCCTCGACACGCGATACGCTTGCTCCAGCAGGGGTTCTGTCGCGAACCGACCAGCCATCTAGCGAGTCGGATTCAGCATTGCTGTAGACAGTGGGGGTGTTGATCTCGACAGCTTCAATGGTGACGGACTCGATGGCGCTGAGACCGCCATCGTCTGTGATTTCGAGCAAGTAGTGGTGCAAACCCTCTGTCGCTTCAGTCTGCTCGATGACTGCCAGTTCACCCACGGTGTCACCGCTGGCGTTGCGCCATGTCGTTGTCACCACCGCGCCGTCACTGTCGGCGCTTGCCGCCCCATCGAGAAAAAATGGGCGCCCGACTGCCTGTTGAGTGCCATCGAGTGTGATGATGCTTGTCGGGGGGGTGTTGGCGCTGCTTAGCGTAAGACGGGTCAGTGCCACGTCTCCGCGAATAACGAAACCGTGCACAGCGAGCAGTGTGTTGTCAGGTTCTGCAGCGCTCAGGTCCGCGCGCAAATCGCGAGACCAGCTGTGCCATTGGCCGTCTCGGCTGCTCGAGCCTAGGCCGTGGTGAATGACCGTGCCGCGACTGTTCAGCAGTGTGCTGCTTGTGGAGTGGTTGTAGCGTATCCAACGCAGGCCACTTGCAGTTTCAATACGGACGTAAAGGTTGTACGCCTCGGTTGTCTTGAGCGACCAGTTAATCAAATAGTCTTCGGTGTTGTTCCAACCGGTAGCCGCAGTTGTGTTTCCAACTTGGTATGCGTTGCGTGTGCCATCACCGTCAGTGATCAGAACTGGACTGTTAGTAAACGGGTCTTCTGTTAACGAAAAGGATGCGCCTGCAGGGCTGGCATCGATTATCGACCATTCTTCGAGCGTGCGTCCGTATTCACCGAGCGCATTGGCAGGCAGTGTGAATCCAGTGAACGCGAAGAGGATCAGGAGCTGTGTGAGCCACCGTTTGGCGAGAGACGTTTGATTTTGCGAGCGGAGGATGGTGTGCATGGTGGTGTATCGCCTGTGTGCCCGTGCGCAATGCATTGACGGGTCTAGCTCACCGAAACAGCTGGTGGTGCTGCGTTATTCTTGTACCGTCACGGGGGGTCATGCCGCGGACGTTGTAAATTGTGTTGTTGAATTGTTTTTTTGTTCTTTTGGTACCAAAAAAGCCAGCGAATTCGAAGGGTTAAAAAGTACTTCTTAGCGTGACTGCTGGCGTCAAAAACCGGACGCGTTTAACACGACCCTACAAGACATCACTGTTCGTGGCAATTGCAGACAGAACACGCCGCGATTTATGCGAGGTGTGTCACAGATTTCATGGATTACAGCCCGTTAGCGCCGGTCAATTTGCGTGCGGTTTCACAGTGTTTGCAGGATTGGGTGACGGTGTGAATCGTATTTGAATCACATTTCAGCCGCGATAATTAACCATCGGACAGTCACAGACTGTGTCTGCACACCCGGGTGCTGAACATGAAATTGTGTTGTCTTGGCGAATCAGGTGATACAAACGAGGCGCTATACGATCACGCGCAAGCGCTGTTTGCAGGCGCGTGATGACGTTATTGTGGCGTTATTGCTAGGCCGGGTGGCACCAGAGTGCGCGGGCGCGTTCAATTGCGGCTTTCACTTGTGTCGGGCTGGTACCGCCGTAGCTCTGTCGGGTCTCAAGTGACGTCTCTAATCTGATCGCATCAAACACCGAATCGTCGATGCCTTGATTCAAACTTTGCAATTGCTCGAGGCTGAGTTCTTCGAGCTGAATGCCAGCGTCTTCTGCCATCGCAACGGCGCGTCCGGTGACGTGGTGTGCGTCGCGAAAAGGCAGGTCGAGCTCGCGCACGAGAAAATCTGCGAGGTCTGTTGCGGTGGGGAAGCCGCGTGTGAGGAAACTGCGCATGCGATCGGTGTTGGGTTGCATGTCCTCAACCAAGCCTGTCATCACTTGAACACAAAGGTCGATGTTATCGGCCGCGCGAAACAGTGGCTCTTTGTCTTCCTGCATGTCTTTCATGTAGGTCAACGGCAGGCCCTTCATAACGATCAACATTTGATTGAGTGCACCGATCACTGCGCCAGGCTTTGCGCGCAGCAGCTCGGCGGCGTCGGGGTTCTTTTTCTGCGGCATGATCGAGCTGCCAGTGGTGAAGGCATCCGAGAGCTCGACGAATTTGAATCCGTCAGAGTTCCAGATGGTCACCTCTTCGGCGAAACGCGAGATGTGGACCGCGAGCATCGACACGGTGAACAGGTACTCAGCAACGTGGTCGCGCGCAGAGACGCTGTCCATGGAGTTTTCGGTCGGTGCGCTGAAGCCGAGTGCATCGCTGGTGAAATGCCGGTCGATCGGGAAGGGTGTGCCGGCGAGTGCAGCGGCGCCAAGCGGGCACTGGTTGAGGCGGTCTCGGCAATCGCGCAGTCTGCTGTGGTCGCGACCCAACATTGCAACATAAGCCATAAGGTGGTGGCCAAAGGTCACGGGTTGCGCAACCTGCAAGTGAGTAAAGCCGGGCATGATGACCGAGGCTGTGCTGTCGGCTTTCTCGATCAACGTCCGGATCAAGTGCGCAAGGCGATCGCTGAGGCCGTCGATTTCGTCTCGCAGCCACAAACGCAGATCTGTCACCGTCTGATCATTTCTGGAGCGGGCGGTGTGGAGCCGACCCGCAGCTGCGCCGATTTTGGTGCGAAGCTGAGACTCCACGTTCATGTGGATGTCTTCGAGCTCGACCGAAAATTCGACGCTGCCCGCGTCGATGTCGGCGCGGATCTCGTCCAGGCCCGCACAAATTGCCGCGCAGTCTGACTCGCTGATGATGCCCTGGCGTGCCAGCATGCTGGCGTGTACCTGGCTTGCTGCGATGTCCTGTGGGTACATGCGCTGATCAACGTCAATGGACGCATTGATTTTTTGCATCAATTCAGAGGGAGACTGCGTAAAGCGGCCGCCCCACATGGCGTTGGCATCGCTGCCGTTTTTCTCAGGCATGGTGGCGTGGTGTCGGTGTGTGGGAATCGGCACGCAGTCTATCACGCGAGCTCAAGTATCCAGAGTCAAGGTGATGCGTCGGTTTTGTCGGCCTTTCTTCTCAATTTTTGCGACGCTAATGGCGCCGATTTCACCGGTGCTGGCGACGTGTGTGCCACCACAGGGTTGTAAATCCACACCGACGAACTCGACCAGCCGAATCTGTCCGCTGCCACGCGGTGGTTGCACCGAGAGCGTGCGCACAAGTTCAGGTTGTGCGTCGAGCTCGGCATCACTGATCCAGCGCGTTCGCATGCTCGCATCCCGTGCAATCACTGCGTGCAGCTGGGCGTTGAGTGCATCTTTGTCGATGGGGTCTGGCAGATCAAAATCGAGCCTCGCTCGGTCTGACTGAATCGAACCGCCAGTGACTGGCGCTGGCACAATGGCACACAGCATGTGCAGCGCGCTGTGCAAGCGCATGATGCGGTGGCGGCGTGGCCAGTCGATTTGCAAGCTCACACTGTCTCCCACGGCCACTGCGCTGTTGCCACCGTCGATCTGAAGCCAGACGCCATCAGTGTCTCGCAAGGTATCGGACACTGGCACCGCAAACTCGCCGATTGTCAGCCGGCCGGTGTCACCCGGTTGGCCGCCACCCTTGGCGTAAAACACGGTGTCTGCGGTTTGAATGCCGCGTTCATCTGCCGCCGTCACCACGGTTTCGCAGTGTTGGAGGTAGCTGTCTTCCTTGAAGAGTTCTGCCATAAAGCGTGTCTTCCTTTAGCTGTGTGCCCATTCCCAGTACAGTGCGCGCGCGCGCCGGCCGAGCGGGCCAAAGGGCATATCGCGGCCTTCAAAGTGCGTGACAGGCACCACCTTTGAGATGTTGCCTGTCGAGAAAATCTCATCGGCGCTGTGGAAATCGCCAACAGTCAGGTTGGTCTCGATGACTTCGACGCCTGCCGCACGCAACAACCCAATCACGCGTTGTCGCGTGATGCCATTTAGAAAAGTGCCGGTGGTCTGTGGCGTGAAGACCGTGCCGCCGCGCGCCATGAACACATTTGACGTGGCCAGCTCGGCGATGTTGCCGTTGGCGTCCTTGACCAGCGCGTTTTGAAAGCCGCGCGTCTGCGCTTCGCGCACCATGCGAGCGTTGTTAGCGTAGAGGCACGCGGCTTTTGCCTCAACTGGCATCACATCTTGTGTGGGCCGCTTGTAGGGGCTGACGGTACACGAAAAACCGGTGGGCTCCGCCATCGGCAGGGCTTCTAAGCACAGTGCAAAGGCGGTGGAGTCTGGATCTGGTGGCAGCACGCCGACGTCGCTGTGCTCCGCCCAGTACATCGGTTTGATGTACACAGCCGTGCCAGGCGAAAATTTCTTGAGGCCTTCGCGGGCGAGGTCGGCGATGGCGTCGCCCGCGTAAGTTGGCGCGAGGTCAAGTGCTTTGGCCGAACGGTTGACGCGCTCAGCGTG
The DNA here is from genome assembly GCA_937925815.1 of uncultured Granulosicoccaceae bacterium. GTDB lineage: Bacteria > Pseudomonadota > Gammaproteobacteria > CALCKW01 > CALCKW01 > CALCKW01. Next base: position 3,632 of record CALAMQ010000003.1, on the reverse strand, counting down.
GCGATCAAGATCCGGGGCCACGCCCTCAAACAGGCGTGCGCCGTCGAACACCAGTGACCCGAGCCAAGTGGCGTGTGACGTCGCACCGAGAATGCGCGTGTCTCCCGCGTGCCAATTGTCGTTCCAGTAGGTCCAAGTGTCTCGTTGCATGGTCTGCATGGTGTGTCGCCGTCGGTGCGCAGGGGGTCGAAGTTCCCCAAACTGTGAGGCTAGCAGATGGTCGTCGCTGTCTGCCTTGCCATTCAAGGTGCGGTGCGATTGCCTACTCGCCGTGTCGCTGGCGAGAAGGTGCGTGGGTGCCTTGGTCCATATTGCCTGTTTTGATTATCTGTGCAATCGTGGCCGAGATGGTCGCACGCTGCTGGGGATCGTGGCGGTTGTGGCCGGTGTTTGCAGCACGCTAAACGGCACACTGAGTGTGATAACAAGATAGAGGCAGCGAAACCATGACTCATATTGCAGTGGTCGGTGACTACAGCGATTCAGTGACGGCGCATGTGGCGATAAACGCTTCGTTGACGCAGCTCACCGCCGCAGCTGAAGGGCGGTTATCGCATGAGTGGGTGCCAACACCAGACGCCGAAACAGTGGATTTTGAGGTATTTGATGGTGTCTGGTGCACACCGGCGAGCCCCTATGCTTCAGAGCGTGGGGCACTGCGTGCGATCACGCACGCACGCGCGCACCACTAATGCCCCCTTTTTTGGCAGTTGTGGTGGATACCAACACGCGGTGCTTGAAGTTGCGCGAAACCTGTTGGGTCTGACCGATGCTGACAACACCGAAGTCAATCCAGACACCGCTATGCCATTGATCTGTGGTCTGAGTTGTTCATTGGTGGAAGTGCACGCCCCGGTGCGGCTGGTGGAGGGCAGTCAAATTGCAACGATTAGTGGTAGTGTCGAACTCGATGCCGCCTACCACTGCAGCTTCGGTGTGAACCGTGAATTCTTGCCGCGTTTCGTCGACGGACCCATTGTCTTCACAGGGTTCGACAGCGACGGTGATCCGCGTGCATTTGAACACCCAAGCCACCCGTTTTTCATTGGCACTGCCTTTCAGCCAGAACGCGCAGCGCTCGATGGCAGCCCTCATCCTGTGGTCTCGGCGTTTGTCGCGGCGTGCGAGCTTCACCACACTAGCCGCGCGTCAAGGTAGCTAGGAGTGCGGGGTGGGTGATACGCGCAAAATTGCAAGCATGACGCTGTGAGGGAACTTTCAATTAAGTTTGATCGGAATGATCGCACAGCTTACTCTGCTGCCACCGCGGATTTTGAACACCTTGTCGCGCGTCTCATACCGCGATCTCAAAAATATCCAATTTGCACAACAGCAAGTTTGCCGGATTGCGCCAAGTACAGTGCCTGTCGGTGGCAGATATCGAGGTCCAGTCATCCGCCGGTTAAAAAAACCTGAGCAAAGAGGCGGCTTTGGTGACCGCTAAAGTGTGTCCGCTGCGCAGAGCAAGCCCATTCTTGCGCGCATGGCCAAAGTAGCCGCAGTATTTCAGAAAATGAGGCCCCAGAATGATGGAACAACGTGTCAGTTTAATCACGCTCGGTGTTGACGATGTTGAGCGCGCGCGTGATTTTTACACCGCACTCGGTTGGCATGTCACGCAGGCCGAGGGCGGTATCGTCGTCTTTGACCTCGTAGGCTGTACGCTCGGGCTCTACGCGCGCAGTGCACTTGAGGCTGAGACAGGACTACAGTTGCCACGCGGTTCCGGCGCGATGTCGCTGGGTCACAACGTGCGCGAGAAGTCAGACGTCGCCGCGGTGCTCGAACGCGCGTCTGCCGCCGGCGGGCATGTGGTCAAACCGGCTGAGGACGTGTTCTGGGGCGGCCACCACGGCTATTTTCAAGACCCAGACCAGCACCTGTGGGAGGTGGCGTTTAACCCGTTTTCACCACTGTCCACCGAGGGTGCGTTCCGCTGGTCAGGATATCAAGACAATCGAGCTGCAACAGATGACTGACTACATGCGCTTGCCGGCAACCCCAAGCATGCGGCTAGACGGAAAACGGGCGTTGGTGACCGGGGCGAGTTCTGGGATTGGATTTGCCGCAGCGGCGGCGCTTGCGGAAGCGGGTGCTGAGGTGGTGATGGTCGCGCGCAGCGAGGCGAGATTGCATCGCGCTTGCGAAACAATTTGTGCCGCTGGCTTTGCTGCGCGCCACAGTGTCTTGGACATCACTGACACCGTGGCCTCAGCGGATTTTGTCGCAGGCCAGGAACCGTTTGATGTTTTGATCAACGCGGCGGGCTTCGCTCAACATTCAGCCGCCACCGAGACTGCCGCCGAGGACTTTGATGCTGTGTACGCGGTCAATGTACGCGGTGCCTATTTCATCAGTACCGCTGTTGCACGCGCGTTGATGGCGCGCGGCCGCGCCGGCTCAATCATCCACATAAGCTCGCAGATGGCGCACGTTGGCGGTGTGGACCGCGCGGTCTACTGCAGCAGTAAACATGCAGTTGAAGGCTTCGTGAAAGCGATGGCAATCGAGTGGGGGCCGCACGGCATTCGCATCAACACGGTGTGCCCAACATTCGTGCGCACGCCACTGACTGAGCCGACCTTCAGTCAGCCAGATCGAGTCAAATGGATTGAAGGGAAAATAAAACTTGGCCGTGTTGCCGAAGTTGAGGACATGATGGGGCCAGTGCGATTTCTCGCGAGCGATGCCGCGGCGATGATCACTGGTACGTCATTGCTGGTAGATGGCGGCTGGACAGTTGACTGATTGTCAGCCGTTGTACGTTAGCAGGGGAGGTAAGGTTGCGCGTCAACGTGCGTGGGTTGATAACCGTCGGTGTCGCACCAGTCGCGAACGATCTTCCCGCCGACTTGGCGCATACGCAGCCGAATCCACTGTTGACTGTTTGAGTTGATAGCGGCGCCGTACACCTGCGCGAGTACCTGGCCATCGCCGTCGCCGTCATCCACCAGCACGCGGTGAACGGTGTCGCCATCGGCTAAGTCATAATGCGTGTTTGCACCAATTGCTTCGTACAGGTCGCTGCTTCTGTCAGGCCACCGGCCGTGCACCGTGTAAAAGGCTGTCGCTTGGTTGCCCAAGTGGTCCATAAGCTCTACGACCTTGACCATCTCGGCGCGTCGGATTTGTTCGTTGTAGATTGGCATCGTGACCGCGAACAGCAGGCCGAGTACCACAGAAACGATCATGACTTCAATAACGGTAAAACCGCGCTGGTTTCTGGCGTGCATGCGGTGCGGAGCTTGAGTTGTGTTGTGGGCTTTCTATCGACCGCACCGGGGCATTCTTCAGCAGTGCACGTGTGATAAATGTCACATTTCGGACACGCGATGCCCGGGCACCGAGGTGTCTACGCGGTTGTCAGTCGCTGGCCGTCCTGGTCGAACAGGTGGACGCGATCGCTGTCGAGTGAGAGTCCAATGTGCTTGCCCTCGCAGAACTGCGCGCCCGCTTGTTCTGCGATGAAATGTGAGCTGCCGAGGGCTCGCCCGTGTACGTGGCTGCTGCCGCCGAGCTGCTCAACCAAATCGACTTCCACGGATATTGTGATGTCACCTGCTGTGCCAGCGAGATCTTGCGGGCGGATACCCAGCGTTATGGCGTCGCCGACGGCGGCGGCTGGCACGGCG
>CALAMQ010000002.1 GCA_937925815.1 uncultured Granulosicoccaceae bacterium | reverse complement strand
GCGGAGTGCCGTCATGGGCATCACAACCTGCCTCTCAACAGCGTTCAAGAACACCACCATTTTGACCGCTGCAGCGTTGCTCACTGCTGCGGCGCTCGTCACCACAGCCCCGCAATCAAATGCCGACACCACGCAGACCACCCTGCCAGACTATGTAATTTACCGCTTCGGGCATCCACCTGAGATCCCATCTGGCCCCGTAGACCCCGACCTCATCACCGCCATGCGTGTGGCTTTCATCGACAGCGTCACCGCCTCAACCTGGGGCGATGATCAAGACGCCGCATTGACCACATTGATCGAGTCCGGTGACCCTCGTGTTGTCTGGCCAATCAGCGACATGATGCGCTTTGTCGGCAATTCTGGCCTCAACGCCATCATGGCCGACGCGGCCGGACAGTTACTTGGCATCAATTTCCCTGATGGCAACTACTGGGGTCGCACCACCGACCACCTGATGGCCTGGCGTGTGCCAGCGCCCACAGATTATCTGGCGGTCAAACGCGCCATATTCACAAGCCTGGTGCCAGGTTGGGACAAGCTCTTTGTCGAGGGCGATATCGATTGGCGTCATGTGTCTTGGGGTGGCGTGTTAATCGACGATCGACCTTTTGACACCACAGACGACGCGTGCAACTGCATCCCCGGTGCCGACAACCCAGAGGTGACGGCGGTTGACGGTGCTGATTGGCTAGCCGATGACGCGGTGGTGTTTGGCATTACTGTCAACGACGAGCACCGCGCCTACCCGCGCCGCATCATGGAAGTGCGGGAGATGGTCAATGACACACTCGGTGGGCGCGACCTTGGCATTCCCTACTGCACACTTTGCGGTGCGGCCCAAGCTTATTACACCGATGACCTGCCCGACGGCATTGCCCGCCCTGTCTTACGCACCTCGGGCTTATTGATTCGCTCCAACAAGGTGATGTACGACATCAGCTCGCACTCGGTGTTTGATACCTTCACCGGGAAGGCGGTCACAGGCCCCCTGTTGGATGAGGGTGTGACGCTGCAACAAGCGAGCGTGGTGACAACAACCTGGGGTGAATGGCGTGCCGCCCACCCCGACACCACCGTGTTAGCTGAACACCTCGCACTCGGCCGCGATTTCAATTTTCGAAACAACCGAGACGCCAATGGACCGATCTTCCCGGTCGGCGACACAGACCCTCGGCTGCCGGTACACGAAGACGTGATCGGGGTGATAACCGCATCCGGTCAGCCAATTGCTTTCCCGCGCGTACAGGCTGTCGCCGCTCTCGCGCGAGGTGACGACGTCAACTTCGAGAACATTCAGCTGGTGTTGGACGGTGGCGGTGTCAAAGCTGTCAACGAGACCGGCGAGGATCTCGGCAGCCACCAAGCCTTCTGGTTCGCGTGGTCGCAATTCCACCCGGAGACCAAACTGTGGCCGCTGTGAAAACGCCCCGTTGAGAGCACGAAAACAACGGTAACAACTCTTCAATTTCGCCAGTCAGTCGACGCGCTGATGCACCTGCTCAGCGCGACGCCTGATTGCAACCCAACCTGCTCTGATCACGGGCTGGCGCGTACGGCCTCGTCATAAGTACTCACCAGTGCCTGCGCTTTCAATGCCGTGTCTGTCACGCTCTGCCCCGGTTTGTAGAGCGCACCGCCAATACCGAATCCTGTGGTCCCGACCGCATGCCAGTCCGCAAGGTTTGAGGCTGTCACACCGCCAACAGCGTACAGCCGCGTGTGGTCGGGCAACACCGCGCGCAAGGCTGACACACCGCGTGGGCCCAGTAACTCGGCTGGGAAGAGTTTCAGTAAGTGCGCGCCCGCTTTTAAAGCCGCAAAACACTCGCTCGGCGTGAACACACCCGGGCAAATCACAAGCCCGGCACCCACAGTGCGGCTGATCACGTCTGTGTCGCAATTAGGCGACACCACAAAGGTGCCACCAACGCCCGCGACATCATCCACTTGCTGTGGGTTCAACACCGTGCCCGCACCGATTTCGGCAACATCCCCAAGCGCCGCTGCCAGGCGCTCGATAGAATCAAGCGGCTCAGGGGAATTGAGCGGCACTTCGATCTGCGTGATCCCAGCCTCAACCAGCACCTCGCCAATCGCCACCGCCTCAGTGGGCGTCACGCCCCGCAATATCGCCATCAATTCCCGCACGTACCGCTCCTCAATGCCTGACGCGCTGCGGCCAACCCGAGCAGCGTCAACTGGGATGGGTCATGGCCGAGCGCGCGCGTGCCGACAACGTCGAGTGCCGCCACGTAGCGCGCCACCAGCGCCGGTTCACCAATCACGTGGACATAGTCTGCACCACGCCAGTAATCACGCACACCGGCAAGCTCTAACCCAATCATCAGCCCCGACAACCGAGACCGAGCTGCCACCGGATTGAGCCCGTCCAACAAGGCTGAGGGCCGCAAACCGAACACGGCGCACAAGGTATTTTCGGGTTGTGCCACGGCCTCTTTGACACTTTCCGCGAATACAGCATCAGGCTCAGATTCGTCAGAGGCGATCGTCAGCCTAAGTACTGTGTGCTGACTCAATGCGGAGAACGCCTCCCCGGTCAGTGACGAGCTGAACTGCGTGAGTTGCCCGTCGAGCAAACGCACCCACTTGCTGTGCGACCCGGGCAGGCACACCAACCCGCTGTCAACACCGCATGCCATAAGCCCGGCCACCGACGTCTCTTCGCCGCGCATCACGTCCGGAGGTGTAACCTGGCTGAGACCGGGCAGAATGTGCACAGCGAGGCCCGTACCCACGGACTCAACCAAGACGGCCTCAGTGCCCGGCGCGGGCGCACAGGGCACCTCGCGGTACGGCGCCTCAAGCCATCCACCGCGCGCACCGACCATGCCACAACACAAGACCGGCACTATTGAATCAGGCGTCAACCAATCACCAACACATTCCAGCAGCGCCGGTTCAAAATCACCCGGCAAGAGCGTACCCATGCCGCGCGCTGATGACGCACTAGCGAGCACCGTGTCGCTTGCCGACATCGCCCAACAGCGCAACCGACTGGTGCCCCAATCGACGGCAATCCAGTCGAGTGCGACCCAGTCGATGGCCTCGCCCTTAAATGGCATAGTGCGCGATGAAGTCGCGGTCCGGCTCAACGCCCAAGCCCGGTCCGGTCGGCACCGACACCGTGCCGCCACTGCGTGCAACCTGCCCTTGGATATCGAGCGGTTCGAGCAGCAACTGATCGCGAAAGCGGTTGTCGGTGGTATCGAATTCAAGCCAGGGCTCGCGCGGGAAAAGACCACCCGGCAGCGGCGGCATCGCGGCGAGCAACTGCAGGTTGGCCGCTACGGCAATGGCAGATCCCCAGACGTGATTCACCACCGGCGTGAAATGCGCGTGCGCCATCGCCAAGACTTTTTGGTATTCGCTGATGCCGCCGAGTGCACAGACTTCAGGTTGCGCGATGTCGAGACAGCCGCGCGTCAAGAGCTCGCGCCAGCCCCAGCGCGAGAACTCCGCCTCACCGCCTGAGATGTGAGTTGCGATGTGGTCGCGTAGTCGGATGTATCCGTCTAGGTCTTCGGGCGCAACCGGCTCCTCGAACCAGTAAGCGCCGAGCTCATCGAGCGCGAGCCCAACCGTCATGGCGTCGTTTACCGTGTAGCAGTGGTTGGCGTCGACCATAAAATCAAAGTCTGGCCCCACGCCCTCTCGCACCGCCACGCACAGCGCAATGTCATCGCGAACACCCAAGCCCACTTTCATTTTGGTTGCGACGAAGCCCGCCTCGCGAATAGCGGCCGCTTCATCGCTAAAGCGCGCCACGTGCTCGGCGAGCGACTCGCGCTTGAGCATCATGCCGTAACCGTAGACCGGCACGCGGTCTCGAAAGGCTCCGCCGAGCAAACCGTGAATGGGTTGACCGACAATCTTGCCAAAGAGGTCCCAGAGCGCGATGTCCACACCCGAGAGCGCCTGCATCGGCATCCCCTTCTGGCCGTGATCGCGCAACAGGTTGTACACCCGGTGCCACAGCACCTCACGCGCCATCGGGTCTTCGCCGAGCAGCATGGGTTGAATCACCTGCTCGACTATCGCTCTGTTGGCGAGCGCGATATTGCCAGGCCCGAAACACTCGCCCCAACCACTGATGCCCTCGTCGGTTTCTATTTCAACGAGGTGCGCAGTGCGGCGGGCGTAGTATTGCTGCGAGTAGCCGAGCTCTTCTGGCAGGTCATAGCCCAACACATGGCTTTTTATACAAGTAATCTTCATTAACCAACCCGCAGCGCAGTTTTACCGAAACCTTAGCGATTCGCCATCGCTACACATTTACATTCGCGTCATGGGTGGAAAGCTCTGACACGTTCCCTGTTGAGTGAGAGGCAAGGCGGAGGTGACAGAAAAAAGCGGAGTTTACATTGTGTAAACGAGCATTTTTTCTGTTATCGCCAACGCAGCATCGCACCAACAGGGGGCGTGTCAGGGTTTTCCTACCGAAGCATCATGGTCAGTTCCGGGAAGAACAACACTGCGGTCAGGATCACCAACTGCAACACAATAAAGGGTAAGAATCCTTTGAATATCTGCGGCAAAGTGATGTGTGCTGGCGCAACCGACTTGAGGTAGAACGCGGCAGGACCAAACGGCGGCGACAAGAAGCTCACCTGCATGTTGATACAAAAGAGTATCCCGAACCACACCGGAATGAACGAGCGCGCGTCAACCAGTGGCGAGAACACACCGAGGTCTGCCGCCGGCAATTTCAGCACGATCGGCAAGAACACGGGCATCACCAACAACACAATGCCAACCCAGTCCATAAAGGCACCGAGAAACAGGAAAATCAGCATCATCATCAACAAGACGCCAAGCGTTGGCAGGTCCGCGCCGACAATCAAATTTGCAACGTAAGTTGGGCCGCCGGCGATGGTGTAAGCCCCGGCGAGTGCCGTCGCGCCAAAGGTGACCCAAATGATGGTGCCGGTTGACTTAAAGGTGCGCATCAACGCTTCGTGCACCAGCCTCAAGGAGAACTCACCGCGCATGATGATCAAGATCAACACGGCCAGACACCCCATGCCTGCGGCTTCGGTGATGCCTGTGACGCCACCGTAGATCGAGCCGAGCACCACGAACACCACCAACAGCGGCGCCACCAGTCCCTTTCCGATTCGCCAAGCTTCGCGCACACGCGACGGGCCCATAACGAACAGCAAAAACGCCAACAGCGCCCCCGCGCCTATCAGTGCATTACGCACGAATGCGCTATCGACCATCGACATTTCTTCATCGATGCGGTCGAAGTAGGCGAGAAACAGCGCCCGGCCAACGAGAATCAACAAGCCGCCTGTGACCAACAACGCAATCAGAATTGAGCCGTTGATCAGCTTCGCACGCCCATCCATGTCATCGGGATGGGGTTCTGGCAAAGGTGCGAGACTGGGGTTAATGCGGGTGCGCACGATGATGTACAACATGTACATCCCAGCGAGCATAAATCCGGGCACAAAGGCCGCTTTGAACAATGCGTGTATTGAGGTCTCGGTAATTAAACCGTACATGATCAACACGATTGATGGCGGGATCATGGTGCCGAGCGAACCCGACGCGCAGATGGTGCCGATAGCGAGGTTTTGGTTGTAACCCAGGCGCAGCATTTGCGGCAACGCGATCAAACCAAGCAACACAACCTCACCACCAATGATGCCCGACATGGCCGCCATCACCACGGCCATCACTGAGGTCACCAACGCGATACCGCCACGGGTGCGGTTGAGCCACAAACTCAGGCTGCTGTACATGTCGCGGGCAATGCCCGAGCGCTCGAGCAGGGTTGCCATAAAAATAAAGAGCGGCACCGATATCAGGACGTAGTCGGTGGTGAGACCGTACATCCTCTGCGCCAGAATATTGAGAGGACCACGGCCAAAGTCGCTAAAAAGCAACTCCGGCCCAAACTTCATGACCAACACGGCCACAGCGAGGATGCCTGACGCAAAGCCAAGCGGCATGCCGATCGCGAGCAACACCAGCATCGAGATCAGCAAGACAAGTGAAATAGTTCCGATATCCATGGGCGTCGACCTTACTCCTCGTCAATCGCTTGAGCGCGTTTGAGTTCTTCAATTTCAGAACGCCACTCTTCTTCTTCAATGCCTGTGTCGCCCTCTCGACCCCAATCGGTGAACAAGTTTGAAACGGCTTGCACGGTGACAAAAATCATCGTGACCAAAATCAACGGTTGCGAGACCGCCGGTATGGGCGGTGCCCACGCCGAGTCAAAGCGTTCCCAGGTTATCAGTGCCTTGGACGCTTCGTTGTAGCCACCCCAGATTGTCGCGACCGCCCAGAGCACGATCAGCAAGGTTGAGATGATGTCGAACACGCGACGGAGCCAAATAGGGACAGCGTCGTAAAGCAGTGTGATGCGGATGTGGGATCGCTGTTGCATTGCGTAGACCCCGGCTGAGAGGTAAATCCATCCCCCCATCCAGAGGCTCATCTCGTTAACCCAGATAGTCGGCTTCTCGAAGATGTAACGCATCAACACCTCGTACATCATGATGGTGACTATCACTGCCGGGAAAACATAGGTAATCCGGCTCAAACGCCAGTTGATTTCATCGACCCAGCCACGACGCTCGTGCTCGACCATGCCCTATCTCCTCATCACACTGATGCCCGCCAAGCTCCGGCGGGACTTGCTGCAGCAGCACAATGCCACTTGACTTACAGCACCCAAAAAAAACAAGCCGAGGCCACTTAACGCAACCTCGGCTTGTTCTATGTCACACGCCTTACTGCATCAGACCCAAGTCTGTCAGGAAGTTGATGTGCGACTCGAGCAGCGCTTTCGCCTCATCGGTGTCAGCGAACTCAGTCCAGCCGGTCTTCACCGCGGCACGGAACTTCGCCAATTCCTCAGGAGACCACTCGTAGAGGTTCACGCCTTTGGCGCGAAGTTCTTTCGCGGTTTGTGCGTTCTTGACTTCGTTGATGGTTGCGTTGCGCAGTGCCAGCGCTTCCATGCCCACTTTCAAGATGTGCTGGTGGTGCTCTGGCATCTCATCCCAGACCGCCTTGTTGCAGCCCAAGTGGTCAGCAGGCATCGAGTGGAAGCCCGGGTAGTTGGTGTGCTCGGCGATGTCGTACAGACCCAAGCCAACGTTGTTGGTCAGGTTGGCCGCATCAGCACCGTCGATAATGCCGGTCTCAAGCGCGGTGAAGATCTCGTTGAAATCCATCACGATTGGCGAGGCACCGAGGTTGGCAAACACTTTGGTAGCCAAACCAGGCGGTGAGCGGAATTTCCAGTCTTTGAAATCTTCGACACTGGCGATTGGGCGAGTGGATGAGAGTGACTCTGGACCTGGGATCCACCAGCCGACGAATTCCATGTCGTAGGCGTTGTAGAGCGAGTTGAGCTCGTCACGGCCGCCAGCGTGCAACATCCACGCAAGCTGCTGGTAGGGGTTGGTGTACCCACCCATGAGGTCACCGGTGAACTGGAAGGCCGAGTTTTTACCAGTCTGGTAAGCGCCACCTGTCATGTCGCAGTCGAGGATACCGTTAACTGCAGCGTCAAAGGTTTCAACTGACTTGACCACAGAAGACGAGTAGAACATCTCGATTTGGATTTCTCCGTTCGACATCTTCGCAACGTCTTCAACAAATTCCGCTGCCATCTGGCCTGACAGGGTCTCAGGCGAGAAGTGTGTTTGGATACGCAGAGACGTGGTGTGACCGTCAGCGAATGCAGCCGACGTAAAACCCGCAGCCAGTGCAGCTGTGAGCAAAGCGTTCTTGAGTTTCATCAAGTGGATCTCCCCGATGGAGCGCTCTTCAGCGCCGAAATTGAGAAATAAAAAACAGGGTCGCTTCTTGAGTGTCGACTTTTACTGCACACTATCAGCGAGAAACTCGCGAATCAAATCAATTTTCGAAATTTTCTATTTTTCTCGAACTTCTGGCACAATCGAACTCACGATCACAGGCCGAGTGCCAGATGGCAGCTTCAGACCCGCACGCTTTGGATGCGCACATCAGTGCATTCGACCGTGTAAAAACCGCGCTAATGACCGGTGCATTCAGCGCAGGCAGCAGAATCAAGGCGGACCACATCAAGTCCCAATTTGATCTCAGTGCGAGCGCCGCGCGTGAAATCCTGCTTCGCCTGACGGGTGAAGGCTTGCTGCTCCAAGAAGAAAACCGTGGCTTTCATTTGCCGCTTGTAAACGTCGACACGCTCAACGACGTCATGCGCTTTCGCGCGCTGCTCGAGTGCGCGTGTGCTGCGGATTCGATTGCGCACGGTGACGTCGAGTGGGAAGCGCGCCTGACTGCCGCCCACCACAAGCTCGCCCACGTCGAGCAAAAAATGCGTGAGGCCACTGAGCTCAAGCCTTTCATCGAGATCTGGACCCGCACCGACGCCGAATTCCACGAAGTCTTGGCGTCCGCCTGCCCGTCTCCCACCTTGCTAGCTGCGCGCCGCAACGCGCACGAGCGATCCCGTATGCAAGCCATCTTGGTGCTGCCAACATACGGCTTTCGCGACCGCACGGTGCCGGAACACGCGTCCATTCTCGAGCATGCGCTAAAGCGCGATATCAAAGGGTGCCAGGCGGCGATCAGCGCCCACATTGACAGCCTCGGCAACACCATTGAGATGCAATCAAGCAACAAGAGGTAACCCACCGTGAACCATTCCTCCACGCAAGGCCAACGCGTGATCATCATTGGCGGCGCCGGTATGGTCGGTCAAAAACTTTTGTACCACCTGATTGCCGACGGACTGGGTGACAGACCTATTGACTCAGTGTGTTTGTTCGATGTGGTCACGGCCCCCATTCCAGAAAACGCCCCTTTTCCGGTTGAGTCAAAAACCGGCTCCCTGCTCGATCAGTCGGACATCGACTGGATCGCAGCGCAACGTGCGGACGCGCTGTTTCACCTTGCCGCCATCGTCTCGGGCGACGCCGAACGCAACTTCGAACGCGGCTGGGACATCAACGCCCGCAGCAGTTGGCAGTTGCTCGAAGCACTGCGGCAGGAACACCACAACAGCGGTGACAACTACCGGCCACGCCTGGTGTTTTCCTCAAGCATTGCGGTGTTTGGTGCCCCGTTTCCAGACAAGATCAGTGACGATTTCCACACCACCCCGCTGACCTCCTACGGCGCCCAAAAGGCCATGACAGAGCTGCAAATTGCAGACTACAGTCGCAAAGGCTACATCGACGGTGTCAGCATCCGCTTGCCAACGGTGACCGTGCGCCCGGGCAAGCCAAACCTCGCCGCCTCCTCGTTTTTCTCAGGCATTATCCGCGAGCCGTTAAACGGTCAGCCGGCGGTTCTGCCCGTTGCAGACACCGTCCGCCATTGGCATGCATCGCCGCGCTCAGCTGCTGGGTTCTTACGGCACGCAGCAATTCTAGAATCCGACGCATTGCAAAACCGCCCCACGCTCAACATGCCAGGATTTTCCTGCACCGTTGCCGAGCAAATTGAGGCGCTGCGTTCGCTTGCCGGCAACGACGCTGTGTCTCGGATTGCACTTGCGCCTGACCCGGAAATCGAAGCCATCGTGCAGAATTGGCCGCGTGACTTTGACACCGTGCGCGCGCTCGCGCTGGGGTTCACATCCGAATGCAGTTACGAAGACATTATCCAGGTCTACTTGGATGATGACTTCGAACCGACCACCCATTGACCAAAGAGAAGGACTGAGCCCTTGAGTACTCGACTGGCGGGTAAACGCGTTTTGATCACAGCAAGCGGCCAGGGCATCGGCCGAGCCAGCGCACTGGCGATGGCCGCCGAGGGCGCGACGGTGATCGCAACTGATATCAACACCGGCGCTCTCGCGGAGCTCGCTGAATTGAGCGAAGGCCGCATCCAAACACAGCAACTCGACGTGCTGGACACCGCCGCGGTCAACGCTGTGGTGCCGGGCTTGAAAGTAGATGTGCTGTTTAACTGCGCGGGCGTCGTGCACCACGGCTCCATCCTCGATGCCACCGACGACGAACTCGACTTTGCGATTGATCTCAACATCCGCGCGATGTGGCGCACCACCCGCGCGGCACTGCCCGGCATGATCGAACGCGGCCAAGGCTCGATCATCAACATGGCGTCAGTGCTGTCATCGGTGATCAGCGCGCCCAATCGCAGCGTCTACACCATCACCAAAGCCGCGGTGATTGGCCTGACCAACTCTGTCGCCCACGAATACGTCAAGCAGGGTATCCGCTGCAATGCCATTTGCCCGGGCACCGTCGACAGTCCCTCCTTTCGCGAGCGCGTCGCCGCAACCGGGGACGCAGTCCAGGGCATGAAAGACTTTATCGCCCGCCAGCCCATGGGCCGTGTCGGTAAGGCCGAAGAAATTGCAGCCCTTGTGGTTTACCTCGGTTCCGACGAGAGCGCCTTCACAACCGGTCAGTCGCTGGTCGTAGACGGTGGGTGGACACTGTGAGTCAACTGAAAAAGCCGCTGCGTTCTCGGGCGTGGTTCAACAACCCTGACGATCCCGAAATGACCGCGCTCTATCTCGAGCGCTATCTCAACTACGGTCTCACCCGCGAAGAACTGCAAGGCGATAAACCCATCATTGCCATAGCGCAGACGGGCTCGGATCTCTCACCGTGTAATCGACACCACGTCGAATTGGCGCGACGCGTGCGCGACGGGGTTATCGAAGCCGGCGGCACTGTGATTGAAATCCCAGTGCACCCGATTCAGGAAACAGGCAAACGCCCAACGGCTATGCTCGACCGCAATCTTGCGTATTTGTCGTTGGTCGAGTCGTTGTACGGCTATCCCATCGACGGCGTTGTGCTCAACATCGGCTGCGACAAAACCACCCCTGCATTGTTAATGGCAGCAGCCACCGTCGACATTCCTGCCATTGCGCATTCCGTTGGCCCCATGTTGAACGGTTTCTACCGCGGCGAGCGCACCGGCAGCGGTACCATCGTCTGGAAGGCTAGACAACTGCTCGCTGCAGGCGACATCGACGACGACGGTTTCACCGATCTCGTGGCGTCGAGCGCGACGTCGGTTGGCTACTGCAACACCATGGGCACGGCCACCACGATGAATTCGCTGGCTGAGGCACTCGGCATGCAATTGCCAGGCGCAGCCGCCATCCCAGCCCCCTACCGCGAGCGCGGCCAAATGGCCTATCGCACCGGCCAGCGCATTGTTGAAATGGTGCGCGCAGACCGCAAACCGTCAGACATCATGACGCGCGAGGCGCTTGAAAACGCCATTGTCGTCAATTCCGCCATTGGCGGATCAACCAACGCGCCCATTCACCTCAACGCCATCGCCCGTCACCTCGGGGTGCCGCTCGACAACGACGACTGGGCGAGAATTGGTTTGGACGTGCCGTTGCTGGTCAACCTGCAACCAGCGGGTGAATACCTCGGAGAGGATTACCATCGCGCCGGCGGCGTGCCCGCTGTGATCGCTGAACTCCTCAAAACAGGCTTGCTGCCGCACCCCGATGCTGTCACCGCGAACGGCCAGTCGATTGCGGCCAACTGCACCGATAGCGAGATAATCTCACCCGATGTCATTCGAACGGTCTCCTCGCCGTTGCAAAAGCAGGCGGGCTTCGTGAACCTCAAGGGCAACCTTTTTGATTCTGCGATCATGAAGCTCAGCGTGGTCACCGACGATTTTCGCGCACGTTATCTCGAGAACCCCGACGACCGCAATGCCTTTGAAGGCCGTGCCATTGTGTTCGACGGCCCAGAAGACTTCCACAAACGCATTGATGACCCAGCCTTGCAGATTGATGCTGATTGCATCTTGGTGATGCGCGGCGCCGGACCCAAGGGCTACCCGGGCGGTGCCGAAGTCGTCAACATGCGTCCACCCGACTACCTGATAAAAGATGGTGTCAACGCGCTGCCGTGCATTGGTGACGGCCGCCAGTCCGGCACCTCGGGATCACCATCCATCCTCAATGCCTCACCTGAAGCCGCAGACGGTGGCAACCTTGGCATTTTGCACACTGGCGATCGCCTGCGCATCGACCTCAACGACAGCAGCTGCAACATGTTGGTTGACGACGCCGAAATCACTGCCAGACGCACCGCACTCGACGCCGCCGGCGGATACCAAACGCCCGCGGATCAAACACCGTGGCAGCGGCTTTTCCGCCGTGAGGTTCGCCCCTTTAGCGAGGGCATGGTCCTAGGCGACGCCGCCGACTTTCAACACATCGCGGCAGACAGCCTGCCACGCAACAATCACTGACGGATCTTCAGCATGAAACTGCTCCGCTACGGCGAACCCGGTGCCGAACGCCCAGGCCTACTGGATGCCTCAAACAACATCCGCGACCTCTCGGCGCACGTCGATGACATAGACGGTGCGAGTCTAAGTTCAGACGCGCTTGCCAAGCTCGCCGCAATCGACCCCGACAGTCTGCCGCTCGTGAGTGGGGAGCCCCGTCTCGGCGCCTGCGTTGGCAGCATTGGCAAGTTCCTCTGCATTGGTCTGAACTACAGCGACCACGCCGAGGAGACAGGCAACCCGATTCCGGATCACCCAATACTTTTTTTCAAAGCCAACTCGGCCGTGGTCGGCCCGAACGACAACACTGTCTTACCGCGCGGCTCAACCCACACTGACTGGGAAGTCGAGCTCGGTGTGGTCATTGGTACCGCTGCCAAGTACGTGAGCGTTGAGACCGCGCTCGACCACGTTGCTGGCTACTGCCTGGTCAACGACATATCAGAGCGGCACTTTCAAACCCAGCTCAGCGGACAATGGACCAAGGGCAAGTCATGCGACACCTTCGGCCCAACTGGCCCCTGGCTTGTGACCAAGGATGAAGTTGGCGACCCGCAAAACCTCGACATGGGACTCGACGTCAACGGCGAATCCAAGCAACGCGGCAACACCCGCACACAGATTTTCACTGTTGCCGAGATCATCTCTCACTTGTCGCAGCTTTTCACGCTGCACCCAGGTGACGTGATCAGCACCGGCACCCCGCCGGGCGTTGGTGCCGGCATGAAGCCGCCGCAATTCCTCAAAGCGGGCGACGAGGTCGAGCTCTGGATTGAAAAGCTCGGTCGCCAAAGGCAACAGGTCCAAGCAGATGACTGAGCCCAAGCCGGCGGTGCTCTATGTTGGCGGCTTGCCCGCACAGGCGCACGACGCGCTGTATGAGGCGTTTCATGTACACACGCTTGCAGACATCCATGACCGTGAGGCCTTTACCGCAGAGCAGGGTGAGCGCATTTTCGGCGTGGTCACCAATGGACACGACGGCCTTTCAACAGACTGGATGGACGCCCTGCCGGCACTTAAAGTGATTTCCTGTTGCGGCGTGGGCTACGACGCCATAGACGCGAATGCAGCAGCGGCGCGCGGTATAACAGTCACGCACACGCCCAATGTCTTGAATGCCGATGTTGCCAACACGGCTATCATGCTGCTGCTCGCCACCAGCCGGCAATTGTTGCGCGATGACGCCTGGGCGCGATCTGGTGACTGGGCCACACTCGGTGCCGCGCCACTGACCCGCTCCATAGACGGTGCCAAGGTGGGCATATTGGGGCTGGGCCGTATTGGCGAGGCGCTCGCAACCAAGCTTCAGGCTTTTCATTGTGAGATTCACTATCACACGCGCACGCAACGGGACCACGTCAGTTACCACTACCACCCAACGCCAACAGCACTCGCAGACACAGTTGATTACCTCGTCGTCATCACGCCGGGTGGCGATGCCACGCGCCACTTGGTCAATGCCGAGGTGCTCGCCGCACTCGGCTCCGAGGGCACCTTGATCAACGTCTCGCGTGGCTCGGTGGTTGATGAGGCGGCTCTGGTTGATGCCATCACCAATGACCAATTGCACATGGCCGGCCTCGATGTGTTCGAGAACGAACCCGCAATCCATGACGCGCTGAAACAAAGCAACCGCGTTGTGCTCTTGCCCCACGTCGGCAGCGCCACCGTTGAAACCCGCCGCGCCATGGGCGACCTCACGGTCGACAACCTCAAAAGCTGGCAGCAAGACGGACGTGTATTGACCG
>CALAMQ010000001.1 GCA_937925815.1 uncultured Granulosicoccaceae bacterium | reverse complement strand
ACAATCGGTTTGGTGAACGCTCAAGACTTTGAAAAAGGTCGACTCGGTTATCAAGCAGTTGGGCGAAAAATTGTGACAAAAGTTGGCACAGGAAGCGATTCTGAGAGGATCGAGATGAAAATCGGCCTTGAGAATCCTGAGTCGCCAGAAGGTCATACTAAAGAGCGCAATGTTCGCATCGGCTTCGACCCAGACAAAGTGCCGCCGCCAGTTGAGTCTTCACCGTCAAACGATGCCTACGTCGCGCCGGTGCGTCGCTCACGTACTGCTGAGCGGTTGCGCAAGGTGCGTGGGCGCAAATTCTGAGCGTTGGCTCAGTCAGTCCGGTCTGAACACGCTGTTCAGCATGTGATGTGTGCGTCTGAAACCACTTTCTCAATGGCTTCTGCTGCGTTCAGCAGTCCTGAATCGCGGCCCTGAGGCGCGATCACGCTCAAACCAACTCCTCGCCCAATTGGCAGACTGATCGCGCAGGCGTCTAGATAATTGGCTGTTGATGTGAGTGTCAAGGCGGTCAAATTACTGTGCCTAAACTGGTCAATGTTGTCAGTGAGCTCAGCAATCTTCGGTGCTGTGTTAGCGGTTGTTGGTAGCAGGTAATAGCAATTGGCAGGCGTTGCCTCTTTAAACGCATGAACGCAGTCGTGGCGCCACGCAATGCGTCTGTTTTGCTCCTCAGGCGTAATTTGTTCGCCGGCGCGCAATCGGGTTGCAACGGTTGGGTCATAGCGTTTGCTGTCGCTTTCCAAGCGAGATCGGTGCAGTTGCCATGCCTCGTAGGCCGCGATTGGGGTGCTCAAAAAAGCCGTTGCAGCATCAGCAAAGGAGGGTACGTTCGCCGTAGTCAGATTTGCACCTGCGGCGGTGAGTCGCGCCATCACCATTTCGTAAGCGTCCGAGACATCGGGGTCAAGCGTGGGGTACGCCTCGAACGTTGGCCTGATAAACCTGAATGTCGCCAACTCTTGTCGTGAGGGTTGATTTGGTGATTGACCACGCATCAACGCATCGACAATGCGGCAGCAATCCACTGAGAGCGCGAGTGGGCCCGGTACATCTAAAGTGGTCGAAAGCGGAAACACGCCCCGGCGAGACTGTTGGCTTTGTGACGGCTTGAATCCGACTACACCATTCCAAGCCGCTGGTATGCGGCATGAGCCAGCGGTGTCAGTGCCCAATGATATGGGCACCATACCTTGCGCTAGAGAGACCGCCGCGCCGCTTGATGATCCGCCCGGCACTCTTTGCTCACCTGGGTAACTGGTGGACGGCGGCGTGCCGAAATGTGGATTGATGCCAATGCCGGAGAACGCGAACTCCGTCATGTTGGTTGTACCGATCAGGACAAGCCCGGCCTGTCGCATCGCTGCCACGACGTCAGCGTCTTGTGCGGCGGGTGTATCTCCGTCAGTGACCACGGCACCTGCACGGGTGATTTCACCCTTGATATCGAACAGGTCTTTGACCGCGAATGGGATGCCGGCAAAAGGCGGTGTGGGCTCGCCGTTGGCGCGTGAGGAGTCAACGCGTGCAGCAGCTTGCCGTGCCTCACTTGCAAAAACTTTCAAGAAGGCCGGTGCGTGGGTGGGATCGCGTGTTGCAATTGTGTGCAGACTGGCCTCGCACAAGTCACTTGCAGTGACTTCACCGCGCGTCAATTGATCTGACAGTGTGCGCAAGTGGCTGTGGGCGAGATCTGTGGTCATAGAGAGCGGACTCTGTTGTCGCGGTGGCCAGTGATGACGTTGGCCCTCGCAATTGTAAGGGGGTCTACGCCATCAAAAACTGTGACGACTGGGCCATAGCGAGGCGACCAATCCGGCGCAGGCACCGGTGATGGTGGAGACGACGATCACTGTTGTTGTCAGGGGTGAGAGTCCGATATTGAGGTCGAGCAGGTCGTGAATCACAATGCCAACAAATGTCAGCGGCACGGCCATCAGACCGACGGCGATCAGCAGCACGCGCCGAGCGCCACACAGATAGCCAACAGTGAGGGCGGCAGCCACGCCGAAGAAGAGGAGGCCGAAGGGACCGCTGAACGCGATAAGTCGCACCGGTTATTCTCTTAATTGTGACGGCGTTTTCTGCCTGGCGGCGTCAACGCGCATGTCTATGTGGGCTGAAAAAGCGGGCGTCAGTGTGACTGCACGCGGGTAGCGTGGGGTGCCGCGGTCTGCGATGACAGGCCGTTGCCAGCCATTTGTTGATGCCACAAATCGTGCAATGCCGTTCGCGCCAAAATGGCGGTCGAAGCCTGCGAGCACGCAATCGATGTAACTTTGGCACAGGCACGCCAATTGGCCAGGTTCAGCTGGGGTGTTGCTGGACCAAATCCACGCGGTGTCATCGGCTGGCAATGTCACGTTGAGGTCATTGACTTCGATCTGCACGGCAGAGTAGCCCGCTTCGCGCGCGGCAAGTGCGCCTGCGGTGTCGGCTGTTTCTCGGATTAGCAGGCCGTCAATTGCTGTGTTGTCATCGCGCACGGCATTGAGCGCTAACCAGCGCGGGTCGCGTTCAATGCTGTGACCCCAGACGCGTCGCCAGCCCTGCAGTGTGGCGCGTTGCCACACGGTCCCTGGCGCCAGCGTGTCATCGTTGACCAGCGAGCCGTACCCGAAAAACCAGCGATAGGGTGTTTCCATCGTTCAATTCCCGTGTGAAAACGTTGTCACGACAACATGCACTCGCCGTGAGCGGCGTTAACATTCAGTCGAGCGGTCGACTTGCCAAGTCCGATTGGGCATCAGCTAGAGTGTACGTCATATGCGAACATTGCAGAACTGGGTGTCAAGGCGAATGACGTGCGCAATGCGATGAAGGCTAATCTGATCCATGAGGGCAAAATGAGGCGCATTTTTTTGGGGCTCAAGCGCGGCCTTCTGTTGGCTGCACTGGCGTGGGCGAGCACGCTCAGCGCACAGCTGACAGACCCGGATCGGATTGCCGGTTTGCTCGCCTGCGAGGTGGCGCGTCCCTTGGTGCGGTCACTGCCTCGGGAGCCGGTGTACACGCTGGATGCAGCGGGCACCTGTGTGCAAACCGGGACGCTCGGCGGCACGCGTTACAGCGACGCCCAATGCGAACGCCCCATAGCCACGGACACTGTGCCGTTTGATGAATTCTGCGAGAGCGTGACCGTGCCCGGTGTGCTCGGCGACGCGAGCGCGTTGCCGCAGAGCGACCCAACTTGGTACAGCACACCCGGCACTCGGCTGCCGTTGACCTTGCCGGGACTCTCCGGCAGCGCTGAGCCTTATGTCGGTCGACTCAATTACCGCAGCGTTGAGCGCGATGGCGCAACCTGCGCACTGGAGATGCGGGTCTACTCCGCGCAGCCCGGTGCGATAAACCAGCCTGCTGTCATCGCGTTTCACGGTGGCAGTTGGTCGGGCCGCCGCAGTGGTTTTCCCGGGATGGAAAGCTTGATCACCCAGTTCACGGACCGTGGGATGGTGGTGTTCGCGCCCTTCTACCGGCTTGCCGGTGATGAAGATGGCCCAGCCGCTTGCCGCAATTGGCTCGCCGAGGACATCATCGAGGACGCGGAGGCGGCGCTCGACTGGGTGGCTGAGAATGGAGCGCAATACGGCGCGGCTGCGGGAAGACCCGTTGTGTTTGGGCAATCTGCCGGTGCATTCCTCGCTGCGTGGTTGGCAGTAGAGCGCGAGCCCGCGGTGGCCGCTGCACTGCTGATGTACCCGCCAACTGATGTCGGTGATTTTGCAACCCAGGCGCTTTCAGAACGCTATCAAAATCCCGATGGGGTACGCATCCTCGAGCGTTTTCTCGGTGAAGCCGCGTCTATGTGGTTACCGTCATCGGCGCGATTTGAACGCTTCTCTCTCGCCAGCCGCGTGGCACTTGGGGAACCCGTGGCACCGCTTCGTGTGGTGCATGGTCTAGCAGACGACTTAGTACCACCGCGGCAAGCGATGCTGTTGTGCGCCGCGGCTGATTCGATGCAAGCGTGGCAAATGCTCTCAGCGGAGGGCATGGGTTCTGTGCCACATCAGTCTGCGTCCTCAAGCTGCGGTCCGGGAGGCCAGCTCGATCTGCTGGCTGGTGCGGAGCACGCACTGGAAGTGTGTTTGCCCGGCGTTGCCTGCCAGGCTGGCAATGTGATTCAAGCGCTGTTGGCACGCGAGGTGTTGATCGACGCGCACGATTGGCTCGCGCTGCAAGCCGAGGCCGCGCGCGACGATGCTGTGAGCACGCCATCGCCTCCGGAGTTTGAACCACCCGATTCTGAACAAGAACCTGAACAAGAACCTGAACAAGAGCCCGAGCCTGAGACCGAGGTGGATACGACACCGGCAATTGATGTGGTTGATGACGCCGGTGAGATCGAGACGCCTGCGCCCAATCAGGGCGGGGGTGGGCTCGCGCCTTTGTGGATTGCGCTGCTCTGCCTTCGTGTCAGTCGACGTCTGAAGCCAGCCGCTGCCCGGTGACGGCATTGCACTTGCTTCGCTCAGTCCCAATGCAAGGGATGCTGACTGGAGCACAGACATGGGTAAACGAGCAACCGTGGCGACAATCTCGCCAGTGCCGGTGGTGGCACCTGAAGACCGCTACGACCTCGTCGTCGTAGGCAGCGGCCCGGGCGGGCGGCGGGCGGCAATTCAGGCTGCAAAGCTTGGAAAACGCGTTGCGGTGATCGAAAAGGGCCGCCGCGTTGGCGGTGTGTCGGTGCACACCGGCACGATTCCCTCAAAAACCATGCGTGAGACAGTGCTCAACCTCACAGGTTGGCGTGAGCGCGGCTTCTACGGGCGCGCCTACCGCGTCAAAGACAGCATTACTGCCAACGACCTACTGCACCGACTGCGGCAAACGCTCGACCACGAAGTCGACATCCAAGAACACCAATTCATGCGCAACCACGTCGACACGCTTTGCGGCGTGGCGCGCTTCCGCGATCCGCACACGGTTGACGTGACCTTGGCTGATGGCAATTCGCGCATGCTGTCTGGCGAGCGCATTTTGCTCGCGGTTGGCACCGAGCCCTTTCGCCCGGATTCCATTCCCTTTGACGGCAAGACGGTTATTGACTCCGATGAGCTGCTGTCGCTGGACCGCATTCCCAGTTCCCTGACCGTCATTGGTGCCGGTGTGATCGGCGTTGAATACGCGACCATTTTCAGCGCGCTCGATGTGCGCGTCACCTTGATCGATCCACGCAGTGATGTGCTCAGTTTTGTCGACCACGACATCGTGCAGTACTTGTTACATGACTTGCGCGAGCGCGGCGTCACACTGCGACTCGGCCACAAGGTTGAGAGTGTCACACGCGAGGAGAACGGCAAGTGTGTATGCCACCTCGGCGGTGGTCGTGTGGTTGCCTCGGACATGGTGCTTTTTTGTGCCGGGCGCATGGGCGCGACCGGCGCGCTCGACTTGAAAAAAGCCGGGCTTGAAGTGGACCACCGAAACCGCCTGTCGGTGGATGATTACTACCGCACCGAAGTGCCACACATTTATGCTGTTGGCGATGTCATTGGTTTTCCATCGCTCGCGTCGTCATCCATGGAACAGGGTCGGATTGCGGCCTCGCACGCCTTTGACAGCAACCCGGGCAAGCCGGACAACAACTTTCCCTATGGCATTTACGCTGTGCCAGAAATCAGTACCGTTGGGATGTCAGAGCAAGAAGTGGTCGAACGCGGCATTCCCTATGAGGTGGGCACCGCGAGACTGCGTGAAACCGCACGCGGTCAGATCATGGGCCTGAGCAGTGGCATGATGAAATTGATTTTCTCAATCAAGACTCACCGCTTGCTCGGCGCGCACATTGTCGGGGAGGGCGCAACGGAGTTAGTGCACGTGGCCCAAGCAGTGATGGCACACAAGGGCGGGTTGGCGTATTTCCTTGAGAATACGTTCAACTACCCAACGCTCGCCGAGGCCTACAAAGTTGCGTCACTCGACGCCTGGAACCGGATGCCAGCCGTGCCGGTTGCCAAAGTCCGGGCCAAATCCAAGGCGGCGGGCTAAGGCGTCTGTCGCGGGCCGCATCTCGGCGGCCCGTTGATATCAGTCCAGCGTTGACAGTGCGTCTTGCAGCAACGCCTTGACGCCCTCGCAATCAGCGTTCAATGCCGCCCGGTGTTCGGGCCGGCCTTGCCATTCTGCCTTGTGGTCAAACTGACCAGGCTTGGCAAACAGAGTTTGGCCCTCGGCGATGCCATCCACCGCAACTTGAATGGCGCCTGATTCAAACGTCAAAAGGTCCGGGCGTAGCACCGCTGCGACAGCGAGCGCGTCGTGCGCGGCGCACACTCTGTCGCCATAACGCGTAGCGTAGAAGTCGAGATAAAACTGGTGGATTTGATTCAGGAAACCGCCCAGTCGCGGTGAACGCTCGGCGAGACCTGTAAAAAAACCCTGATCGAGTGTCACCTTGTGGGTGGCGTCCAAGCCGACCATTGTCACGTGCCAATTGGCCGCAAATACCGCCTCTGCGGCGTGCGGGTCTTGCCAGATATTTGCCTCGGCCACGGGGCTACAGTTGCCGGGCTCGTGTACCGCGCCACCCATCAGCACCACGCGGGTCTTCTCGCAGATATCCGGCGCAAGCTGCAAGGCCAGTGCGATATTGGTCAGTGGGCCGACGGGCACCAAGGTGACAGCGTCCGGTGCGGCGCGGATTTGCTCGACAATAAATTGCGCCGCGTGGGGCGCCACAGCTTGGCGTGCACTCGCGGGCAGGTTGCTGTTGCCAAAACCGTCTGCGCCGTGAACGAAATCCGCGTGCCCGCGCGGCGAGATGCACAAGGGTTTGGCAGCGCCGGCGGCCACGGGTACATCAACATCTGCGAGCTCAACCAGCCGCAGCGCGTTGTCGGTGGCGAGTGACACTGGCACGTTGCCGTAGACGGTGGTCAGGCCGATCAACTCTAAATCCGGGTGCGCCAGCGCAAAGAGTATGGCCAGCGCGTCGTCGATGCCGGGGTCGGTGTCGATAATGATTTTTTGAGCCACGGTGTCAATTACCCAATTGTTTTGCGACCTCGGCCGCGTGCGGAATGGATTCGGCGGCACCCGCGCGGCTCACACTGAGCGCGCTTGCGGCGGCGGCCCGTTCAAGTGACGTTACGCGGTCCATACCCGCCATTTGGCTTGCGAGAAAATAGCCGATAAAAGTGTCACCGGCGCCGGTGGTGTCGATGGCATTGACCTTGTGCGCGGGCACAAAAATCTGCTCACCGTCATAACGCAACTCTGCGCCAACTGAGCCGTGGGTGATGAGCAGATCGGTGGTCGCCGGAATGTCGCCTTGCATGGCGTTGGTGAGCGCCTCGAACTCACCGCCGTTGACAACCAACAAGGCGAGGTGGGGCAGCATGGCGCTGACGGTGTCGGCATCGAATGGCGCGGGGTTGTAGGCGACGCGCAGGCCGCGGCTCGCGGCGAGTTCTGCGGTGTCTGCAACCGCGCTGGTCTCATTCTGAAGTAACACCCAGTCACTGGGCTGTGCGTGATCGAGCGCAAGTGCAACCCTGTCGCGTTCAATTGTCGCGTTTGCGCCGGCGGCAATCAAAATGCAATTCTCACCGCTGTCGTCAACTTGAATAATCGCGTGCCCGGTCGGGGTGTCTGTTTTTTCAACGAACCGGGTGTCGACGCCGTCTGACTGCAAGTAGTCGAGCACCCAGTCGCTGTTGTGGTCGATCGCACCCAAATGCCGCACGTCTGCGCCAGCGCGCGCGAGTGCTAGCGATTGGTTGGCGCCCTTTCCACCGAGGAAGCGTTGGTAACTGGCGACGGCGCGGGTTTCACCGGGTTGCACGAATTGCTCGACACGGTAGACGTGGTCGATATTGATTGAACCGACATTCAGGAGCGGCATGGCGTCACGTGGCATCCGTTGGCGGGGGAGTATTGGATCAGGTGTCGTCGGATGCGTCCAGTCACTTGTCTAGCCTCCGCGTCTCAGCGCCCGCACCAAAAACCGCAGCGGATGCAGTGACGGCGGGCAGTCTGAGAGGCCCAGCATGGCGCGTGCGAGCAACTCGGCAGACCACATGGCGCTGGTGACACCTCGCCCTCCGAGTCCCGCAATCAGGTAGATGTTCGGCCGATACACCGGGTCTTGTTCGGGTGATTTGCCGCGTTTT
The DNA here is from genome assembly GCA_937925815.1 of uncultured Granulosicoccaceae bacterium. GTDB lineage: Bacteria > Pseudomonadota > Gammaproteobacteria > CALCKW01 > CALCKW01 > CALCKW01. The sequence continues at coordinate 706 of CALAMQ010000001.1, read as the reverse complement.
AACGGTTCGAACGCCGCGCGTGACGCAGTGACGTCCGGCGCGGCCCCAATCAGCGGCAAGCGATCCGGCGTGTGCAGGCGCGTGGCGAGTCTGGCCGATGCAACCCGGTGGTCTGCCAGCGCTGCAGGCAGCGCGAGTTCTGCGGTGGCTGCGGTCAGCGTCCTCGGTGCGCGCCAGTGGCCGGTGTTGACCGCGACGCCATTCGTCATGGGCGCGAAGCTGTCTGAACCGGCGAGATTGGCCTGCAACGGACTCGCACCTTCGGGTGCTTTCGCGACTGCCGCGAGTCCCTGGGTTGTGGTCCACGGTGGGGCTAGATCCGGCAGCGTTGCGGGCATGCTAGGCCCGGTTGTCAGCACGCAGGCATCGGCCTCGGCAAGCGTGTTGCCGTTCGCGTCGCGCGCCACGCAGCGGTTGTTCTCCGTGCTGATGTCAGCAACCGCAGCACCGGTGTGCAGGGTGATGCCAGTTTGGTAGAGCAGGGCGTGGCAGAGTGCTGACGGCCGCAGGCTGAGCGCGTCTGGCAACCACAGCCCCTCGCCACAGGGCACGCCAACGCGCTGTTGTGCCACGTCAGGTGTGAGGTGTTCGCAGGCGATCTCACGGGTGTCGAGCTTGGCGTGGTGCGCGCAGACCCAGTGTGCGCCGCGCTGGATCACGACATCAGCCTGCGTTGCGGTTTTCAATCGGTTGACACGCGCCACAG